>NZ_JAEPRF010000012.1:0-40562 GCF_022501545.1 Macrococcus sp. PK
ATTGTACTTTGAAAACTAGATAAAGTAAGAAGAAATAAAAGATTTTACCAAGCAAAACCGAGTGAGTTCATTTTTGAATTCTTAAAAAAATCGCGCGTCTGCATTTATGCAGACATCACAATTATTAATAACAGATTAAGTTATTAAGGGCGCACGGTGGATGCCTTGGCACTAGAAGCCGAAGAAGGACGTTACTAACGACGATATGCTTTGGGGAGCTGTAAGTAAGCTTTGATCCAGAGATTTCCGAATGGGGAAACCCAGCATGAGTTATGTCATGTTATCCATATATGAATACATAGTATATGAGAAGGCACACCCGGAGAACTGAAACATCTAAGTACCCGGAGGAAGAGAAAGAAAACTCGATTCCCTTAGTAGCGGCGAGCGAAACGGGAAGAGCCCAAACCAGAGAGCTTGCTCTCTGGGGTTGTAGGACACTCAATACGGAGTTACAAAGGAACAGTTTAGACGAATGACTTTGGAAAAGTCAGCCATAGAAGGTAAAGGCCCTGTAGTCGAAAAGTTGTTCTCTCCTGAGTGGATCCTGAGTACGGCGGAACACGTGGAATTCCGTCGGAATCCGGGAGGACCATCTCCCAAGGCTAAATACTCTCTAGTGACCGATAGTGAACCAGTACCGTGAGGGAAAGGTGAAAAGCACCCCGGAAGGGGAGTGAAATAGAACCTGAAACCGTGTGCTTACAAGTAGTCAGAGCCCGTTAATGGGTGATGGCGTGCCTTTTGTAGAATGAACCGGCGAGTTACGATTTGATGCAAGGTTAAGCAGTATATGTGGAGCCGTAGCGAAAGCGAGTCTGAATAGGGCGAATGAGTATCAGGTCGTAGACCCGAAACCAGGTGATCTACCCATGTCCAGGTTGAAGTTCAGGTAACACTGAATGGAGGACCGAACCGACTTACGTTGAAAAGTGAGCGGATGAGGTGTGGGTAGCGGAGAAATTCCAATCGAACCTGGAGATAGCTGGTTCTCTCCGAAATAGCTTTAGGGCTAGCCTCGTGTGATGATTATTGGAGGTAGAGCACTGTTTGGACTAGGGGCCCCCCTCGGGTTACCGAATTCAGACAAACTCCGAATGCCAAATAATTTAACACGGGAGTCAGACTGCGGGTGATAAGGTCCGTAGTCGAGAGGGAAACAGCCCAGACCACCAGCTAAGGTCCCAAAATATATGTTAAGTGGAAAAGGATGTGGCGTTGCCCAGACAACTAGGATGTTGGCTTAGAAGCAGCCATCATTTAAAGAGTGCGTAATAGCTCACTAGTCGAGTGACGCTGCGCCGAAAATGTACCGGGGCTAAACATATTACCGAAGCTGTGGATTGTCCAATGGACAATGGTAGGAGAGCGTTCTAAGCAGCGTCGAAGCATGATCGCAAGGACATGTGGAGCGCTTAGAAGTGAGAATGCCGGTGTGAGTAGCGAAAGACGGGTGAGAATCCCGTCCACCGATTGACTAAGGTTTCCAGAGGAAGGCTCGTCCGCTCTGGGTTAGTCGGGACCTAAGCCGAGGCCGAATGGCGTAGGCGATGGATAACAGGTAGATATTCCTGTACCACCTAAGATTGTTTGAACGATGGGGGGACGCAGTAGGATAGGCGAAGCGTACTGTTGGTTATGTACGTCCAAGCACTGAGACTGAGTATTAGGCAAATCCGGTACTCTTAAGGTCAAGGTGTGATGGGGAGCGAAATTATAGTAGCGAAGTCGTTGATTTCACACTGCCAAGAAAAGCCTCTAGTTAGAAATTAGGTGCCCGTACCGCAAACCGACACAGGTAGTCAAGATGAGAATTCTAAGGTGAGCGAGCGAACTCTCGTTAAGGAACTCGGCAAAATGACCCCGTAACTTCGGGAGAAGGGGTGCTTTTTAGGGTGCAAGCCTTGAAGAGCCGCAGTGAATAGGCCCAAGCGACTGTTTATCAAAAACACAGGTCTCTGCAAAACCGTAAGGTGACGTATAGGGGCTGACGCCTGCCCGGTGCTGGAAGGTTAAAAGGAGTGGTTAGCATCTCGCGAAGCTACGAATTGAAGCCCCAGTAAACGGCGGCCGTAACTATAACGGTCCTAAGGTAGCGAAATTCCTTGTCGGGTAAGTTCCGACCCGCACGAAAGGCGTAACGATTTGGGCACTGTCTCAACGAGAGACTCGGTGAAATCATAGTACCTGTGAAGATGCAGGTTACCCGCGACAGGACGGAAAGACCCCGTGGAGCTTTACTGCAGCCTGATATTGAAATTCGGCACAGCTTGTACAGGATAGGTAGGAGCCTTTGAAGCGTGAGCGTCAGCTTACGTGGAGGCGTTGGTGGGATACTACCCTGGCTGTGTTGACTTTCTAACCCGCACCACTTATCGTGGTGGGAGACAGTGTCAGGCGGGCAGTTTGACTGGGGCGGTCGCCTCCTAAAGAGTAACGGAGGCGCTCAAAGGTTCCCTCAGAATGGTTGGAAATCATTCGCAGAGTGTAAAGGCACAAGGGAGCTTGACTGCGAGACCTACAAGTCGAGCAGGGTCGAAAGACGGACTTAGTGATCCGGTGGTTCCGCATGGAAGGGCCATCGCTCAACGGATAAAAGCTACCCCGGGGATAACAGGCTTATCTCCCCCAAGAGTTCACATCGACGGGGAGGTTTGGCACCTCGATGTCGGCTCATCGCATCCTGGGGCTGTAGTCGGTCCCAAGGGTTGGGCTGTTCGCCCATTAAAGCGGTACGCGAGCTGGGTTCAGAACGTCGTGAGACAGTTCGGTCCCTATCCGTCGTGGGCGTAGGAAATTTGAGAGGAGCTGTCCTTAGTACGAGAGGACCGGGATGGACATACCTCTGGTGTACCAGTTGTCGCGCCAGCGGCATAGCTGGGTAGCTATGTATGGACGGGATAAGTGCTGAAAGCATCTAAGCATGAAGCCCCCCTCAAGATGAGATTTCCCAACTTCGGTTATAAGATCCCTCAAAGATGATGAGGTTAATAGGTTCGAGGTGGAAGTACAGTAATGTATGGAGCTGACGAATACTAATCGATCGAAGACTTAATCAATTTTATAGATTTTTTGCACGGTGATGTTTGGTACATCATATTTCTTCTTAAGTTTATCTAGTTTTGAAGGTACAATACCTTTAATATACTTTGTCTGGTGACGATGGCAGAGAGGTCACACCTGTTCCCATACCGAACACAGAAGTTAAGCTCTCTAGCGCCGATGGTAGTTGGTCTTACGATCCGCGAGAGTAGGACGTTGCCGGGCAGATTTATAGTAATACCTTAAATGGATGCGATGAGCCGCAAACGAGTGACCTGTTAAGGTCTCTTTTTTTTGCATTTTTTTAAGTGTTTTTATTATTAGATACTTAGTTTTAAAAATGTTGGTACAATAATAGATAGAAGTAATGAAAATGTTTAACATATAGAAATGATTTGTAAAATTAAAGGAGTTCTTTCTATGAAAATGTATAATGCTATGATTGAACATTTTAAACAAATTCCAATTTCACTGCATGTTCCTGGTCACCATTATCAAACGATAGGACATCTTGATAACTTAGAATTAAAATACGATGTTACAGAAATTTCAGGTATGGATGATTATCATCATCCTGATGATATTATAAAGAATAGTCAATTATCGATTGACAAAGAGGGATATGATTCACGTTTTTTAGTAAACGGTACAACTGTCGGTTTACTGGCAGTGATTCTTTCCTTTATAGAGGCTGGTGAAGTTCCGAGTGTTGCTATTATGAGAAATGCGCACAAATCAATTTATAATGCGATTGCATTGGGAAAAGGTAGCGCATATATTTTACCGACAAATGTTTCATATACTACAAAAGAGTATAGTGGAATTGATATAGGAGCTATGGATAAAGATGTGTTGCCTCATATTAAATTAGCGGTATTAACATATCCTAATTATTTTGGTGAAACATATGATATTAAAGCGGCAATTGAGTATTTTCATCGTTATCATATTCCTGTATTAATTGATGAAGCGCATGGCGCGCATTTTAATATTTCAGAGCATTTTCCTGTAAGTTCATTAAAATACGCAGCTGATTTCGTAGTACAGTCTTATCATAAGACATTACCTGCATTTACAATGAGTTCAGTTATTCATATAAATCATGCTATTCCTGAAGATATAAAACACCAGATAAATCATTTACTTTCGATACTACAATCTTCTAGTCCTTCGTATATGCTAATGTTAGGTTTAGAACACGCAGATACCTTTTATAAGCATTATAAAGATAGATTATTTTTTAAGCGTAGAACGACATTACTAAAAGCACTGCGCAAAGTCTTTGATTTTATAGAAGCGGAGGATCCACTGAAGATAATGTTGATGCACGAGCATTATAGTGGTATAGAATTAGCGCATTTATTAGAGAGATACGGTATATTTACTGAGTTGAGTAATGAAAAGTTTGTATTATGTGTATTGCCATTATGGCATGAGAATGATCGTTATTTATTTGAGTTCTTGATTGATAGAATAAATAATATAAAATTAGATAGTAACAGAGTTATAAATGAAGTAAAAAGTGAGATGTTATATAATCAATTAGATGGGATCTATATTGCCCAGACTTCAAATAATATTATTACTATAGATTTAAATGACAGCATAGGTCGTATATGTGCAGAACATATTATTCCTTATCCTCCTGGTATTCCATATATATTAGAGGGAGAAGTGATTTCAGAGGAACATGTTCAACATGTTATTTCATTTATTTCTAATGGTGGAAAAGTACATGGTATCTATGATAATAAAATTCGTGTGTGGGAGTAGGAGTTAATAATGAGTTATTTTATTACAATTGAAGGTCCGGAAGGTTCGGGTAAAAGTACAGTAATTAAAGCATTAGCGAAAGAATTAAGCGACAAGTTCGAAGTCATTACGACAAGAGAACCGGGTGGTATAAAAATTAGTGAAGATATCCGTAATATTATTTTAGATGATGCGAGTGCAATGGATTATCGAACAGAGGCATTATTATTTGCTGCAAGCCGTAGACAGCACCTCGTTGAGAAGGTATTACCTGCACTACACATGGACAAGATCGTATTGTGCGATCGTTTTATTGATAGTTCATTAGCTTACCAAGGCTATGCGCGTGGTATCGGTCTTGACGAAATTCGTGCGATCAATGAATTTGCAATTGAAGGTAAATATCCGGATTTAACGTTATATTTACGTGTTGAACCTGAAATAGGATTATTACGTATTAAAGATAATTCACGTGAAACAAACCGATTGGACAAAGAACAGATTGACTTTCATAAGCGTGTTGTAAAAGGATATGATGAATTATTTCGTTTACATCCTGACAGAATTAAATTGATTGATGCTTCGCAACCTCTTTTGGAGGTAGTTAATGATTGTTTAGATGCAATTAATAAGAGCATTAAATAGTTTGTGATATAATTAATAATAAGAGGTGTTTTAAATGAAAATGATAATTGCAATTGTACAGGACCAGGATAGCCAAAGTCTATCTGATGTACTTACTAAAAATAATTTTAGAACAACAAAACTCGCTTCTACTGGCGGTTTTTTAAGAGCTGGTAATACGACGTTTCTTTGTGGTGTAGAAGACGAACGCGTAAATGAACTATTAACTTTAATCAATAGTACTTGTGGTAATCGAGAACAAGTTGTTACACCAGTAACACCAATGGGTGGGAATGCGGATGCTTATATCCCATATCCTGTAGAAGTCGAAGTTGGTGGCGCAACAGTCTTCGTAATGCCAATTGAACAATTTCATCAGTTCTAACATTAGCTGCCTTGTGCAGCTTTTTGATTATATAAAGGAGTAGATTGAATGCTTAAGCAACTGCAGCATCTTATCGATAATAATAAATTAAGTCATGCATATTTGTTTGATGGACAAAATAGAGGCCAGTTAAAAGATGAAGCAATGCGTTTTGCGGCACAAATACTTTGTAGTAATAATGATATATGTCAAAGTCGCGTTCAGAATTTAAATCACGCGGATTTCATTCTTCTAGAAACAAGTGAAGCCACGATAAAAAAAGAGTTAATAGAAGATTTGTTACATCGTATGAATCAAAAACCGATTGAAGGCACACATAAAGTCTATATTATTATGGATTTCGATAAAGTAACGGTGCAAGGTGAAAATAGTATATTAAAATTTTTAGAGGAACCCCCAGTAAATACTGTAGCAATATTAGTAACAACTGCACCAAAATCCATCTTACCAACCATCCATTCAAGATGTCAGCATATCTTTATACAAGCTAGTGAAGATGACTTGACCAAGCATGGTGATCTGGATATTCCAAAATCTGTTCTGGCGACGATGAATGCTCTTAACTTAAGTAAAGAAGAAGCAGTGGAATGGTATGAGACACAACAATTTAATGATTTAAAGGGTGTAATAATTAAGTGGTGCCAAACTTTACTAAACAGTGATACAATGGGATTAATTCAAATTGTCAACATTTTGGATACACTCGATTCGCGAGAGAAACAATTGATGGGAATAGACATGATTCAACTGTATCTACAGGATTTGATGTATGTACTCATTGGAGATAATGTAGTAAGTTATCCTGAAATGGAAGAACATATTCAACAGCAGGCAAATCTACTGACAATTGATAAATGTTTAGCAATGATAGACCATACACTTACAGCGAAACAGCAATTGTTACAATATGTTAATATAACATTAGTGTATGAAGCTTTAGCGATTCAAATGCTCAATGAGGTGAAATAATGATAGAAATAATAGGCGTGAAATTTCAGAAATCAGGTAAGACAGAATATTATCAACCTGGTGATGAACAATTTTCAGTCAATGAATTAGTAGTAATTGATAATAAAAAGCGTGGCGTTGAACTTGCCCGTGTTATTATTCCAAATAAAGAAGTGCCGATTGAAGACGTAGTGATGCCGGTACCAATGATTAGTCGTAAAGCAACGGAAAATGATATTTTAAAGTATGAACAAAATATGTTAGACGCTGACCGTGCATTAGAGCTATGTAAACAACACGTTAAAAATCATGAACTCGATATGCGCTTAGTAAATGCAACTTATACATTAGATAAAGCAAAGATTATTTTTAACTTTACTGCTAATGAGCGTGTGGATTTTCGTGAATTAGTTAAAAGTTTAGCCTATGATCTAAAAACACGCATTGAATTACGTCAAATCGGTGTAAGAGATGAAGCGAAGATTCTAGGCGGCATTGGTCCTTGCGGTCGTAGTTTATGCTGTGCAACTTATTTAGGTGATTTTGAACCCGTATCGATAAAAATGGCAAAAGATCAGAATTTATCATTAAATCCTACTAAAATTTCAGGTGCATGTGGTCGTTTAATGTGTTGTTTGAAATACGAAAATGATTATTACGAAGAAACAAGAAGAAGATTACCTGATATTGGGGAAGAAATTCAAACACCTGAAGGACCTGGTCGTGTTATCGGTTTAAATATATTAGATGTGACGATGCAAGTAAAATTAAAGAGTATGGAAACACCAATCGTTTATCATATCGACGAGGTACAAGTTTAGGAGGTTTATCATGAACCGCGATGAATTATTCAATGCTTTAACTAAGCTGGAGAAACAAATCAATAATATAAATGATAGTTATGAAACATTAAAAGAACTGACAGTTGCTTTAGTCGAAGAAAATGTTGCTTTAAAGTTAGAAAATGATAATTTGCAACGTTTCATTCAGGTACCTAAAGAAGAAGAGGAACCTAAAAAGAATAATAAAGTTCTTCAAAGTAAAGATAATTTAGCGATGCTTTACGCAGAAGGCTTTCATATTTGTCCGACAGATTTATTTGGCAAACACCGTGGTGGTGGCGACTGTATTTTTTGTTTAAGCTTACTATCTGATAAAGAATAAAAAGAGGCGTAAGCCTTTTTTTATTGGAGGAATTATGATGTTATTAGAAAATGAAAGATTTGATCAATTAATTAAAGAAAATTTATCCATCATTCAAAATGATGATGTGTTTTCTTTTTCAACAGATGCACTGCTACTTGCACACCTTACGCCTTTAAAGAAAAAAGACAAAGTGATAGATATTTGTTCAGGGAATGGCATTATTCCTTTATTATTATCTCATCGTACAATCATGCCGATAGAAGCAATCGAAATTCAGTCACAACTTGTGGATATGGCAAGGCGATCTGTTCAATATAACAAACTGGAAGAACAGATTTGTATGCACGAGATGGACATAAAGTGCGTGAAACAAAATTTTATACCCAGTCAATTTGATGTTGTAACATGTAATCCTCCTTACTTTAGAGCAAATCAGGAGTATCAGCATTTAAAGGAAGCTCATCGTATTGCTCGAACTGAAGTGCTTTGTACATTTTTAGATTGCGTCCAGTCTGCAAACCATTTACTGAAGCAAAGAGGAAAAATGATTGTTGTTCAACGTGCTGATCGGTTGATTGATGTACTTTCTGATATGAGATCAGTTGGCATTGAACCTAAAGTTATTTATCCTATCTATTCATCACCTACTAAACCCGATGCCATTACAGTTGTTGTCGTTGGTATAAAAGGTGGTAAACCAGATGTGAAGGTTATGCCGCCGTTTTATATTTATGATACGGATGGTACTTATTCTAAATCGATGAATGAGGTTTATTATGGGTAGTCATTATATTTATATATTAGAATGTAGTGATGGTACACTGTATACAGGCTATACAAATGACCTGGAGAAAAGACTCCATACCCATAACGAAGGCAGAGGTGCAAAGTATACAAGAGTAAGATTACCGGTGAAACGCGTATACGAAGAAAGTTTTGAAACGAAAAGTGCAGCAATGCAAAGAGAGTATGCGATTAAACAATTAACACGTTCACAAAAGATTAAATTAATACAGGGAGGTACCTTATGAGCGGTATCTTATATTTAGTAGGTACACCAATCGGCAATTTAGAAGATATTACATTTAGAGCGGTAAGAATGTTAAAAGAAGCGGATATCATTTTATGTGAAGATACAAGGGTGACTAAAAAACTCGTTATGCATTATGATATTGATACACCATTAAAAAGCTACCATGAGCACAATAAAGAACAGGTGACAGATTATATTATCGATTTATTGTTAGAAGGAAACCGTATCGCATTGGTTTCTGATGCAGGACTTCCCCTTATAAGTGATCCGGGATATGAACTGGTTGTTGTGGCACGTGAGAAAGGTATTAAAGTTGAAACAGTGCCAGGTGCTAATGCCGCACTTACAGCTTTAATGACAAGTGGTATTAGCTCTTATTCATTTTTATTTGATGGTTTTTTACCTCGCAAAGATAATGAAAAGAAAGAGCGACTTGTATCGCTTATGGCTTTACCTCACACCATCATAATCTACGAATCACCGTTTCGTGTGAAACATACATTAGAAATGATTGCAAAAATAGACGGTACACGTAAAATATCCATTGCACGTGAACTGACTAAGAAATTTGAGCAAGTTGAAACGGATTCAGTGTTGTATCTATTAGAACGACTGGACAAAGATATTAATCTTAAAGGTGAGTTTGTTCTTATAATTGAAGGCAGCACAGGCGAAAATAATGTGAACTGGTGGTCAGAAATGACGGTTGAAAATCACGTCAATCACTATGTTAAAGAAGGATTACGAAATAAAGAGGCGATTAAACAAGTTGCTTTAGATAGAGAAATGAAGAAGAACGAAGTGTATCAAATGTATCATGTCGATAAAAAATAAAAAGGTTCGAGTCCATTTGGACTCGAACCTTTTTATTTTTATATCTTATTTATCTTTAGCTTCGATCTCTTTTAAGATTTGTTCTACGCCTTCTTTAGATAATACTAATTTACCACCTGCTAATAAATAGTTATCTTCAGAAACATCACCAGTTACAGCACAAGTCATGCTTGGTTTATATTTTTTTAAGATAATTTTATCTGCATCAGTATAGATTTCTAAAGCGTCTTTTTCAGCGATGTCTAAAATACGACGTAATTCGATTGGAATAACTACACGTCCTAATTCATCAACTTTTCTTACGATACCAGTAGATTTCATAATATATTTCCTCCAAAAATTGTTTTTGTAGTAATTTTAGTAAATTCGACAAAATTAATAAGTGTTTTCGACATTTGTCTTAATAAGAGTGTACTACCGTATTTTTACATTGTCAACGATATATCATCAAAATCTTTATTTGTAATGGTTTAGTAATGTTATGTAATATTCAGAATTTGAGAACTTTACTTGATTTTACAATATATTAATAATTTTACTTGTCGAATTGTAAAGATTAGTCATATTGAAAAATAACGAAAACTTCTGTATATTTAAAGGATAAATAGCACTAGGAGGACGAACATGACGAACGATACTTTTTATATAACAACGCCTATATATTATCCAAGCGGTAAATTACATATTGGACATGCATATTCAACAGTTGCAGGTGACGCTATCGCGCGTTACAAAAGAATGCAAGGTTACGATGTTAAGTATTTAACAGGTACAGATGAACATGGCCAAAAGATTCAGGAGAAAGCACTTGCTGCCGGTAAATCTGAAATAGAATATTTAGATGAAATCATTAAAGACATTCAGGCATTATGGAAAAAGCTTGATATTTCAAACGATGATTTTATTAGAACGACTGAAACGCGTCATAAACTTGTTGTTGAAAAAGTATTCGAAAAATTATTAGCACAAGATGATATTTATTTAGGTGAATATGAAGGATGGTATTCAGTGCCAGACGAAACATTCTACACTGAAACGCAACTTGTTGATCCTATTATGGAAGGCGATAAAATCGTTGGAGGGAAAAGTCCGGATTCAGGACACCCGGTTCAACTTGTGAAAGAAGAAAGTTATTTCTTTAGATTGAGTAAATATGCTGATCGTTTAGTACAATATTATGAAGATCATCCTGATTTCATTCAACCTGTTTCTCGAAAAAATGAAATGTTAAATAACTTTATTAAACCAGGGTTAGAAGATTTAGCTGTTTCTCGTACATCTTTTGACTGGGGGATAAAAGTTCCGTCTAATCCGAAACATGTTGTATATGTTTGGATTGATGCATTAACAAACTATATCTCTGCTTTAGGTTACCTTTCAGAAGATGATACAGAATTTAAGAAATACTGGCCAGCTGATGTCCATATTATGGCGAAAGAAATTGTTCGTTTCCATACAATTATATGGCCAGTTTTACTCATGGCTTTAGATTTACCATTACCGAAGAAAGTATTTGCTCACGGCTGGATCTTGATGAAAGACGGTAAGATGAGTAAGTCTAAAGGGAATGTGGTAGATCCGCATATCCTAATTGATCGTTACGGTTTAGACGCAGTGCGATATTACTTAATGCGTGAGTTACCATTTGGTTCAGATGGAGTGTTTACGCCTGAAGCTTTCGTTGATCGTACAAACTTTGACCTTGCAAATGACTTAGGTAACTTAGTTAACCGTACGATTGCGATGATCAATAAATATTTTGATGGCAATCTTTCTGGCTACAAAGGTCAAATGCATGAAGTAGATGCTGAAATTGAAGCGTTAGCACTTGAAACGAAAGCGAAATACGATGCTGCTATGGAGAACTTACAATATTCAGTAGCGTTACAAGAAGTATGGAAGCTGATTTCAAGAACAAATAAATATATCGATGAAACAACACCGTGGATTTTAATCAAAGATGAAGCACAAAAAGAATTATTAGAAAGCGTAATGTATCACTTAGTTGAAAATATTCGTTTTGCGAGCGTATTGTTACGCCCATTCTTAACAGAAGCACCGACAAAAATCTTTAATCAGTTAAATATTCAGGATCCAACATTATTTGAATTTGCGAGTCTTGATGCATACGGTAAGATTAAAGACTTAAAAGTGGTTGAGAAAGCAACACCAATCTTCCCGCGTTTAGATACAGCAGCTGAAGTAGAATTTATTAAGAGTACGATGCAACCGCCTGCACCAGCAGAAGAGGAAAAAGAAGAAGTACCTGCTAAGCCGGAGATTACAATTGATACATTTAATGAAGTAGAATTAAAAACAGCTACTATCATTGACGCGGATTACGTGAAAAAAGCGAAAAAATTATTAAAAATCCAGGTAGATTTAGGTAATGAACAACGCCAAATCGTATCAGGAATAGCTGAATTCTATAAACCAGAAGACATTATCGGTAAAAAAGTAATTGTTGTGACAAACTTAAAACCGGTAGAATTACGTGGAGAGAAATCAGAAGGAATGATTTTGTCAGCAGAAAAAGATGGTGCATTAACATTAGTCAGCGTACCAAATGCAATTGAGAACGGCTCAATCGTAAAATAAAAACACGAGGAGTGATACTGTGTTAATAGATACACACGTTCATTTAAACGCAGATCAGTACGAAGAAGATTTACAGGAAGTTATAGATAGAGCACGAGAAAACGGAATAGACCGTATGATCGTCGTTGGATTTGATGAAGTAACAATTAAACGCACGATGAAGCTCATTGATCAATATGAATTTGTATTTGGTGTAATCGGCTGGCATCCAGTGGATGCGATTGATTTCACTGATGAATATTATGAATGGATTAAAGAACTTTCTAAACATCCAAAAATTGTTGCTATCGGTGAAATGGGGCTCGATTATCACTGGGATAAATCACCGAAAGATGTCCAAAAAGAAGTGTTTAAACGCCAGATTAAACTGGCTAAAGAAGTAAATTTACCGATTGTAATTCACAACCGAGAAGCAACCGCAGACGTAATTGAAATCTTAAAGTCAGAAAATGCGCATGAAGTTGGAGGCGTGATGCACAGCTTTAGTGGTAGCCCTGAAACATGTGATGAAGTGTTGAAATTAAACTTTATCATCTCTTTAGGTGGACCAGTAACGTTTAAAAATGCAAAGCAACCGAAAGCAGTAGCGCAGCATGTGCCATTAGATAAGTTAATCGTGGAAACAGACGCGCCATATTTAACACCACATCCGTATCGTGGTAAACGTAATGAACCGATGCACGTGAAACTAGTGGCAGAAGAGATTGCTGCACTAAGAGGCATTACTTATGAAGAAGTCGCGGAACAAACCACGAAAAATGCAGAACAGCTGTTTGGTGGATTATGAAAATAAGTAGGGACATTTGTCTCTGCTTATTTTTTACTATAAATAATTCTATCCATTTTTAAAATAACAAGTATAATTGTAATATTGTATATAGATAAGTAAAAAGGAAAGATTGATATGAAAATAAATGAAATGATTGTCGTAGAAGGTAAGGACGATACAACGCGAGTAAAGATGGCAGTTGAGTGCGATACGATTGAAACGAATGGTTCTGCCCTCAATGATGAAACAATTGAAGCGATACAACACGCTGCTGAGGTGCGTGGTGTCATTGTGTTAACGGATCCTGATTACCCGGGAAATAAGATTAGAAAATCCATTGAACAGCGTGTACCAACGGTGAAACATGCGTTTATCGATGCGGATATTGCATGTAATAAGCGTGGTAAAGTTGGTATTGAGCATGCACCGGTTGAAGCAATTCGTGATGCATTATTAAGTGTTTCTTCACCTTTTGAGCATGATTCAGAAACGGTATCAAAAGCTTTGCTTATTGATTTAGGGTTAATAATCGGCCCTCAAGCGGCATCGAAGCGTAAAGACTTGTGCAAAAGTTTAAGAATTGGTTATTGTAATGGTAAGCAATTATTTCATAGATTAAATGCATTTGGCATTACTGAAGCGGACGTGTTAGATGCTATGAATTTAGATAATAAGGAGAATTTCAATGGAAATGAATGATATTGCAACACCAACGCGTACGAGGGAATTGTTAAATAAATATGGCTTTAAATTTAAGAAAAGTTTAGGGCAGAACTTCTTAGTCGATCCAAATGTTATTCGTAATATTATTGATGCTGCAGGGATTGATGAGACGTGTGGTGTTATTGAAATAGGTCCTGGTATGGGTTCTTTAACAGAACAACTTGCGCGAAAGGCTAAACGCGTATTAGCGTTTGAAATTGACCAGCGCCTGATTCCAATTTTAGGGGATACATTAAGTTCATACGACAATGTTACAGTGATTAATGAAGATATATTAAAGGCAAATGTAAAAGCAGCGATTGATGAACATTTATCTGATTGTGACGATATCTTTGTCGTCGCCAACTTACCGTATTATATTACGACGCCTATTTTGATGGGGTTATTAGAACAGCATTTACCGATTAACAGTTACGTTGTGATGATGCAAAAAGAAGTGGGAGAGCGTTTAACAGCAGGACCGTCAACAAAGGCATATGGTTCTTTATCTATTGCGATTCAATATTATACAGATGTGAAACGTGTCATGATTGTTCCTAAAGGAGTATTCATGCCACCACCTAATGTTGATTCACTTGTAGTGAAGTTAACGACATTACCAGAACCACGCGTTAAAGTGGATGACGAAAAGTTGTATTTTAAATTAACAAGAGGTGCATTTGTACAACGTAGAAAGACGATATTAAATAATTATATGAGTCTGTTTCCAAATAGTAAGGAATATAAAGACGACATTATCGCATGGCTAGAAGAGAGTAACATTGCTCCAAGTCGTAGAGGAGAAAGTTTGTCGCTCGAAGAATTTGCACGACTTGCAAATAATATAAAAAATTACCCACAAATAGTGATATAAAATATTGACAAGCGTAATTTAAATTGATAAAATTAAAAATTTTATTGACTATTTATATGCAAAGTGTTATAATTTAAGGCATAGTGAGGTGGGTTTCTATGCCAAAAACATTAGTAGACATCAAAAAAATTCTTGATTGTCAGTTAGGAAATCAGATTGTACTAAGAGCTAATGGAGGACGTAAAAAGTTAATTGAGCGCCGCGGTGTGCTTAAAGAAACTTATCCATCAGTTTTCGTGGTTGAATTAGACCAAGATAAACATAATTTTGAGCGTGTGTCATATACATATACCGACGTATTGACAGAAAACGTACAAGTAACATTTGTAAATGATCAGCAAGAAGAATTTCTTGTTCAATAAAAATTAAAACCTATTCCATATGGAATAGGTTTTAATTTTTTTATTTTGCATTTCATGAAATGGTATAACGTGAGTTGTGATAAAATAATATAATATTAAAAACTATGAGTGAGGAATTATTATGATTTATGAAAATGCATCAGCAAAAATCAATTTGACATTAGACACTTTATATAAACGAGAAGATGGATATCATGAAGTAGAGATGATTATGACAACAGTAGATTTATATGATCGTTTGACTTTAGAGAAACGTAAAGACAAGCAAATCGTATTAAAAGTTGAACACTTATATGTACCGAATGATAACCGTAACTTAGCATATAAAGCAGCAAAGATTATGATGGAGCGCTATAATCTGGATTGCGGGGTGACAATCACATTGGATAAGACGATCCCGATAGCAGCCGGTCTTGCGGGTGGATCAAGCGATGCAGCAGCGACGTTTCGCGGTATGAATAGATTGTTTGAATTAGGATTATCGCTCGATACATTGGCAGAACATGCTGCTGAAATCGGTTCAGATATTTCATTCTGTGTGCATGGAAAGACGAGTCTTTGCACAGGCCGTGGTGAGCAGTTGCAACATTTACTTAAACCGCCTGCTTGCTGGGTCATCTTAGCAAAACCTGATATTAGCGTTTCTACACAAGAGGTGTATACTGCGCTTGATTTAACAAAACCTCACGCAAAAATTGATAGTAAGGCTTGTGCTGAAGCAATTGAGAATGGGGATTATAACGAAATGATTCGTCATTTAGGAAATCGTTTAGAATCCGTCACTATTGAAATGCATCCGATTATCCAGACATTAAAAGACACGATGATGAAAGCTGGCGCAGATATAGCGATGATGAGTGGCAGCGGTCCAACAGTTTACGGATTAGCAGCGAAAGAACGTCAGGCAAAGAGTGTAGTCAATGCGCTTAAAGGTTGTTGTAAAGAAGTATATATGGTGCGCATGTTAGGATGAATATAAATTCCCGAACATTTATGGTATATTTAACGTATAATATGCGTAAAGAGGGATTTTAATGAAGTTTAAAAGAAGTGAAAGAATCGTTTATATGACAAGTTACTTGTTGAGTCATCCTAATGAGCTTGTACCGTTGACGTATTTTGTAGATAAATTCGGTCAGGCAAAGTCTTCAATCAGTGAAGATGTACAAATCATTAAAGATACTTTTATCAAAGAAGAAATCGGAACAATCACTACGACTGCAGGAGCAAGTGGTGGTGTAACGTTTAAGCATAAGATGTTTTATAAAGAAGCCGATCAATTGATTTCTCAGTTGTGTGAAATGCTGCAGGAGAAAGAACGATTGCTGCCAGGTGGCTATCTTTTCATGTCCGATGTTGTAGGGACACCGAGTTTATTAAATCAAGTTGGAAAGCTCATCGCAACGATGTATATGGATGAAGAGTTAGATGCTGTCGTAACGATTGCAACGAAAGGTATTTCATTAGCAAATGCGGTTGCAAGTATACTTAATCTGCCTGTTGTCGTTATTCGAAAAGACAATAAGGTCACAGAAGGATCAACGGTTTCGATAAATTATGTTTCAGGTTCTTCACGAAAAATTGAAACAATGGTATTATCAAAAAGGACATTACCTGAAGGTTCAAAAGTTTTAATTGTAGATGATTTTATGCGTGCGGGTGGATCAATTACAGGTGTTATGAATTTAATGAATGAGTTTAAAGCCACTGTTAAAGGGGTAACAGTCTTAGTAGAATCAAAAGAAGTTAAAAATCGCTTGATTCAAGACTATACCTCTTTAGTGAAATTATCCGACGTAGATGAATATAATCAATCTTTTACAGTTGAAAAAGGTAATTGCTTAGAAAAATTTTCGAAATAAAAAGGAGATATCATCATGAAATCTATTTTCACAAAAAATGCACCGGCAGCAATTGGACCATACAGCCACGCTGTTGTAGTTAACAATATGGTTTATACAAGTGGACAAATTCCACTGACTATAGATGGTGAAGTAATAGGTGATGACGTTGCAGAGCAAACGAAGCAAGTATTAGAAAACTTATCAGCTGTATTAGAAGAAAGCGGATCGAATTTAAATTCAGTAGTAAAAACAATGATTTTTATTAGTGATATGAATGACTTCCCAATCATCAATGAAGTATATGGCGAATATTTCAATGCGCACCTTCCTGCAAGAAGTTGTGTTGAAGTGAGTCGTCTTCCTAAAGATGTGAAAGTTGAGATTGAAGCGGTAGCTCTAAAAGTTAAGTAGATTTTTAACTTACATTTTATATAGGAGGCTATCTAAGATGAAAGTCACAGATGTTAGAATGAGAAAATTAGCTACGGACAGTAGAATGAAAGCATTGGTATCAATTACGCTGGATGAGGCATTTGTTATTCATGATTTACGCGTTATTGAAGGGAACAACGGATTATTCGTGGCAATGCCGAGTAAACGTACTGCAGATGGCGAATTCCGTGACATCGCCCATCCAATTAATAGCGAAATGCGTCAAGAAATTCAGGCTGCAGTCATGAAAGTATATGACGAAACTGAAGCGATTGATCCAAGTGAATTAGGAAAGAATAATCATAACGACGACGTGGATACTGCTGAAGATGCTACAAGTGAAGCAGCACCTAATTTAGTAGAATCTGATTCACAAACGACAGTTGAAGAAGATTTAAAATAATTGAAATGAAATAGTGAATAAGCGTGTCTGATAACAAATTATCAGGCGCGCTTTTTTGTTTATCGAAATATACATAATGTATGTTAAAATAAAAATAACTGAGCAGATTACACATCGCATAGCTTATAAAAAAATGTTTTACTGGGGGATAATATATATGACAAAACAAGCTGTTATTTTAGCTGCAGGAAAAGGGACACGAATGAAGTCAAAACTGCATAAAGTATTACATCCTGTCTGTGGTAAACCAATGGTACAGCATGTAATAGATAATATTAAAGCGGCAGGTGTAACAGATATCGTTACAATCGTTGGATATGGCGCTGAAGATGTAAAGCGAGCCTTGGCAGATCAATCTCAATTTAGTATGCAGACAGAACAGTTAGGAACTGCACATGCCGTTCAAATGGCTGCTGAGCATTTAGCAGATAAAGAAGGTACGACAATTGTAATTTGTGGAGACACACCTTTAATTTCAGAAGAAACAATTCAAGGCTTTGTAGCACATCACGAAACAACTGGTGCAAAAGCAACGATTCTTTCAGCTAAAACGAATACACCGTTCGGATATGGACGTATTATTCGTGACGAACACGGTAGTGTAGAACGTATTGTTGAAGAAAAGGATGCTAACATTGAAGAAAAATTAGTCAATGAAATTAGTTCTGGTACTTTCTGTTTTGATAATAAATTATTATTCGAATTATTAAAGCAAGTTGATAATGATAATGCACAAGGTGAGTATTATTTACCTGATGTGATTAAATTATTACGCGCACAAGGTGAACTTGTAGAAGCGTTTGTTACTGAAGATTTCAGTGAAACGTTAGGTATAAATGATCGCTATAATTTATCGATTGCTGAACAAACGATGCGTTTACGTATTAATAAAATGCACATGATGAATGGTGTGACAATTATTGATCCGCTGACAACGTATATTGATAAAGATGTTGAAATCGGAGCGGATACTGTTATTGAGCCCGGTGTTATGTTAAAAGGGAACACTAAAATTGGTGAAGGCGTAGTAATTACTGCACACACTACGATTGAGAATAGTGAAATAAAAGATAATGTTACTGTAAAACAATCATATATTTCAGAATCATTTGTTGATGAAAGAACAGCAATTGGACCATTTGCACAACTTCGTCCAGGTAGTGATGTCGGTAAAGAAGTTAAGATTGGTAACTTCGTAGAAATTAAAAAATCTAAATTAGAAGATGAAGCGAAAGTTTCACATTTAAGCTATATTGGTGATGCTGAAATCGGTGCACGTACTAACGTTGGTTGTGGTGCGATTACTGTAAATTATGATGGCAAAAATAAGTTTAAAACTGTTGTTGGTAAAGATTCGTTTATCGGATGTAATTCAAATCTTGTAGCGCCAGTTCATATAGGAGATGAATCTTTTGTAGCTGCAGGTTCTACCATTACAGATGATGTGCCAAATAAAAGTCTGGCATTAGGACGTGCAAGACAAACTACAAAAGAAGGCTACTACGATAAAGCATAGTAATGTATAATATTAAGGTCATAGTAAAGTTATTTCATATACAGAAAGCGATAAATAATACGATATCTAAAATGGGGGCATTACAAAATGATGATGAATAATGAATACAGAAATACAACTTTAAAGATTTTTTCTTTAAACGCTAACCAGCCTTTAGCTGAAGAAATTGCTAAAGAGGTAGGGATTCCTTTAGGGAAATCAAGTGTTAAACGTTTCAGTGATGGAGAAGTTCAGATCAACATCGAAGAAAGTATTCGTGGATGTGATGTATTTATCGTTCAACCAACATCTAATCCGGTAAATGAACATTTAATGGAATTATTAATCATGATTGATGCATTAAAACGTGCTTCAGCAGTAACAATTAACGTTGTAATGCCTTATTATGGTTACGCACGTCAAGACCGTAAAGCACGTAGCCGTGAGCCTATCACTGCGAAATTAGTTGCAGATATGATCGAAAAAGCAGGAGCAGACCGCGTTATTGCTTTAGATTTACATGCGCCTCAAATTCAAGGTTTCTTTGATTTACCGATTGACCACTTAATGGGTGTACCTATCCTTTCTGATTATTTTGAAGCGAAAGAAGAAATCGATAAAGATTCATTAGTTATCGTTTCACCTGACCATGGCGGAGTGACACGTGCGCGTAAGATGGCAGACCGCTTAAAAGCACCGATTGCGATTATCGATAAACGTCGCCCGAAACCAAATGTTTCTGAAGTAATGAATATCGTTGGAGACATTAACGGGAAAACTGCAATCATCATTGATGACATCATCGATACAGCAGGTACAATCACATTAGCTGCTCAAGCGTTAATCGACAAAGGTGCAAAAGAAGTATATGCATGTTGTACACATCCTGTATTATCAGGCCCTGCTTATGAGAGAATTGAAAACTCAGCAATTAAAGAATTAGTTGTTACAAACTCTATTTTATTACCTGAAGAAAATAAACCAGCGAAAATTAAACAGTTATCAGTTGGTGAATTATTAGCACAAGCGATTGTTCGAGTATATGAACAAGAATCTGTAAGTATTTTATTTGATTAATAGTGCTTTAGACACAATGTTTATGCGTAGCATTGTGTCTTTTTATAATCTTTAAAAATTTATTTAATAAAAAATGTTTAGAAGAAGTTTAACGGGGTATTAATTAATTATGTGATAAATATTTAAGACAAATAAACACTTTGCAAGCAGGTTACCACAACTGATGGGTAAGGTGTAGGAGCGCAAAGAAGTGCGCACAAAAGGAGTAATAACTATGAGTAAATTAAAAGCAACGATTAGACAAGGTAAACAAACACGTTCAAGTTTAAACAAAGTACGTAACGAAGGTAAGATTCCAGCTGTAGTATACGGTTATGGCGCTAAAAACACTTCAGTTAAAGTTGAAGAAGTTGATTTCATTAAAGTAATCCGTGAAGTTGGACGTAACGGTGTTATCGAACTAGAAGTAGGTTCAAAAACAGTTAAAGTAATGGTATCTGACTACCAAATCAATCCAATTAAAAACAAAATTACACATGTCGACTTTTTAGCAATCAATATGAAAGCAGAATTAACAGTTGATGTAGTAGTAAACTTAGTTGGTGAAGCTGAAGGCGCTAAAGAAGGTGGCGTTGTTCAACAACCATTATTCCAATTATCAGTTACTGCAACACCAGATGATATTCCAGAAAACATCGAAGTTGACGTTACTGAATTAAACATCGGTGATACAATCACTGTTGCTGATTTAAAATCAGATAAAGCTTACACTATCAATAATGAAGACGAAGAAGCAATCGTATCTGTTGTACCACCTACAGTTGAAGAAGAGCCAGAAGAAGATGGCGAAGAAGCTGTTGAAGGTGAAGAAGCAGAAGGAACTGAAGCTGCTGAAGGTGAAGAGAAATCAGAAGAAAAAGCTGAATAATTATTCGAATTCAAGAGACATACATTTGTATGTCTCTTTTTTTATATTATAATAGTGATAATGATTAAGCGGAGGATTTAAATATGAAATGTATCGTTGGGTTAGGTAATATAGGTAAGAAATATGAAGATACACGACATAATGTAGGATTTATGGTCGTAGATGAATTTTTGAAGAAACATAATATAGATTTAGATAAGCAGAAATTTAAAGGAAACTATACGGTAGCAAATATTAATGGTGAGAAAGTACTGATTATTGAACCGATGACGTATATGAACTTATCAGGTGAAGCGGTTCGTCCGTTAATGGATTATTATAAAATAGCTGTAGAGGATTTAGTTGTTCTATATGACGATCTTGATATGCCTCAAGGTCGTATTCGTATTCGTCAGAAAGGTTCTGCTGGTGGACAGAATGGCATGCGCTCAATTATACAACATTTAGGAACACAGGAATTTAAGCGTATTCGTTTAGGCATTGGTCGTCCTGAAGGGCGTAAACCTGTGGTGGATTATGTGTTACAGAAATTTAGTGAGGACGAAATGATAACGATGCAGAAAGTGATTGATCATACAATCGAAGCACTTGAAACATTTATCGGTGGAGAGCGATTCGAAAATGTTATGAATCAATATAATGGTGATGTATGAGACAGATAATAGATAAATTGTTGAAAAGTGATGAACGATTTAACGAGTATAATGATTCACTCGGTAAACAAAATATATTGGTGACGGGTTTAAATCCAAGTGCAAAAGCCGTAATTTTAGCGGAAAGTTATTTAAGCCATAAAAAACAAATGATTGTCGTGACAAGTAACTTGTTTCAGGCAGAAAAATTAGAAAACGATTTAGCACAACTGATTGATGAAGAGGAACTATTTAAGTTTCCGGTACAAGATATTATGATTGAAGAGTTCTCGACAAAAAGTCCGGATTTAATGCGTGAGCGTATTCGTACACTTACCCACTTGGCAAAAGGTCAAGCTGGGTTATTTCTCGTGCCGATTAACGGGCTTCAAAAGCTTGTAAGTCGACCGGAGTTATTTACAGATTATCATCGTGAAATAAAAATTGGAGAAGATATTGATCTCATTCAATTACAACAAGATTTAGTAGATATGGGATACCAGAAAAGTGAGCGCGTAACGACGCTTGGTCAGTTTTCAGTACGTGGTGGATTAATTGATATTTTCCCGATGATTGGTGAGCCGGTCCGCATTGAATTATTCGATACTGAAGTTGATGCTATTCGTTATTTTGATGCGGATAGTCAACGTTCATTAAATAATATCGATTCAGTTGAAATTTCTACAGCAAGTGAATTTATTTTTACGAGTAAAGATATAGAATTACTGGAATCTAATTTATCTGATGCATTTGAGGCAACACGCCAAAAGATTGCGACAAATGTGAGAGATGATTTACGTGATACGTATCAAACTATCAAAATGAATATGGGAGAAATACTTAATCATAATATTTTACGTCGCGTTGTAAAATTTGCTTATAATAAAGAGACGACGATTATTGATTACTTTGATAAAGAAGCAATTGTAATTGTCGATGAAATTAATCGTGTAAATGAAGCGATAGAATCAAGTATTCGAGAAACAAGTGAATTTCACCAATCTTTAATTGAATCGGGTCGTGGATTTGTCGGACAGACATTCATTAAAGAAGATAGCTTTGAAACACTGATGAATCAATTTAATGTAGCATACTTTACACTGTTTACTGCTTCTATGCCAGTGAAGTTACAAAATATCTATAAATTCTCTTGTAAACCATTGCAGCAATTTTACGGACAATATGATTTAATGTTTTCAGAGTTTGACCGTTTCAGAAAAAATGACTTCAATATCGTTGTACTGGCAAGTAATGCAACGAGAAAAGATAAGATTAAATCAATGCTAGCTGATATGAAATTACCTGTAACGCTTGATACTAAGGGAAGTAAACCGGGTATTAATACAATTGTCGAAGGTGATTTGTCAGAAGGTTTCGAGTTACCGTTTATGAAACTTGTTGTTGTCACTGAACGCGAGCTATTTAAATTACGTAAAGAAAAACCGAAACGTACGAAGAAGTTATCGAATGCCGAGAAAATTAAATCTTATCAGGAATTAAATGTTGGTGACTACATTGTCCATGTGCATCATGGCGTAGGACGTTATATGGGTGTTGAGACATTACTCGTCAATAAGATGCATAAAGACTATATTAAAATTCAATATAAAGGGACTGATCAACTGTTTGTGCCAGTCGATCAAATGAATTATGTTCAAAAGTTTGTCGGTTCAGAAGATAAAGAGCCGAAGCTAAACAAACTCGGCGGCACAGAATGGAAAAAGACAAAAGCGCGCGTTCAACAAAGCGTTGAAGATATCGCTGAAGAATTATTGAAGTTATATCAGGAGCGAGAGCGCGTTGAAGGATATCAGTTCGGACCTGATACTGAGGCACAGGAAACGTTTGAAATGGACTTTCCGTATGAACCAACTGCAGACCAGGTACAAAGTCTCGTTGAAATTAAACAAGATATGGAAAAGCGTAAACCGATGGATCGTCTGCTTTGTGGAGATGTTGGTTACGGTAAAACTGAAGTCGCTGTTCGTGCAGCGTTCAAAGCGGTACTTGATGGTAAACAAGTTGCATTTTTAGTGCCGACGACAATACTCGCACAACAACATTATGAGACGTTAATTGAGCGTATGCAGGATTATCCAGTTGAAATACAGATGATGAGCCGTTTCAGATCAAAGAAAGAAATAGATGAAACGAAAAAAGGATTAAAGTCTGGATTTGTTGATATTGTAGTTGGCACACATAAACTACTGAGCAAAGATATTGTGTATAAAGATTTAGGCTTGCTTATCGTCGATGAGGAGCAACGATTTGGTGTTACACATAAAGAGAAAATTAAAGCGTTGAAGACAAATGTCGATGTATTAACGCTTACAGCAACACCAATTCCAAGAACACTGCATATGAGTTTACTGGGTGTACGTGACTTATCGGTCATTGAAACACCACCGGAAAATAGATTTCCGGTACAGACGTATGTACTAGAATATCAACATAACTTTATTAAAGAAGCAATGGAACGTGAATTAGCACGTAACGGACAAGTATTTTATCTATACAATCGTGTAGCGAGCATTTATCAGAAAGCTGAACAGCTAGAGATGATGATGCCGGACGCGCGCATTGCTGTTGCGCATGGTCAATTATCAGAACGTGAACTAGAAGAAACGATGCTTGGGTTTATTAATGGTGAATACGACATTTTAGTGACAACAACAATTATCGAAACGGGTGTCGATGTACCGAATGCCAATACTTTAATAATTGAAGATGCAGACCGATTTGGCTTAAGTCAATTGTATCAGTTACGTGGTCGCGTCGGTCGTAGTAATCGTATTAGTTATGCCTACTTCTTGCATGCACCAAATAAAGTACTCACTGAAGTAGCTGAACAGCGTTTGCAGGCAATAAAAGAATTTACTGAGCTTGGCTCTGGATTTAAAATTGCAATGCGTGATTTAAATATTCGTGGCGCAGGGAATTTATTAGGACGTCAGCAACATGGATTTATTGATTCTGTTGGGTATGATTTGTATTCTGAAATGCTGCAGCAAGCAGTTAATGAAAAACGTGGTATTAAACAAGTCGAAGAAGTGCCTCAACTAGAAATAGAAGTAGAAGTTGATGCATATATTCCAGCTGACTATATTCGTGAAGAACAAGCGAAGATTGAATTTTATAAAAAGCTACGCAGCGTGACGACAGAATCAGAATTAATGGATATTCAGGATGAAATGACCGATCGATATGGTGAATATCCAGAAGCGGTTGATCAGTTAATGAAGATCGTTGAAATCAGAATAAATGCTTTAGCGTTTGGTATTGTGAATGTGAAAGATACCGGAAAGGCAGTTGTGCTTGAGTCAAGTATAGCTACGACGAATAAAATTAACGGTGAACGTTTATTTAAAGCGACAGAAGATTTCGGTCGAGACTTAAAGATAGAATATAAAGACAATAAAATGACATTTACGCTGAAGAAAAATGCAAACTGGCTTGCTGCATTAGTACAACTCACGCGTCAAATACAAGAAGGAATCGAGTTTGATGGAGAATAAGAACCCGGCATTTAACAGCGTGATTATACTGACAATAACGATGTTAATCGTGAAAATTTTAAGTGCGATATATCGCGTACCCTATCAAAATATTTTAGGTGATACAGGTCTCTATGCCTATCAGCAAGTATATCCAATCATTGCGATAGTTTCCGTACTGTCGTTAAATGCAATTCCCTCAGTTATTAGTCAATCTCATTATGAAAAGTCATTTATAGGAAAACTATATAAACATATTACCTGGATAAGTATATTGGTATTAGTGGTCATATTAATTTGTAGCGATATCATTGCAAATTTAATGGGCGACCCAATGTTAAGTACAATGTTACGTGCCTCCAGTTTAGTATTGCTTCCTTTTCCGGCAGTTGCGATGATTCGTGGGAAACTACAGATGAATCATGCAATGAAAGAAATTGCTTATTCTCAGGTGATTGATCAGGTACTACGCGTATCTATCATACTATTGTCGATTGGATTATTTGTATGGATGGACTTATCAGTCTATCAAAGTGGTGCATTAAGTATTTTTGGTTCATTTGTCGGTTTACTCGGAGCATGTATTTATTTAATGTGGCAAAATAAACGTCAAACAATTGATTACCGAGGAAATAATATAGGATCATATAGAAGTTTTATAACATTGATTGTTTTTTATAGTTTAAGTTATTTAATTATGATTTTATGGCAACTCGTAGATAGCTTTACAGTCATTAATCAATTGAAAACATTAATGTCGCTTGAAGAAGCTAGAGCGCTAAAAGGGATATATGATCGTGGGGCGTCGCTTATTCAAATGGGTCTTATTGTGACCACGTCGTTCTCGCTTGTACTGATTCCATTGCTTTCGGAATGTAAACAAAGACGTGATTTAAGTCAGATGAATAGCTATGCGAATAGTGCGCTTAAGATTACGATCGTGTTTAGTAGCGCTGCTGCCATCGGGTTAATGAATTTAATTCAACCATTTAATATGTTCCTGTTCAAGTCAGTGGCAGGTTATGAAGCGCTGTTTATTTATATGTTAGCTATCATTTTCGTATCACTTATCATTATGTACACTGCTATGCTTCAAATCTTTGAAGACTATCGCATACAACTATGGGGTATTGGTTTAGGATTAGCAGTAAAAATCATACTCAACCTATTACTGATAACTTTCTTTGATATTAAAGGTGCTGCACTCGCATCAGTTACAGGATTATTCGTCTATGCCTACGTATTACATATCGGAGTTGTACGCAGGTACGAAATTGCTTTTCAATCATTTCTGATTAAGTGGGGCATAACACTTTTAGTAATGAGTGTATTGATTCAGATTGAAATGATGATAGATTTTAATACACGCATCGGCGCGCTTTCTGTCGCGCTCATTGGGGTAATTACAGGGGGCATTATTGTATTATATGCTATGATTAAGTGGAAGATTATAACGCAGGAAGAGTGGCACCATTTACCATTCGGTAGTGTGATGAATAAATTAATGAGAGAGTGATTGGATGAATAAAATAACGATTGTAGGTCTAGGGAACTATGGTCTGGATGAGTTACCTTTTGGGATATATCGCTTTTTAAATAAGGCAGACAAAGTTTATGTGAGAACAATGCGACATCCAGTCGTAGAAGATCTGGAAGAGATTGAATGGATGAGCTTCGATGAAGTATATGAAGAAAATGATGATTTCAGCAATGTCTATGAAGAAATTGTAAGTCGCCTGAAAATGCTGGCTGAAACTGAAGATGTTATCTATGCAGTGCCCGGTCATCCGATGGTTGCAGAATCAACAACTGAGTTATTGCTGGCAGATGATACTTTAAATATTGAAATATTAGGCGGAAAAAGTTTTATCGATGACCTGTTCCAGGCAGTGCAGTTTGATCCAAACAATGGCTTTCAGATGCTTGACGGAACGATGTTTGAGGCATCATCAATTAATCCTAGAAATGGTCTCATTGTAACGCAAGTGTATGATCAGTTGATCGCAAGTGATGTCAAAGTTTCGTTGTTAGAAATTTACCCTGCTGAACATAATGTTGCTATCGTTACAGGTGCACGCGGAGAAGATGCAGATGTAATATGGCGACCTTTACATGAAATGGACCATGACTTTGCGTTATCAAATTTAACGTCACTTTTTGTACCGCCATTAAATGATGGGCAATTATCAGGGGACTTTGAATATTTCACAGCAGTGATGGATACGCTTGTAGGTGAAAATGGTTGTCCTTGGGATAAAGAACAAACGCATCAAAGTTTAAAGCGTTATTTATTAGAGGAAACATATGAATTGTTTGAAGCGATTGATAATGATGATATCGATAACATCATCGAAGAGTTAGGCGATATATTATTACAAGTTGTATTTCATAGTGCGATTGCGAAAAAAGATTACATGTTCGATGCGAGAGAAGTAGTAAAGAGCATTACCGATAAAATGATTCGTCGTCATCCACATGTGTTTGGAGATGAATCAATATCAACCGTAGATGAATTACATGATGTCTGGAATGATGCTAAAGCGAAAGAAGGAAAACAAGAACGTACTGTGAAAAAAGAGAAAATTTTTGCAGATATTTTCTTAAAGTTATATGATTTGAATAAAATTCAAAACGTATCTTTAAAAGATGCTTTGAAAGAAATTGAAGGTGGAATAGATGAGACTCGATAAATATTTAAAAGTATCACGTTTAATTAAACGTCGTACGTTAGCAAAAGAAGTGAGTGATCAAGGTAGAATTAAAATCAATGGTAATGTTGCGAAAGCATCAAGCACTGTAGCAGTTGGTGATGAATTAGAAGTACGTTTAGGACAACGCATCATTACGGTGGAAGTCACAGACTTGAAAGAACATGCAACAAAAGATAATGCAAAAGGAATGTTTGAAGTAAAAAAAGAAGAAAAAATTGAACAGCCTTTTGAATAGGAGTGTTACGTATGGCTAAGGAAGTACGTAAAATTGAAAATGAATACACGAAGGAACAGGCGCGTATTAATCGATTGAATCGTAAAAGTAGCATGATTGTAAGAAAGCGTATGACAGTCTTCGGAGGCATTCTTCTCGCTATCTTATTATTTTTGACGTTACTTCTCTTTATGCAAATGAATACCAATAGAGCTTTGAAGCAGGAACAAGCGAAACAAACAGTCGAGCTGGAAAAACTTAAAGATAAAGAAATCGCACTGAAAGAACGCTTAAAACAGCTTAATAGTAAAGAATATATTGAAAAGATTGCACGTAGTGAATATTTCTTAAGTAATGATGGAGAAGTAATCTTTAAGATTCCTGAAAAAGATAAAAAGAAAGATGCAACTGAATAAGTCAGACTTCACAGATAATTTGATTAATCAAGTTGTAAAAAGAGAAAATCAAGCATATAATGATATATTATGAAGAATTAATCGGGAGGATTTATTAAACTTATGGCAATTGAAGTTGGAAACAAATTAAAAGGTAAAGTTACAGGCATTAAAAATTTCGGTGCATTCGTTGAGTTACCTGAAGGCAAAAGCGGATTAGTTCACATTAGTGAAGTTGCAGATAGTTACGTAGAAAATATTGCTGAACATTTAAAAGTTGGCGATGAAGTAGAAGTTAAAGTATTAACAATTGGTGATGATGGAAAGATTAGCCTTTCAATTAAAAAAGCGAAAGAACGCCCAAGAAAACCTGCACCGCCAAAAGTTGAGAAAAAGCCTGAAGACTTTGAAAAAAAATTATCAAATTTCTTAAAAGACAGTGAAGATCGACTAACTTCAATTAAACGTCAAACAGAGTCACGTCGTGGTGGCAGAGGGTCAAAGCGTTAATACGTTTGTTTATCTAAATCAAGAGCTAGGGTCTGACCCTGAGCTCTTCTTTTGTTGAGGTGGTGAGATTTTGGATTGTTTGTGGAATGAATATGACACCGTTGCGGTTGCAGTTTCGGGTGGGGTCGATAGCATGGTATTGCTCGATAAGGTGAACATATTAAATCATCATAAGAAGTTGTATGCATTGCATGTTAATCATCAGTTGCGTGACGTATCAGATGAAGAAGAAAAAATGATTCAAGCATATTGTAAGCAGCATAATATCGAATTAATTACTTATACGATACCTAAAAATTCATTTAACCCGAACAAAAGTATCCAGCGTGAGGCACGAGATATTAGATATCATTTTTTTGAAACACAAATTAATATAAAGCATATTGACTGTTTATTAACGGCGCACCATAAAGATGATCAGCTCGAAACCATATTCTTTAGACTGATGACGAACCGTTATAACTATCAACCGATAAATATTCAGCAAGTGGTAGCACGTGATGGTTATCAACTGATACGTCCTTTAATAAATGTGAGTAAAGCTGAATTAATAGAATATGCACATGAATTTAAAGTTCCGTATATGACAGATGCATCGAATACAGACAGCAAATATTTAAGAAACTTTATTCGTAATGATATATTTAAAGTATTAGATGATTCTTCGATAGATAAGCATCAGTTATTGAATTTAGCTGATTATATGGAAGATGTAGATGATTTAATCGACTTACATGTTGAGCGTTATAAAATAGATATTGAAAATAATGCATTATCACGATATAAGTTGTCTGAAGAAAATCGATTAGTCATTCAAAAAGTACTGCTTTCATTTATTCAGAGATATATTACACAATATACTGTAAGCTTTGGATTTTTAAATGAAGTGATACGTGTACTTCAAAGTGATGCAACACATGCTTCGTTTGCAATCGCTCCAGGTTGGCATATTCAAATTGCTTATGATAAATTGATAGTACGAAATAAAAATGAAAAGATTGATGACAAATTAGAAGTGGTTTCACCCGGGAAATATTACTTTAATGATTATAAAATAGAAATTAAAGATGAAATTCAACCAATCACAATTCGAACAAGAAAAGATGGAGATGTTATCGAAATCAACGGTATGCATCAAAAAGTAGCGCGTATTCTTAAAGATTTAAAAGTGCCTGTTTACGACCGTCCAAAAATACCAATCGTTTGTGTTGAAGATGAAGTAATAGCGATTGGCCATTATAAATCTAACCATCACCCTTTCAATAATAAAATAATAATTACAAAGGAGAACTAAATCATGCATAACGATATTGAATCGATTGTATTAACGAAAGAACAGATTGAAGCAGCTTGTGAGCGTCTTGGAAAAGAAATTACTGCTGATTATGAAGGGAAGCTCCCTTTATGTGTCGGAATTTTAAAAGGATCAATTCTATTTATGGCAGACTTACTTAAACATATTGATACCCATGTTGAGATGGAATTTATGGATGTTTCATCTTATCATGGCGGCACAGAATCAACAGGAGAAGTTAAAATATTAAAAGATTTAGATGTTTCTGTTGAAGGGCGCGATATCATTATTATCGAAGATATTTTAGAAACTGGAACGACGCTTAATGCAATCGTTGATCTATTAAAATATCGCAAAGCGAATTCAATTGAGATCGTAACATTATTAGATAAGCCTATGCGCCGTAAAGTAGATATTGAAGCGAAATATGTAGGCGAGAAGATTCCTGATGATTTCGTTGTAGGTTATGGGTTAGATTATCAGGAAAAATATCGTAATCTGCCATACATTGGATTATTAAAAGAAGAAGTTTATACTAAATAGTGAAGCATTGCACTGAAAAGAAAATAAAATTTGTAAAAATTGTGTAAGTTTAATTAGTAGATTGAACAACATTTATTATGTTAAAATCTTTGTTAGCTTTACAAATAGGTAGGAGGACAACGTGAATGCAAAAAGCCTTTCGTAGTATATTGATGGTAACACTAATAGGTATCGTCTTATTCGGTGTGTTTTCAATGATTAATGGCACGGGTTCGATGCCAAAACAGATGACATACACGAAATTAATGTCTCAGCTGGAAAAAGGTAATGTTAAAGAAATGACGATCCAGCCTGGACAAGATGTATATTTAGTCAAAGGGAAATTAAAAGGTGCTGAACCAAATGAAACATTTACTTCGGTACTGATGTATAATAACCAAAAAGATTTAGATAAAATCACTAAAATTGCTGAAGAGCAAGATGGTGATTTGAAATTTGATATAAAGCCAGCTGATAAAGAAAATGTATTTTTAGGTATGTTAAGTACTTTAATTCCATTATTATTATTAGCATTTGTCTTTATTTTCTTCCTATCTCAATCACAAGGCGGCGGCGGTGGCGGCCGTGTTATGAATTTCGGTAAGTCTAAAGCAAAACTTTATGATGATAAAAAGAAAAAAGTACGCTTTAAAGATGTAGCTGGAGCAGATGAAGAGAAAGCAGAATTAATTGAAATTGTAGATTTCTTAAAAGATAATCGTAAATTTGTGAAGATGGGCGCACGTATCCCTAAAGGTGTGCTTTTAGTAGGACCTCCTGGTACAGGTAAAACGTTAATCGCGCGTGCAGTTGCTGGTGAAGCAGGCGTTCCATTCTTCTCAATCAGTGGTTCTGACTTCGTTGAAATGTTCGTCGGTGTCGGTGCCAGTCGTGTACGTGACCTGTTCGAAAATGCTAAGAAAAATGCACCATGTATCATTTTCATCGATGAGATTGATGCAGTAGGACGTCAGCGTGGTGCTGGTGTTGGTGGTGGTCACGATGAGCGTGAACAAACACTGAACCAATTATTAGTTGAGATGGATGGTTTCGGTGAGAACGAAGGCATCATTATGATTGCTGCAACAAACAGACCTGACATTTTAGATCCAGCGTTATTACGTCCTGGACGTTTTGACCGTCAGATTCAAGTAGGGGCACCAGATGTTAAAGGTCGTGAAGCAGTACTTAAAGTACATGCGCGTAATAAACCTCTTGATGAAACAGTAGATTTAAAAGCTTTAAGTCAACGTACACCTGGTTTCTCTGGTGCAGACTTAGAGAACTTATTAAACGAAGCAGCACTTGTTGCAGCACGTCAAGGTAAGACGAAGATAGATATGCGTGATATTGATGAGGCAACAGACCGTGTTATTGCAGGTCCAGCGAAGAAATCACGTGTTATTTCTGAGAAAGAAAGAAATATCGTTGCGTGGCATGAAGCAGGACACACGATTATCGGTTGTGTATTAGATGAAGCAGAAATGGTTCATAAAGTTACAATCGTACCGCGTGGTCAAGCTGGTGGATATGCGATGATGTTACCGAAACAAGATCGTTACTTTATGACTAAACCTGAATTATTAGATAAGATTGTCGGATTATTAGGCGGTCGTGTTGCTGAAGAAATCACATTTGGTGAAGTTTCTACAGGTGCACATAATGACTTCCAGCGTGCAACAGGTATCGCACGTAAGATGGTCACTGAATATGGTATGAGTGATAAACTTGGACCATTACAATTTGGGCAAACGCAAGGTGAAGTATTCTTAGGTCGTGACATGGGTCACGAACCGAACTACTCAGATCAGATTGCGTATGAAATTGATCTGGAAGTTCAACGTATTATTAAAGAAAGTTACGCGAGATGTAAAGAAATTCTTCTGAAACATCAGGATAAACTTGATTTAATTGCGAAGACTTTATTAACAGAAGAAACATTGGTAGCAAACCAAATCAATAGCTTATTCGTTGACGGTACTTTACCAGAAGTAAGCTATGATGATTCACATCTATATCACATGAAAGAAAAAGAAGTTGTAGTAGATAAAACTGATGATTCTAAAGTGACGGTTAAAGATGTTGACGGTAATGATTCAGAAGATGCAGGTTCTTCGTATGAAGAAGTAAAGGAACAATTAAAAAATCCTGATGCACCAATCGATGAATCTAAAAATGAACCAGAACCAAAAGTTGATAAATTAGACAAAGATAAATTCTAAAATAGGAGGCGGAGAAGAAGCATTGCTTCGATTCCGCCTCTTTTTAAAAGGAGAAAAACAATGACAAAAGATTATTTAGTAAGAGCATTAGCATTTAATGATGAAGTGCGTGCATTTAGTGTAAGAACAACAAATTTAGTGGAAACTACAAGAGAAAAACATGATACGTGGCGTGTTGGCACAGCTGCGCTTGGACGTACATTAACAGTAGGTTCAATGATGGGCGCAATGCTTAAGAATGAAGAGAAATTAACAATAACAATTAACGGTGGCGGACCCCTTGGTCAGATTGTTGTTGACGCAAATGCAAAAGGTGAAGTACGTGGTTATGTACAAAACCCTCATGTACAGGTGGAATCGATTAGACCAGGTAAAATGGATGTTGGTGAAGCGGTAGGACGCAGTGGTTATATCAATGTTGTTAAAGATATCGGTATGCGAGATTATTTTACTGGGTCAACGGAAATTCATAACGGAGAAATCGCAGAAGATTTTGCATACTATTTTGCGACAAGTGAACAGGTACCCGCAGCAGTTGGCTTAGGCGTGTTATGTACACCTGAAGAATTAACACAGGCAGCCGGTGGATTTATTATTCAGTTATTGCCATTTGCCAGCGAAGAAACGATTTCTTTTTTAGAAGAACGCATTAACAATATGGAACCTATCTCTAATCTGATTGATAAAGGTTTATCACCTGAACAAATTTTAGAAGAGATATTGGGTGAAGATAATATTCGTATTATCGATACGATGCCAATCGAGTTTAAATGTAACTGTGGTAAAGAAAAGTTCTTAACTGCAATTAAAGGTTTAGGTGAAGCAGAAGTTGAATCCATGATCGAAGAAGATGGTGGCGCAGAAGTTGAATGTCATTTCTGTCGTGAGAAATATCACTTTACACCTGAAGAGTTACGCAGCATCATCGCGTAAACGGATTATTTTTATTTAAATGTTAATTTTGATATACTTATTCCGATGAAAAAAGTAAGAATAATTTTACAATTTGGAGGGGAATATGATGTCATTAAGAGTAGAACGCGTTACTGATTTAATTGGAAATACGCCATTAGTGAAATTAAATAATGTTGTACCAGAAGGTGCAGCAGATGTATATGTGAAATTAGAATATCAAAATCCAGGTAGTTCAGTGAAAGATAGAATTGCATTAGCGATGATCGAAGCTGCTGAAAAAGAAGGTATCATTAAACCAGGAGATAACATTGTAGAGCCGACATCAGGTAATACAGGGATTGGTTTAGCGATGGTTGCTGCAGCAAAAGGTTACAAAGCTACTTTAGTGATGCCTGATACGATGAGTCAGGAACGTCGTACATTACTGAAAGCATACGGTGCAACGTTAGTATTAACACCGGGTGCTGAAGGTATGAAAGGTGCGATTGCAAAAGCAAACGAACTAAAAGATGAGCACGGTTACTTTATGCCACAACAATTCGAGAATATGTCGAATCCTGAAGTGCACAGATTAACAACAGGTCCTGAAATTGTTAATGCAATGGAAGGCTTATCGATTGATGCATTTATTTCAGGTGTTGGTACGGGTGGTACTTTGTCAGGAGCCGGTGCTGTATTAAAAGAACATAATCCTGATGTTGAAATTATTGCAGTAGAACCAACTGATTCACCAGTATTAAGTGGAGGACAACCAGGACCGCATAAAATTCAGGGAATTGGTGCAGGATTTGTTCCAAAAACATTAAATACTGATATGTACACAGGTATTATGCAAGTTACAAACGAAGAAGCGATGGAGACAAGTCGTTTAGTAGCACGTAAAGAAGGGATATTAGCTGGTATTTCTTCTGGAGCAGCAATTAAAGCGGCAATAGATAAAGCGGTTGAATTAGGTAGTGGTAAGAATGTCGTAGCAATTTTACCAAGTAACGGAGAGCGTTACTTATCAACACCTTTATTTGCGAACCTTCAGGACTAATTCATATCATTATAGACTGAGACAACAAGTCTCGGTCTTATTTTTATTATAGTAAATTTGTTATAATGAAATGAATATACTGTGGAGGTAAAAATGATGAAGCAGACATTAGTAATGGGAATTCTAAATGTAACACCTGATTCATTTTCTGATGGTGGGCAATATAACGTCGTTGAAAATGCTGTAGCACGCGTGCATGAAATGATAGCGCAAGGTGCTAACATTATTGATATTGGTGGCTACTCAACGCGTCCTGGTTATAGTGAGATTTCTGTAGAAGAAGAATTGAATCGTGTCGTACCGGTATTGAAGGTGATTAAAGATGTCGATGCGCTTATTTCTGTCGATACTTTTAGAAGTGAGGTCGCAGAAGCAGCGCTTCAGCACGGTGCGCATATCATTAATGACCAATGGGCCGGGAAATATGATCCGAACATATTTGAAGTCGTAAAAAAATATAATGCCGAAATAATTTTAATGCATAATGCAAAAGAAGAAGTTGTTGGCGACATTATGGAACATATGGTGACCGATTTATGTACGCAGGCGAATAAAGCGCTAAAGATTGGCATTGAACGTGATAAAATATGGATTGATCCAGGTATCGGATTTGCCAAGTCTCGCGAACAGGAAATCCACGTGATGCATCGTTTAGATGAACTAGTTGCGCTGGATTATAAAGTGCTGCTTGCAACAAGTCGTAAGCGTATGGTGAAAGAGCTGCTAGGTGGAGAAACGACACCGATTGAACGTGACGAAGGTACACTGGCGACTACTGCAATTGGAATTAATGCAGGTGTCGATGCTGTTCGCGTTCATAATGTACAAATGAATGCGCGCTTTATTAAAGTGATGGATCAACTTAAAGGAGACTACAATGGATAAAATATTTTTAACGGGTATGCAATTTTATGCATATCATGGTGTGTTTGAAGCGGAGAATCAAATAGGACAAATATTTATCGTTGATGTTGAGCTTGATGTAGATTTAAAAAAAGCAGGCGAAACAGATGAGCTTGAACATACCGTGAACTATGGATTAGTTTATGAAGATATTAAGACGGAAATGTCTATTCAGTCAAAATTATTAGAACATGTAGCTGAACGTATTGCAAAAATACTCTTCAGTCACTATAATCAGATAATGGCCTTAAAAGTCAAAATTACAAAAATGAATCCACCAATACCAGGTGTGTATGATGGTGTAGGTGTAGAAATTCATAGAACGAGGTAGTTATGACGATAGTATATTTAAGCTTTGGCAGTAATATGGGTGATAGAGAACGACAAATTAACGATGCATTGAACTTGTTAAATACACTTCCAGAGACAAAGGTGACGAAGATTTCAAGTTTATATGAAACAGCGCCAGTCGGTGGTGTTGAACAAGATGACTTTTTGAATGGCGTTGTCGCACTAGAAACCAATTTATCACCGATTGAGTTATTGGATGGGATTCAATCAATTGAATTAAAGCTCAATCGTGTCCGTAAGATTCACTGGGGACCGAGAACAATCGATTTAGACATTGTATTGTTTGGTGATTTAGTAATGGATAGTGAGCGATTAAAAGTACCACATCCATTTATGCATGAGAGAAGTTTTGTATTAATTCCTCTGAATGAAATTGCCCCTCAGGCAATTCATCCAGTATTAAATAAAAAGATAAGTGATATTGTAACTTTGGACCCGGATGTAAGAATTTATAAGTGAGGGTAAACATATGTGGAAAATTGGAGATATTGAAATAAACAATAAAGTTGTGCTCGCACCGATGGCTGGTGTGTGTAATGCGGCGTTTAGATTAACAGTAAAAGAATTTGGTGCAGGTTTAGTATGCGCTGAAATGGTAAGTGATAAAGCGATTCTTTTCAATAATGAAAAGACGATGAAAATGCTTTATATTGATGAGAATGAAAGACCGTTATCGTTACAGATATTCGGTGGAGAGAAAGAAACGTTAGTCGAAGCGGCTAAATATGTTGATCAAAATACAACAGCAGATATTATCGATATTAATATGGGATGTCCTGTTTCAAAGATTATTAAATGTGAAGCAGGTGCAAGATGGTTGCTTGACCCACCTAAAATTTATGAAATGGTGTCAGCAGTTGTTGAAGCAGTGAACAAACCAGTTACTGTAAAGATGCGTATTGGTTGGGATGATGAACATATTTATGCTGTAGAAAATGCAAAGATGATTGAAAAAGCTGGGGCATCTGCAATTGCAGTGCACGGTAGAACACGTGTCCAAATGTATGAAGGTCATGCAGACTGGGATGTTATTCGCCAAGTAAAAGAAGCGGTGAGTATTCCTGTTATCGGTAACGGTGATGTAACGAGTCCGGAGCTTGCGAAGAAGATGCTTGATGAAACAGGTGTTGATGCGGTAATGATCGGTCGTGAAGCATTAGGAAATCCTTGGATGATATATCGTACTGTGCATTATCTGGAAACAGGTGAATTAATGCCTGAGCCGCATATTTCAGAGAAGATGAAAGTTGCAACGCTTCATCTAGACCGTTTAATTGAATTAAAAGGTGAAAAAGTAGCTGTAATGGAAATGCGTAAACATGCATCATGGTATTTAAAAGGGATTCGTGGTAATGGTAAAGCACGTAAGTTAATCAATCAAGCTGAGACACGCGACGAATTAGTTGATATACTTAAATCATTCGAGGCATATATCATTGAAGCAGAGAAAAATGAAGAATCTAAAATCGCAGAAGGAGTGTAATAAAATGTCAGAAGAATTAAACGACCAAATGTTGGTACGTCGTCAAAAAATGCAAGATTTATTAGACCAGGGGATTGATCCATTTGGTCAAAAATTCGTAAGAACAGCGACATCTGCTTCGTTAAAAGCAGATTGGGATGCTTTTTCTAAAGAAGAATTGCATGATAAAGAGGAAGAATCAAAAGTTTCTTTCGCTGGTCGTATTATGACAAAACGTGGTAAAGGTAAAGCTGGGTTTGCTCACGTTAAAGATTTAGATGGTCAAATTCAAATTTATGTGCGTAAAGATGCTGTAGGTGATGAACAGTTTGAGTTATGGAACAATGCTGATTTAGGCGATATCGTCGGTATTGAAGGTGTGATGTTCAAAACGAACACTGGAGAACTTTCTGTAAAAGCGAAGTCGTTTACACTGTTATCAAAAGCTCTTCGTCCATTACCTGATAAATTCCACGGATTACAGGACGTTGAACAACGTTATCGTCAACGCTATTTAGACTTAATCACAAGTGAAGAATCAACGCAAACTTTCATTACACGTAGTAAAATCATTCAGGAAATGCGTAGTTACTTAAATGCGAAAGGTTTCTTAGAAGTAGAAACACCTATGATGCATACTATCGCGGGTGGAGCTGCAGCACGTCCATTCGTGACGCATCATAATGCATTAGATATGGAACTTTATATGCGTATTGCAATTGAATTACACTTAAAACGTTTAATCGTTGGTGGATTAGAAAAAGTATATGAAATCGGTCGCGTATTCCGTAATGAAGGTATTTCGACACGACACAACCCTGAGTTTACGATGATTGAACTATACGAAGCGTATGCAGACTATAACGATATTATGGATTTAACAGAAGAAATGGTAGCGCATATTGCTGAGAAAGTTACAGGTTCTACAACTGTTGATTATGCAGGCGAACAAATTAACTTAGCACCAAAATGGCGCAGATGGCATATGGTTGATGCTGTTAAAGAATACACAGGTGTTGATTTCTACGAAGTGAAAACTGATGAAGAAGCACATAGTCTTGCTAAAGAACACGGTGTTGAAGTTAAACCGAATATGAAATACGGTCACATCTTAAATGAATTCTTCGAACAAAAAGTAGAAGAAAACTTAGTACAGCCGACATTTATTTTCGGACATCCTGTAGAAGTGTCACCACTTGCAAAACAAAATCCAGAAGATCCACGTTTTACAGATCGTTTTGAATTATTTATCGTACGTCGTGAGCATGCAAATGCATTTACAGAATTAAACGATCCAATCGATCAAAAACAACGTTTCTTAGCACAAATGGAAGAAAAAGCTGCAGGTAATGATGAAGCACATGAGATGGATGAAGATTACATTGAAGCATTAGAATATGGTATGCCGCCAACAGGTGGATTAGGGATTGGTATTGACCGTTTAGTCATGCTGCTTACAAACAGTGCATCTATTCGTGACGTATTATTATTCCCTTACATGCGACATAAATAATTAAATTCTACTCAAAGGCTCTAAATCCTTATTTATCAAGGATTTAGAGCCTTTTTTATTCTGTAAAAATTATCAGAATTTACTTTCTTTTAAAAAATAGAAAAAAATAAAGAAAAAGCGTTGACTTTGCAATTCAAATTGCGTATTATTAAAAAGTCGCTTACAACGAGTAACATATTAAGAAAGTTAATCAATTGTAAAGTTCATGAACGCAGTGTAAAATTTACTATTGAAATAATCTTCGAAGCTGTTATACTTATATAAGTATTGAAAATTTGTCTGGTGACGATGGCAGAGAGGTCACACCTGTTCCCATACCGAACACAGAAGTTAAGCTCTCTAGCGCCGATGGTAGTTGGTCTTACGATCCGCGAGAGTAGGACGTTGCCGGGCAATATATACCCAGGAGGATTAGCTCAGCTGGGAGAGCATCTGCCTTACAAGCAGAGGGTCGGCGGTTCGAGCCCGTCATCCTCCACCATTATTTATTTATTATTATGCCGGAATAGCTCAACTGGTAGAGCAACTGACTTGTAATCAGTAGGTTGAGGGTTCAAGTCCTTTTTCCGGCACCATTTCTTTGAGCCATTAGCTCAGTTGGTAGAGCATTTGACTTTTAATCAAAGGGTCAGAGGTTCGAATCCTCTATGGCTCACCATTATTTTAATATTAAAACTTAATATGCGAAAGTAGTTCAGTGGTAGAATACAACCTTGCCAAGGTTGGGGTCGCGGGTTCGAATCCCGTCTTTCGCTCCATTAAGAAAATTAAATGCCGGGGTGGCGGAACTGGCAGACGCACAGGACTTAAAATCCTGCGGTAAGTGATTACCGTACCGGTTCGATTCCGGTCCTCGGCACCATTTAATTTTATTTTTTTGCGCCCGTAGCTCAATTGGATAGAGCGTTTGACTACGGATCAAAAGGTTAGGGGTTCGACTCCTCTCGGGCGCGTTTATTAATAACGGGAAGTAGCTCAGCTTGGTAGAGCACTTGGTTTGGGACCAAGGGGTCGCAGGTTCGAATCCTGTCTTCCCGACTTACTTAATAATTTTGGGGGCTTAGCTCAGCTGGGAGAGCGCCTGCTTTGCACGCAGGAGGTCAGCGGTTCGATCCCGCTAGTCTCCACCATAAAATTTTAAGATGAACATTGAAAACTGAATGACAATATGTCAACGTTAATTCCAATAATTTGAGT
>NZ_JAEPRF010000013.1:0-27438 GCF_022501545.1 Macrococcus sp. PK
CTGTGTTGTCGCCACCTGTGTTACCGCCACCATTTGCATAGTAGAAGCCTGAATCAATAGTCATGTTATCTTCTGTTAACTCGATAGTGATTACTGATCCATCTGAATCGATAGCATCATGGGCGTTGAAGTCAACATTCACTGGAGAGTTAATTGCTCCAACTGGTGTATTGAAGTATACAGTATAAGTTCCTGCTGTTAATCCAGTAAATTCATAGTGACCATTTGCATCTGTTGTTGTTGTAATAATAGTTCCATCTGGTTTAACTAATGTTACTGTTGCACCCTCAAGACCAATTTCACCTGCATCTTGTAAACCATTTGCATTAGTATCAATCCATACACGGTCTCCAATTTTCAGGTTACCTTTAGCTGGTTCAACTGGTTTAACTGGATCTACTGGTGTAGTATTATCACCATCTTCACCTGCGTTACCATTATCATCTGTACCTCCGTTATCAACTGGTGGTGTTACAACTGTTCCACCACCGTTACCGAAGTAGTAACCTTTATCGATTGTTTTGTTATCTTCAGTTAATGTAACTGTGATAACTGGACCATCTGAATCGATATCATCGTGTGCATTGAAGTCAACGTTAACTGGTGAATCAATCGCACCTACTGGAGTGTTGAAGTATACAGTGTAAGTTCCTGCTGCTAATCCAGTAAATTCATAATGACCATTTGCATCAGTAGTTGTTGTGATGATAGTTCCATCTGGCTTAACTAATGCTACTGTTGCACCTTCAATACCTTTTTCACCTGCATCTTGTAAACCGTCAGCATTTGTATCATTCCATACAAAGTCTCCGATTGTTAAGTTACCTTTAGCTGGTTCAACAGTTACTGGTACTGTTACTTCATCAGTTGTTCCATCTGGGTACGTCACGATTACTGTCCCTGTTGTTTCTCCTGGTGTACTTACATCTGGTGGTGTTTGCCATTCTACCTTCGTACCTGGCGGGAATGTTGCTTCATTACCGATGCCGTCTGTTGCCGGTGGTAATGTTCCCACTGGTGTTGTGATCGGCGTCACCGTTGGTGTGTTATCTTCTGTATCTGTCGTTGGATCTACAACTGTTACTGGTACTGTTACTWCATCCGTTGTTCCATCTGGATACGTCACGATTACTGTCCCTGTTGTTTCTCCYGGTRYRCTTACATCCGGTGGTGTTTGCCATTCTACCTTCGTACCTGGCGGGAATRTTGCTTCATTACCGATGMCGTCTGTTGCCGGTGGTAATGTTCCCACTGGTGTTGTGATCGGCGTCACCGTTGGTGTGTTATCTTCTGTATCTGTCGTTGGATCTACAACTGTTACTGGTACTGTTACTTCATCMGTTGTTCCATCTGGRTACGTCACGATTACTGTSCCTGTTGTTTCTCCYGGTRYRCTTACATCCGGTGGTGTTTGCCATTCTACCTTCGTACCTGGCGGGAATATTGCTTCATTACCGATGACGTCTGTTGCCGGTGGTAATGTTCCCACTGGTGTTGTGATCGGCGTCACCGTTGGTGTGTTATCTTCTGTATCTGTTGTACCTACCGTTACTACAACATCGATAACTTCTGATGAACCATCCTTATACGTAACTGTAACAGGGATTGTTACTGGGCCTGCTGGTACTGTCACATCTGGATTTACCGTGATTGTTCCGTCAGGATTCACAGTTACCCATGTTGGTAACGTTGCTGGATCTGCTGGTTCATAGTTTATCGCTGGTGGTGCTGTACCATCACCATTCACTGGCGCTGCTATCGTTACAGTAGTTCCAGGTTCAACGTTTGTATCTTTATAATCAGGTTGGTTATCAATTACATCTAAACTTAATACCGTTATTTCAACATCAATCAATTCACTTGAACCATCTGGATAAGTTACTGTTACTGGTAACAACGTGATTCCTGGTGGTGTTGATAAGTCTGTATTAAGTTTAATTGTTCCATCTGGATTTACAGTAATCCATGATGGTAACGTCGCTGGATCTGCTGGTTCATATGTTGTACCTGCTGGTGGTGGTGTATCGTCATTATTTAATGGAGATGCTATTATTTGAGATTCTCCCGGCTTAATTGTCGTATCAATATAATTCGGTTCATTGATGAGTGCATCTATCATTCCTACATTTACAATTACATCGATTGTTTCTTGAGAACCATCCGGATAATTCACAATCACAGGTATTGTTACCGGTCCTGATGGCACATCTATTCCTGGATTTACTTCTATTGTCCCATCTAGATTCACAGTCGCCCAGGAAGGTAAATTTTCTCCAGGTATATACGTAGTACCTGTTGGCATTACTGAGCCATCTGGATTTAATGGTGCTGATATTGTTTTCGTAGTACCCGGTTTTACTTCGATATCCAAATAATCAGGATTGTTTTTAACTGCTTGTGACGAGTCAACAGTAATAACAATATTAATCTCTTCACTTGAGCCATCTGGATATTTGACTGTTACCAGCACAGTTTCCGATGTTCCTGCTACAGTAACATCTGGATTTACTTTCAAGGTGCCATCTGGATTTACTGTTATCCATGTTGGTAACGTTGCTGGATCTGCCGGTACATAAGTTGTTCCCACCGGTAAACTTGTTCCATTTGGATTTAATGGTGCTGGTAAGTCGACAGTTTTACCTGGCGTTACATGTTCATCAATATAATCAGGGTTATTATCTGCCGCATCAGTTGTTCCCACTGTAATTACTACGTCTATCACTTCACTAGAAGCATCTGGATAAACTATCGTTACGGGTACAGTAACTGGTCCTGGTGCTACCGTTGCATCCGGTGAAACTTCTATAGTGCCATCTGGATTTACTGTTACCCAAGATGGTATATTACCCGCTGGGCTATATGTTGATCCCGCTGGTGGTGTTGTACCGTCACTATTAACTGGTGCCTCTACTTTAATTGTCGTTCCCGGTTCAACAAAAGTATTGACATAATCCGGTTGGTTAATCGTAGCTTGATTCGGTCCAACAGTAACAACAACATTGATAGTTTCTGTTGTATTATCTGGATACTTTACAACGACAGGTATTTCAATAGATGTACCTGCATCCGATGTCCCCGGTGTTACAGTTATTGTTCCATCTGGATTCACTATAACCCAATCAGGTAGTGTATTTGGTTCAACAGGTGCGTATGTTGTTCCTGTTTCCGGAGCTGTTTGATCCGGATTTAATGGTTCAGGTATTGTAGTAACAATACCTGGCGTTACCGTAGTATCTTTATAATCCGGTTGCGGTCTAACTGTACCAGGTGCTCCCACAGTTATTAATACATCTATATTCTCTGTTGAGCCGTCCGGATAAATTAATGTTACCGGAATCGTATAATTACCCGGTGTTACAGCGTTATCTGGACTAGCTATTACAGTACCATCTGAATTTACTGTTACCCACGTTGGTAAAGTCGCAGGATTTGCTGGTGCATATGTTGTACCTGATGGTGGTGGTGTACTATCACCATTCAATGGTGCATCAATTGTAACAGAATCACCAGGCAATACTTCAGCATTAATATAATCTGGTTGATTATCAACCGCTTGAGTTGTACCGACATTAACTACAACATTAATAACTTCAGTTGACCCATCAGGATAACTTAAAGTTACTTCGATTGTCACAGGTCCTGATGGTACTGTTGCGTCTGGATTAATAGTGATTGTACCATCAGTATTTAATTTAGCCCATGATGGTATTGTCGATGCATCTGTCGGTGCATAAATCGTTCCTACCGGTGGTGTCGTACCGTCTGCATTAACTGGTGCTGCTATCACTTTTGTTTCATCTGGTTCAATTGTTGTATCGATATAATCAGGTTCATTTTCAAATGCATCATTCGTCCCAACAGTGATAATTACATCTATAACTTCACTTGAACCGTCAAGATAATTTACTGTCACGGGGATTGTTACCGGCCCTGGTGGTACGGTTGCATCTGGTCTTGCTGTAATTGTTCCGTCTTCATTTACTGTTACCCATGTTGGCAATGTGCCAGGATYTRCTGGTACATAGTTCATCACCGGTGGTGTTGTACCGTCACCATTTAATGGAGCTGCTATCGTACTTGTAGTACCTGGTTCCACTGTAGTATCAATATAATCTGGTTGATTGTCGAATGCATCATTAGTTCCGACCGTGATAACTACATCTATATCTTCACTTGAACCGTCAAGATAATTTACTGTCACGGGGATTGTTACCGGCCCTGGTGGTACGGTTGCATCTGGTCTTGCTGTAATTGTTCCGTCTTCATTTACTGTTACCCATGTTGGCAATGTGCCAGGATTTACTGGTACATAGTTCATCACCGGTGGTGTTGTACCGTCACCATTTAATGGGGCTGCTATTATCTTCGTTTCACCTGGTTCAATCGTTGTATCGATGTAATCAGGTTCATTTTCAAATGCATCTGTAATTTTAACGATGAACGAATCCGCAGAAACTACATTACCTCCCTCATATAATTTCGCAGTATATAGCATACCATCAGGAGGATTCAGTAAAGCTAAGTTTAAGGTCGCAGCTGCCTCACCACTTGCGAAATCAACTACCGCTGTGGATTGTACAACCCTACCATTTGTGTCTACCCATTCAATCTTCATCGGTAATGGTGATAAAGTAGATCCTAACAAATCTACTCTTACAACAGCATCCGGTGGGGCTGGATTTGTCGTTGTATCATATTCTAGAACATCAAGCGATACCTCAGTTGTAGGTATAACAGCAAAGTTTACACTGTACCACATCGGATTTACTATTAAGTTTTGAGCAGGTGCAGTTTGAGGTACCCAGGATAAATTACTATTAGGCGCTCTAAATTCAGGTGTTGTAAAAGCTGAGTAAGTTTGAACAACATTGCCTGAAGGATCCATAACATAACCATACATATGTTTGGTATCTAATGTACCTGATGGGAATCTAACTGTATATGCTCCGTTCGCATCTGTTATAGCTGTGACCGTTGCAGAAATATACTCTGGATGTGCTGTTAATAAAGCTTTCACAGCATCATCTCTCTGAGATTCTGGCAAACTATTAATTTGTGCATCATATGCGGCTGCACCTGCAGCAGTTAATGAGGACATAATCACTTTATAGCCTACTGCTTGTGGGTCAGCGATATTATCATTAGGACCAGTTGCTGAGTTTGCGTAATCACCAGATCCAGTTTCTATCCAAACCTTACCAGATACTGTATTCTTAGCTGATAAAGATACTGCAGGGTTTGCTAATGGCCCAGCTGTATCATTAATCCATTGCGAAGGAAGCTTAGTCATATAATCTCCTACAGGCTGTTCATACATGTAGATACCTGTACGTTGCATATTAGTTCCAATCAAAGGGAATTGACCTAAATTAGAGCTTGTAACTGAGTTAACGAAAGAACCAGGGAAGAACCCACCAGCTTGTCTCATCATCGAAACTGTATTACCTGCCGTTGTCGTATAATCCTGAATCCATAATTGATAGTATTGACCACTAATTGCACTGTAAGTATGTGTTTTCCCATTAAGATCAACCCAGCCATTCCTTAAATCAAAAGCATAAAATCCTGGACCAACTTGACTACCATCTACTGAAGATAGCTTATTGGTTGTTGCTGTTTGATAAACTGGTGACACTGCACCATCAGTATCAATCCATTGCATGTAAACAACAGTGCCTTCTGGTACCGGAGTTAGTCCATTTGCCATTGTTGCAGGAGTCCCATTATCAATTTCCCAAGCTCGACCTGATAATGTATTAGTAGCGTTCGTTGCATCTGTTGCTGAATAAATATATCCATTTGCTACCGCATCTGCAAAAATAATATCCGAAGTAGGTGCCACTAAAGCATTGATCGTACTTACATCACCTAACGCTAATGTAGATAATGTCATAGGCACAGTGCCAGTTGTGTCAACTGAATTTGCAGCAAAAGCTAAACTTTCAGCATTAGTTATAGATGAATCTGTTGTTGGCGCTAGTACTGGTAATTGATTCGCAGCTTGGCTGTCAGCAATCGCTTGTAATAATATCGCTGTTAACTCTTCATTTGTTAAATTAGCATAATCTAAGTTTAAGTTAGCGACATACGCGCGAGCTTCTTCTTGAGTAATACCAGTATTTGATACTACTGTATCAGCTAATGCTTGTTGTTTCTCAGCATCAGTAGTAGCTGTAGTTAATGCAGCCGTAGTATCTGCTACTGAAGTTGTAGATTCTGTAGTTTCAGGTGCAGATGCAATGTCAGTCGGTGTCACTTCTGTTGTTGGCGCTTCTGTCGTTGGTGTTTCTGTCGTTGGTGTTTCTGTTGTTGGCGCTTCTGTTGTTGGGGTTTCTGTTGTCGCTGCTTCTGTTGTCGCTGCTTCTGTTGTCGCAGTTTCAGTTGTTGGCGCTTCCATTGTTGGCGCTTCTGTTGTAGTTTCTACAATTTTATTTGCAGTTACTTTTACAGGTTCACTCTTAACGTCGCCGTCAACTGTGATTACTGATACAACTTCTTCACTTGCTACAGTTAAACTACGGAATGTAAAAGTACCATCAGTGTCTACAACTGTTTTTTCAATTGTTCCATCAGCTAAGTGTAATTCAACCACTTGTCCAGATGTTGCAATACCAGTTAACTCAGTATTATCTGCATTAAACGCTAGGTTTTGTGCTTGTACTGGAGTGTTTGCTGCTTCAGTTGTCGGAGCTTCTGTTGTTGGTGCTTCTGTAGTTGCTGCTTCTGTAGTCGCAGCTTCTGTTGTTGGGGCTTCGGTCGTAGGGCTATCAGTTGCTGGTGTTGCCGTCGTTGTCGTAGTCGTTTCAGCTGCATCAGCCGAATTGCCTAAGAACATTAACGAACCGATCAGGATTGACGTCGTACCTACTGTAAATTTACGAATAGAGTACTTATTCAATTTGTTCGGCAAGAAATCCATTCTTTTGTTGTTGGGCTTTTTCTTCATTAATTATTTTCCTCCAATAATTTTTATATTGATTAAGATATAAAAATTTTTTGATACAGTTGTATTATGTAACTATTTAAACTAAAAGTAAAATGATTAAATACTAGGAATTTTTAAATTTCAATTATATAGATATTTAATTTTATATTGTGTAGTATTCAAATTATTCTTTCTCACAGTTTTTCCCTATATTAACAGTCTTTCAATTAATTAATTAAAATAAAATTTTATATTTACTTTGAAATTATCGTTCATGTTAAAAATGTGTCTATTTTGTGACAATCAAGAAATCATTTTAATTTGTATTCAAAAAAATACTTCACTTCTTTTTTTTAAACAAAGTATTTAAAAAACGTTATTAAATGGCGTCTAATTAGGAATTCATCCGATTTAATATATTTATTGGTGAATTAATGGAAATAGTTATTTATTCCTTCATTTGTTTGTTACTTACTTGAATAGCTTTATTTATATGCATAAAATTTCATAAATTGATGCATATATACTGGATATTGCGCTTTGAACTCATCAACTGTTTGTGTCGTTAAGGCGATTATCTTAAATTCCTGATCCAACTGATACGTCGCATCCTCATCTAATCCAATCGTTGCTCGCGTGAGTTCTTTCATGACTGGTAACGATACTTGTTCACCTTGAGCTGCATGGATAATAGGTTTCAGTTGTGTGGCATTTAAATAATGAAAGTCTTCTATTAATATGTCATGTTTTATTGGGCTTGCTAATGCTTCTGTAATAATCCCTTGATGAAATACGATATGATCTTCTTCTTTGATATATTGCCCATATAAGTTACCATTCGTCCAAATTGAATCTGCTGTGTAAATTTTCAGATAATCTCTTTTGAGCTGTAAATATTTAATCGCAGTATCTACTCCATTGAAATGCTCAGGTAAACTGAACACATAAATCATCTTCCATGGTTTCGGTGTAACTTTAGGTTTGTGTACTGCTGAAGTTTGTTGATTTGAACGCTGTGTACTTGTTTGATGATTGTTTGAATGCTGTATATTGCTTTGTTCTGTTTGTTGCTGGATTGGTTGACTTTGAATATTTCGGTTTGTCGTTGTATTCGTATTAGCCTTTAATTGCTTTTCCATCGCACTTCTTCTCGCTGAGTATGTTGCTGTATCAATCATTTGTTGTATAGTAGGTGACTGAATCGGTTCAAGGTCTGTTGATGGATTTAAACATGTCTCATACTGAATACGTGTAATTTCAGTAACGGATTCATTCCACTTCTCATGTAAGAAATATTGCGCACGTAATTGTGGTTCACGGTCTAGTTCATAAATTGTTCGTGGTGTAATGTCTGCTATATATTTTATCTTTATTGCTGTACTGTCTGTTCTTCCTGGAATCGGTTGATTGCGTTGCATTCCTTCTATTATAATAGCTGTTCCGTATATCCCTCTTTCAGGCATCGATTTATAGATAATCACTTTATCCCCAGGCTGCATCTGACCATAATGTTTAAATCCGTTACGGTTCACGCCGTTGATGTTACGTACATAGATTGTATATGTTTCATCCGCTTCAAAATCTATGTCTTCCTTCATTATAAAGTAACGGTTAATCTTCTCTTCATTTCGCCCAACGCGTACTATCTTTTCATAGTCTTCTTCAGATAATGGATTAAGCAGTTGTTCTTTCATACTATTAATCGTAAGTTTAAGTGCTTCATCTCGAATTAAATATTCTTTCGTAAATGGCGCAAGCTTTTCTTCGTATTTAAAATGTATTTTAATTTGTCCACGTCTTGGCTCTTCAACTTTTAAGACAGATCCTGCCCCAAGTATGCCTATTTTATTCTGCACTTGATAGAAGATGACTTTATCTCCTGGCACTGCGCGTTTGAATGCTGTATATCCTTCATTCGGGTTAAAGTGTACTGTGGAGTCGAACACTGATACTTGTCCCATTAAATCTTCGAAGTGATTAAATCTATTGTATCCACAATTCAGCCAAAAGTAGTTCACAAATATATCCCCCTGTTTACTCAATTAGTTTTATTATAGTAAAGATTTTATGGGTATGATAGCGTTTTATGTTAAATAAATTTATTTTTACACTGATATAAGTAGCTTATATCGGTAGGTTTTTGCTCGAATATGTTAGAATAAACTGTATCATAAATATTTATGATTCAAAGGAGAATAAATAATGTCTTTTAAGAAAAAATGGTTACTTCCAGCTGTTGCGTTCAGCGTATTACTAACTGGTTGCCAAGATTCAGAGAAACAAAAGTCCAAAGAAACAAGTACTGAAGAAACATCTAAAGAAAATGTTACTCAAGAAGCGCCTTCTATTAAAAATGCAAAACAAATTAATGTAGCAGATTTCGGAGCAAAGCCAGATGACAATAAAGATGATACAGATGCAATAACAAAAGCAATTGAAAAGTCAAAAGACGAAGCTGTTGAAGTCGTGATTCCAAAAGGTACTTATGACACGAATAAAACGATAGAAGTAAATGATATTAAAGGGCTACATATTAAAGGTGAAGGTGCAATCATTAAACCGAAGAATCCGATGACAAATCCACCTGAATTTTATACGATGCGACTATCATCAGAAAAAGATGCACTTTCTGAAATAGAAATTGAAGGAATCACGATTGATGGCAGCAAAAATCCACAAGATTTATACTTTACGATGAAAAAAGCAGATGATTTCTATAAAACTGCGATGACTAAAGGTATCGCAATTACGAACACTAAAAATTTAAATATCCATGATATCAACTATAAACATATGTATGGTGGATATGCGATATTTGCTCAAGAATATCGCGATGTTAATATTCAAAATGTTAATCTGGAAGATGTCGGTGGGGATGATATCACTGATAGTTTCGGTATGGCGATTTATTTAAGCGGTCATAAAGATGATGCTGTGGTTAATATCGATAAAGTAGTATCTAACGCTAAAACTTCAAAACGCTCAAAAGAGTACATGGGGTGGATCGGTGTCGTTTATGAAAATGGTACGATACAGGATGCTAATGAAGATAACTGGCTGAAAGATCAAAATACAACCATCAACGTTACGAATTCTACATTCAATGATTACGAAACAACATTCCACGTTGAATCTACGTATGGTAATGTGTACTGGAATACTGACGATGTTAAGACACGTGCAAAGAGTTACTTTATTGCAGCCGGAGTAAACGGCGAACTACGTGAACGTTCAAATAATGTCGAAATGAACTTACTACCTTTTGGTCGTAATGACATCGTTCATGGTGTTTATTACACAGAAGGTATGAAACCGAAGAATTATTCATTTGATATGTATAATTCAGTCGTAAATAACGTAGAAATTGATGGCAAACGTTCACCAATAACTGCAGTATATGCAAATAATACAACAGCAACATTCCACAATACGACGTTTAACGATGTATCAAAGCGATTAGTTGCTAATGGTACAGGTACATTTATAGATAGTGTAGTGAACTTAACAAAAGATGCTAATAAAAATGAACTTGGTGAATTCTCAGAAAACTCACAGAAAATTAATCTTGAGAAATCAACAGTAAATGAAGCACCAAAGAAAACATCAGCACAACAAGGCAAAGCTCCTGAGAAACTGAAATCTACGAACAAACCTATTCCAAAACGTGAGAATCCTCTTGCACCAGCAGATTTAGGACGTGAAGTAGCACCATTGAAGGCTGAATAATAATATTTACACGGAAACTTATGTTTCCGTGTATTTTTTTGTTTAGGGATTGTTTGCGGAAGTGGCGCCGAATCGATTTTGAAGACATTTTCTCATTGGATTTCTTAATATCGTCTTAGGAAGTGGCGTCAAATTGTTTTTGAAGACACTTTCTCGTTGGATTTCTTAATATCGTCTTAGGAAGTGGCGCCAAATTGATTTTGAAGACACTTTCTCGTACGATTTCTTAATATCGTCTTAGGAAGTGGCGTCAAATTGATTTTGAAGACACTTACTCATACGATTTCTTAATATCGTCTTAGGAAGTGGCGTCAAATTGWTTTTGAAGACACTTACTCATATGATTTCTTAATATCGTCTTAGGAAGTGGCGCCAATTTTATTTTGAAGACACTTTCTCATACGATTTCTTAATATCGTCTTAGGAAGTGGCGCCAATTTTATTTTGAAGACACTTTCTCATACGATTTCTTAATATCGTCTTAGGAAGTGGCGCCAATTTTATTTTGAAGACACTTTCTCATACGATTTCTTAATATCGTCTTAGGAAGTGGCGCCAAATTGTTTTTGAAGACACTTTCTCGTACGATTTCTTAATATCGTCTTAGGAAGTGGCGCCAAATTGTTTTTGAAGATACTTACTCAAACGATTTCTTAATATCGTCTTAGGAAGTGGCGTCAATTTTATTTTGAAGACACTTTCTCATACGATTTCTTAATATCGTCTTCGGAAGTGGCGTCAATTTTATTTTGAAGACACTTTCTCGTTGGATTTCATAACTTCTACCTTATACAAATAAACCTCTTCTTTAATTAACATGCCATCTGATTTACTCGTCACATATGCGGTCGATCGATTTACACCAATTTTCTCATATTCTCTGCTTAGCACTTTCTTAATAGTTGTCTTTCCGACACCAGTAAAATCAAAGATATCTTTAGAAGTTACACTGGTATTCTTCAATAAATGTATTGCATCAAAAGCAAACCGAACTACAGCTTTTTTAGAATACTCACATCCACAAGTGCATCTCACTTTTTTCGCATTTTTCTCCATTAGAGGTAAAAACCTACGACACTTCGGACACTTTACTCCTTTTCTCATTAAATCAAATGGATAATGATAGATGCGATCATACACACCTTTATCGTAATAATACGCTGATAAATTGCGTGCAATTTGTATTTCTTCTTTCGTTACTTCGCGTTCATTCATACTTTTAATAATATTCTCTAAATCTTTATTAAATAATATTCTCTTGTCTCCTTTGTATCCGATAACTTCAAATTGCTCACCAACAAAAATCACATAACTAAGCACTTCATAATCAATACCTAATTTCCTTACGAGTTCCTGTAGTTTGTTGTGTTGAATGTCCAATTTATATAGCGGATTATTAATCACATAATTTTTCTCACTCATGAATACTCCGTTATTATAATTATATTTCCCCTCATAATACTTCGTATCAAGATGGACGATTTTTTTATTCGATACAATAATAAAATCGTACTGTGATTCCCCTTTAATATTTAATCGCAAGTCCCAGATTTTAGCGCCGCCTTCACAGTCTTTGATACGCTCATAAAAATATTCTTCACCTAATATACCTTTCTCTAAAGTAAATAATTTATCGCTGTCATATTTATCGATTTGTATCCTGTCTTTTACTTCTAAAAGATAACGTTCATAGTTATTTAAATCACGAAGCTTTACAAACATTAAGCCACCTCATTTAACATTTGTTAACACACAATTAATATACAATGTATTAATGAATTTTGCCAACAAAAAAGAGCCCTTTTTAGGACCCTTGATAATTATTGTGCTTTCTTGTCACTTCTTAATAACATCGCAATTAATCCGACGATAAACGACAATATAAATTTCTTTATCATATCAACACTCCTACCAAATATTTAACAGCCACTGCATTATTAAACTAATACCCGCTACAACAAACCATACACTTGCACCTAATAAAACAGGTTTAATTCCAATTGTTCTGAATTGCTTGATACTTACCGATAACCCGATGCCTGCCATCGCAATGCTAATCATAAACGTTGATAGCATTTTTATATATGAAATTATTGCTTCAGGCAAATTAATGATTGAAGTCACTACACTTGCCAGAAAGAAATATAGAATAAACCACGGGAATACTTTTTTAATACTAAATGCTTTCTTCTCGCTTTTCTTAAGTTGTACTATTACAAGTAAGAGGCAAACCGGTATAATCATCAGTGCTCTAACAAGTTTAACGATTGTTGCGGTGTCACCGGCTGTTTCAGAATAGGCATATCCAGCTGCAACGACGCTACTCGTATCATTAATCGCTGTGCCCGCAAAATGACCGAATCCAATATCACTTAATCCAATTGTATGCCCAATAATCGGGAAGATAAAGACTGCGATAATATTAAATAGAAAGATCGTCGATAATGAGAATGCCACTTCATCTTCTTTTGCATCCACTATCGGGCTTGCTGCTGCGATTGCAGAGCCACCACAAATGGCCGTCCCGACACCGATTAATGTTCTAATATTTTCTCCGATGTTCATAACTTTCCCTAACCATAGACTTGTGAGTAACGCTGCTGTTATTGTTGTCAATGTAATAGGTAATGATGATAATCCCATTGCTACTACCACTCTTAAATTAAGCGTAAATCCCATTACAATGATGGCATACTGTAATATTTTCTTTGAAGCAAATTTAATACCGGGGTGATATTGATCAGGTAGCTTTATTGCATTGCTCATGATGATGCCAAGAATAATACTAAAGATAATACCACCGATAATCGGAAACACTTGTCCGAGTAGTGTCGCAATGACTGCGATTATACTACAAAGGAAAACACCATACCATTTCATAGCATTTGCTCCGGATAATAAATAGTCATCGTACCACGAACGATACCATCACCAATATTGGTATACACATGTGGAACATCCGCATCAAAGCGAATCGACATATCTTTCTCAATTTGATAATCTTCATTCTGTACTTTCAGATTGAGCATACCTTGATAAATCATGATATATTCTTCGGTACCAGCTTGATGTGCTTCCGCAGTGAATACACCGCCTGGGTCAATTTCAAACTGATACATTTCAAATTGATGACCACTTTCAAAAGGATAGAATGGATATAAACGATATCTTCCGTCATCTCCAGTCATCTCCATCAATTCTGACTTTTTCTTAATATCTACTTTTTGGTCGGGTGACTTGATCAAAGCTGTGAAACTTAACTTTAAACCATTTGCAATCTTCCACACTGTCGTAATTGATGGAATTGAATCCCCACGTTCGATTTGCGACAGCATCGTCTTCGATACTCCTGTACGACGTGATACATTATCTAATGTCAGTCCATGTTCCTTACGGTATAGCTTTAAGTTATAGGCGACAATATCATGAATTTCCTTCATAATTAACCTCCTGATTAAATTTGTATTTACATTATAACGAACAAATCGTACAATATAAAGAAAATACGTTATAAAGAATATTATTCCTTTATACAAGAAAAAGAGGTTTGTTATGTCGATAATTAATTTATTCATCTATACTTTTGTTGCTAGCTTTACACCTGGTCCAAATAATTTAATGGCCATCTACTTTGCAACGCAATCCGATTTTAATGGAGTGTGTTCGGTAGTGTTTTAAAGCATTGGATTGCTAAGCACGAACAACCGTTCAATATAACAATGGCAATATTACTTATTTATACTGCTTTTTCTATTTTCTTTGCATAATTTGTAATAGAACATACGTTTGTGTATAATAGAAACATCTTTAAAAAAATGAGGTTTTATTTTGATATTATCTGCTTTAGCTTTAACAATCAATTTCAGCATGTTTCAAACGAACATGCCTAAGATTGATGCAACATTTGATCACGCTATTGACGGCGATACTATTTCCGTAAAAGTAAACAACAGAAAAAAGACCGTAAGACTATTACTCGTTGACACACCTGAATCTAAAAAACCTAATACACCAGTTCAACCGTATGCGATTGAAGCATCACGCTTTACAGAATCTCTCGTAAAAACATGTGATTTAAAGATACAGTATGATACGAAAGGTAAGAAAGACCGTTACGGCAGAGATTTAGTGTATCTTTATTGTGGCAATACGATGATCAATGAACTACTCGTTCAGCAAGGTTACGCACGTGTTGGTTATGTTTATCAGCAAAAGGATTATTTAGACAGATTGTTACAAGCCGAAAAAAAGGCGAAACAGCAAGGTTTGAAGATCTGGTCGATTAAAGGGTTCGTTAATACAGACGGAGAAGGCTTTAATCATACAGCTGAAGAACGAAAAGCTGAAACTGATATCGGTCTTCAAATACGCGAAGCACTACATCGAATATTGGATGCCGCAATTGATGGTTTGATTAAAGGTATAAAAGATTTATTTAAATAGACATAATTAAAGAGGAGAGACCATCGTCTCTCCTCTTTAATGTATAAATTGATATCTGCTCATTTGAGCTAATGTAAGTGTTCTATAACCTACAACACCTGAAGGCGTTAAATAATTCGTTTCTGAAACCATGATTGTTCCATCAGCATTAACACGTTCAACGAATGCAACGTGTCCTAGAGGACCATCCGTAGTTGTCGCTAATGCACCGACTTCTGGTATATTGTTCACAGTATAGCCATCTTTACGCGCTGCACTTGCCCAATTATATGCATGCCACCAATACGTTGAAATACCTTTCCCGATTGCTGCACGTTTGTTAAATGCATACCATGTACATTGTCCGTAATCATATAAATTAGCATGTGCAAACACAGGTGATTTAGTTACGACCGGTGCTGTTACAACTTTAGCAGGCGCTTTTTGTACACCACTAGATGGAATAGTAGCAGCTACTGCATTCCCACTCACAATTAATTTTTGATTAGAATAAATGATATTTGATGAAAGATTGTTCCACTGTTTAATACTTTGTATTGACACTCCATATTGAGTAGCAATCTTTGCTAAGTAATCTCCAGGCTTAACGAGGTGCGTCTTAGCACCAGCTGTGCCTGAATTTGTAGATGTTGTTGTTACAGGAATCGTTGTGCTAACTGCACCTTTTACTTTTAATTTCTGATTCGGAAAGATTAAATAACCTGATAAATTATTTAATTTCATAATCTGCGCTACAGATGTATTGTATTTTGCTGCAATAATCGATAAACTCTCGCCAGCTTGAACAATATGCGTATTACCAGTAGATGTCGTACTTTGCGGACGGCTCACATTTGTCGATGTAGTTGTCGAATTTGTTCGTGTTACTTCACCCGATACTTTTAAAGTTTGGTACGGAAAAATCAAATTAGATGATAATTGATTTAACGACTTTAACTGATCAATCGAAGTATTATATTGGTTGGCGATAGACCATAATGACTCACCAGGTTGTACTTTATGTTCTGCTGCTTCTGCTTGATGTGAATAAGTAGCAACCGCAGCCGATGCAGTTGTAGCCGCGAAAATTAATTTCTTCTTCAAATTTTGTTCCTCCTAGCCTTACTTTTTCAATAAATCTATTATTGCATATTTATTGTTCTTTTGACATTACAGTTTTCTTTCAATTGCTTATTTATTAATAAGTAATAATATTTATTTGTAATACGAACACTTTTTGTACAAAGTTGTGTTCAACTGAATTATATCAACACTTCCAGGTGTTCGGTGAGCTGATGAAATAAAAATTCTTTTTATTATTTTCGACAATTTTCATATTTCACTTAACAATTAAAGATTGGTTAATCATTTTTATAAAACATTGATATATCAACGTTTGAAATCGCTTTATAAATTGAAGTGAATTAAATAGTGTCATTAGTTTTACATTGTAACATAACTGTAACAAACCGCTGTAATTTTAGAATTTTCAGTAAATTAATGATTGTTTTCGACAATTTTTTCATTTTTTACGAATAGTCTAAAATCATGTAATGATAATTATATGTTAGAATAAAATAAAAACGCATACTAAAGGAATGATCAGATGAAACCGGAAGCACCTCGCTATAATTTCAGAGATATTAAAGAATTGAAACTCGGTGAAGAAGTAGGTAACTCGGTATCTCATGGTGTACCAGCATTGCTTATTTTATTCTCCTTACCTTACTTTGCAATCAAGACGTATATCGAACATGGCTCAACATTTGCATTTGGTATCAGTGTATTCTTAATCAGCATCTTCCTGATGTTCTTATCATCAGCGATCTACCACCTCATGCCTCCGAAATCGATTCATAAATATGTAATGCGCATTATCGACCATGCTTTAATTTATATCGCTATTGCAGGGACTTATACTCCTGTGGCTTTAAGTTTAGTGGGTGGTAAGTTAGGTATCAGTATTATGATTATTGAATGGGTCATTACGATTGCAGGTATTGTTTACAAATCAACTGCAAAACACGTTAACCCTAAAATCAGTCTTGCAATCTATCTGATTATGGGGTGGTTAGGTATCCTCTTATTTCCGGCGCTCATTACAAAAGCGAGCTGGTTGTTTATTACCTTTATCGTTTTAGGTGGTGTGATGTATAGTGTAGGCTCATGGTTCTATGCTCAAAAACATCGTCATTACTTCCATATGATCTGGCATTTCTTTATCCTTGCCGGTGCACTTTGTCACTTCGTCGCATTACTATATTTTATTCAGTGATCTTAAAAAAAATAAAAACGTCAGATTAATTTCTGACGTTTTTTGATTTTTATAATCATATATTCTATTCTGCAATTATCTTTCCGCTTTGAATATAAACTTTATATGTCTGCAATAATTCTTTTGACTGAATATCAATCGCTTTCACTTTATAATACTTCCCGCCTAAATCTTCCTGAATATCTTTACCGTTTATCGGTTCAGCACCGACAATTGCGATATCCATTTCAGAATAATAAGCTTCTACCTTTTTACGGTATTTATCCGTTGCCATTTGAACAGCTTGCGGTAAGCTTTTCACTTTTACTTGAGCAGCGACCGGCTGATCTTTTAACTGATAAGCTGCTTTAATCGTACAAGTGATGCATCCATTATCCGCTGCTTGAGGTAAAGAACCTGCACTCACCATTGCATTATATGCATTGCGTAACTGTGTATCACTTACACCTTCACAACTTGATTGCAATCGTGTTTGAATACACGTCGTTGCGTCACCTTTCGCTTGTTGTGTCGATGGCTTAGGTGTTGCTGAAGGAGTTTTTGGTGCTGCTGGTGCAGTATTTTGTACATCAAAAATGGCTTTATCATTAAAGTCATATAACTCCATTTTCTTTGATTGTTTATTATAATAGAAATCAAATACTGTAATGACGCGTTTCAATTGTCCACCTGTAGCATTTGATGATAGCGAACGAGTAACGATGGCATGCGCATATTTATTTCTCACATCAATTTGATCAATGCTTTGCGCTGTAATACGATAATTATCAAAACTACCGGTCGGCAATTTCGCTAAAATATATTCTTCTGCTTTAGAGTTTGACTTTATGAAAGGGCGAATCATACTGTAATTACGTTGATTAAATGCATTTGGCATTGCATTTAAATAATCCGTCATCGTTTGATGTGTCAACTGTTTTAAGTTCGCCGTCGTTTCATTTGTATTCGTCACTTTAGCTTTAGTAGATTTTTTTGTTCGTTTTATTTTTTTCTTTGATTGTGCTTCTTTGTTTTTTTCTTTATCCGACTGCGCTTCACTAGATGGTTCTTCCGTTGTTGTTTCCGGACTGTCTGACTTCACTTTTGATGTTTCGGTTGATTTCGTTTCTTCTTTGTCCTGCTGCGCATTATTACATGCCACAAGCACAAATGACAACAATACTGTCAATATTAATTTATATATACGCACGACCACACCATCCATTCAGTTATTTTCCTCTATTTTACCATAGAAGTGTATGAGTACTCTAAAAAAGCAAACTATCATCACGAAAATTTCTTTCAAGATTATCAATTTATTTACATAAATATTTACATAAAACCCCTACAAATATTTGTAGGGGCACCACTTATTTTAGTTTTTCAACATATTCTACTTCTTTTTTATTTGTTGATAAATGAAATGCAACTTTCACATTACCTGATTCATTCTCATAGATAACGCGCGGGTCATTAGTATTTTCTAAAAATTCTTTATTAGGTTGCCCGTAGAATGCAAGAACATCCTGATACAACATGTATGGAGGTACAATGATCATATCCTGTGCCGTTTCGGCACCTGTACTCTTATCGTCTAATTGTTTATTAAAATTGATACCGGCATTGCCGAAGATGTAATATTTCTTTTGGTTAATCGTTGTATGATCTGAGAAGTCTCCAAACTTATCCTTAATCACCTGGAAACTCATTTGTTCAGAAATACCGCCAACAAATCGATTATTATCTACGAAAAATTCATTTTTAAAATTTGTAGATAAAACATCGATAACAACACCGTTGCCCTTTGTATTTTTTTGAGCTTGTGATTTATCGTTAACCTTAAGTTCGCTATTATTCACGTCTGAAATTTGTGTGATCATCATTTGCTTTAATGAAGGATCATAGGCAAAGTGAAAAACAGTTTCAGAGTATGTTCTGCCGTTCGTTGCGTAATTAGATATTTCTTTACCCACAAGTGCAACATATTCATCTTTTTGCGTTGTAATCTTATCAATTGTAGTACTATATACTTCCATATTTGTATAATTCCCACTGCTAATTTCTTTCTTCAATTCTTTTTCAGCGATTGAGCCTTCTTTTACAGTGGATTTGAGGAGATTGTAATTACTTTTATTATATGCATCTGCATAGCGATCAAAAAAGTGTTTCACTGCTGAATTGACCAGCATAATATCATCTTTTTTCGATCCAGACCATTGGTATAGATATTGAGATTTTCTTGCACTTTTTGCACTGATGATTTTTTCTTCCTGGTTACTGCAACCTGTTGTAAACAATAAAAATACACACGCTAGTACGCCTAGTATATATTTCAAATCCCTCACCCAATCTATTATGTTATCTTCTTCATTATATGTTATGTCGAATGAATTTGAAATATTTATTTTACAATATTATCTATATGAAATAAAATTAACTATTATTTTCATTTCATGATAAATCTAATTTAAATTAATTTAATAAATCGTATAAAGTAATTAATCCAATAAGTTTTCCATCTTTATTACCCGTGTCTGTAATCAAGACCGCTTCTAACTTTTCATTCTGTTCATTGTAAGACTTAAACATACTTACAACTTCCATTTCGGTTGCACCTTCTCCAACAAATGCAGCACGTTCTTTCTGTTCATATGTCATTACTTCAGACAATTTAATTGTACTGATATCTTTCTGATGATTTGCGGCAAAATATCGGGTAATACCTGATTCAGTAAGTAAACCTACATAAGTCTTGCCATTATATATCGGAAACTGAGTGAACTTAGAAGTATTAATTTGAGATAGCACTGTTGTAAGCAAATCATTAATATGGAACGTTACAACCTTTTTCGTTGCTTTTTCAATGGCACGCGTCGGATGTAGCAGCATTTCTGCAATAAGTTCAATTTCCTTTACGACGTCTTCATGTGGTTCTGCGATAACGCGATTGTCACCAAGTCTTGTATTGTGAACAATCGCATTACGTAATTCAGCGAACTGTTTCAGATCATCTTTATACTGTGCTACAACCTTATCTTTTAAGACGGCGTAATCGACTAATCGTGAAAATGATGTATAGCCTTTATTTAAATTATACTGCGTTAAATATCTTTCAATCGTATTAAAAGCATTCAGAAATTTCTCTGCTGTAGTCATAATAAACCTCCTGATTTAAATCATACAATTTAATATCAATTAGAACTTAATTATTATTTTTTTATATAATTAATTATTGTATTATTCAAAGAATTTACATGGTATATTTAATTTAATATGAAAGGGGGATACATATTGAATGCGCTAAACAACTACGAAATCTTCGACCGCTTTAATCATAGATGGACATGTTCTATTTACCAGAATGACATGTATCATGAGGCCCCTTCATTTATGCGTCTCCGTTGTAGAAAACTCAATTATGATCGTATTATGGAAACAAATAATGATGAATTGACATTATTACGTCTTCTACGCTACATTACCCTTTATTTAGATGAGTTACAATATATAAGCCATAATGTATATAGATTATCAGATGTATCACCTATTCCAAAAGATCAGCTATTATAATTAACTAAAAAAAACCGTGTACAGCAATTGCTGCACACGGTTTTATTCGTGATGTTTAACCTCTTCAAAATATGCATTGTCCGGATTATTTTTCTCCAGATGTTCGATTTGAAGGGTTGAGTGTTTTAAATTGTATTTATCAGCTAAAATCATTGAGAGTTCATTGATGACCTGGTAGTTCTTATCATCTGTTGAAGGTTCAACAACAACGTGCGCTGTAATTGATGGATGATCAGTTGTAATCGACCATAGATGGAATTCATGTACATCAACAACTGCCGGATGATTTTTCATCGTCTGGATGATTTCATCAGTATCTAATCCGTCTGGCACACGCTCCATTAAAATCCCCCAGGTATTTTTACAAATCTTATATCCTCCGCGGAAGATGATGATTGAAATGATAATACTTAAAATTGGGTCAATTAAAGTCCAATGCGTAAAGTAGATGATGATCACTGCAACAATAACGCCTACTGAATTTAATAAGTCTCCAATAAAATGCCAAAGCGCACTTTGCACATTGATATTGTCTTCACCTTTTAATGAACGGGTTAAAATGATGGTTAAGATAATATTGACGATAAGTCCGATTGTAGAAATGATAAGCATTAATTTTACATCAACTGTTTGCGGATGTAAAATACGCATAATCCCTTCGTATGTGATTCCTAATGCAATGACGATAAGCGCTAAACCGTTAAGTAATGCTGCTAATATTTCTAAACGTAAATATCCAAATGTATATTTAGCTGTCGGTGCTTTTGAAGCGAAGTAAATGGCAAGCATTGATAATCCTAATGCTAATACATCACTCATCATATGCATCGAGTCAGACAGTAATGCAAGTGAGTTAGATAATATCCCTCCGACAATTTCAACGATTGTGAAGAATAATGTAATGTAAAGTGACGCCCATAGTGTGCGTTTTGAACCTTGCTGATGTTTTAAATGTTCAACGTGATGAAAGTATGTTGGACTTTCTAATTGTTTTCTCATAAAATTTATCCCCTAGTCATTGTTCATTATAAGTTGGTACATTGTTTTGAGTTGCCCTAAGTGTAGTGTCATATGATTGGCAGCAAATTCGATATCGTCATTCTTAATACTTAGTTCACCACGATCGCAAATACCACCAAGCAGACGTTTTGTCTGTATAGTGAGCAATAGTTTTAACGTATCGAAAGAAGGAATATCTTCATCAAAGTCATCAGGACTCGTTCCGGATTTAAAGTATTTTGCTAATCCGGCAATTTCAGTATTAACATCGTTCGGTATTAAACGATATTCATTTTCTACAATGACATGTCCAACCATCCAGTAAATATTGTTTGGTAGTCCGTCGATTGTCGTCCTCGCTTCAGCTTCTGTAATCGGCTTGACCAGTTCGGTGATTTGCTGTTCGTGATGCACATATTCCTCACCTACAGTACCACGTACGCGATCATCAACACCTAAAACAGTTAACATATCGTTTGTTTTTCCCTGTTTTCTCTTGAATATATTAAACATTATCGTTCTCCTATGCATTTTTTATTTAGTGTATCAAGTAAAAATGTATTGTGCTACATTATTGTACTGATAACGATTATTAGTAATTAAGTATATACAAAACAAGTCCGATATCTTATCGATATCGGACTTGTTTATTGGTGATGGATGGACGAAATTGGTGATCCCCCAATTTCGGGCGGGATTTTGTTACTGAAATTGGTGATCCCCCAATTTCGGGTGGGATTTTGTTGCTGAAATTGGTGATCCTCCAATTTCGGGCCGGATTTTGTTGCTGAAATTGGTGATCCCCCAATTTCGGGCGAGATTTTGTTGCTGAAATTGGTGATCCTCCAATTTCGCAACCTCTTTCTATTTCACTTTCTTCGCAAGATCTGTAATGTAGTTAAAGAAACCGTCATGATCAACGTCATATACGACATTTACTGGTCTTCCATTTTCCATTTCATACGTTCTACCTTGACTTGGCCCTTCAGTATAAACACCTGATAATATTTCTTTGGATTTTACAAGTTCAGGTTTACCGACAGATGCTGTTGTTAACACATCCCATAAGAAATATGTTGAATTCGTTATAAAATGAACTAATGGCGGTACAACTGCATAGCTCACACCTAAGAAATCAACACCTGGATATTTACGTTCGTTCGCCCACATTTGACGAATTGCAGGTGTAAGTGGTACTTGATTTGTACTTTCCAGCGCTACCATATCAATCTTGATATCAGCATCAAACACGACACCTACCGCTTCAGGATCCCAGTAAGCATTCCATTCAGCAGTTCCGTCATGTTCAGGTTCATGTACGTTACCATCTGGTAAATACGTACCACCCATCCAGACAAGTTTTTCGATTTTTTCAGTAATCTTCGGTTCTGTCTTTAATGCTTCAGCTAAATCTGATAATGGACCAGTAAATAATAAAGTCGTCTTTTCTTTTTCTTTCATCACCGCATTGATTAAGTGTTCGTGTGCTGGAACATCAGATAGTGGTGCGTCAATTGAACCTTTTTCATTCAGAATTGGTAGTGCATCCATAAAGAATGCATGCATACGCCAGTCTTTCGGAAAAGGATTTTTACCGCGAATGATTGACTTTGCCGTTTCTAATTTACCATCGCCAAAGCGGTCAATAATCTTTCGTGATGCATAAGTTGCCGGCTCAATATAGCAATCCGCGTCTATAACACTCACACCTGTTAACTTTACAGAATCCATCTGTAACAATAAAAATAGTGAAATTAAATCATCCACGCCACCATCGTGATTAAAATACACATTTGTTTGCTTCATAATAAAAAGACTCCAATCTATTTAATAATATTCCTCATTATAAGATGAATAAGGAACTTATTTCAATAGCATTGAAGTCTTATTGATGACAATTTATATATTATCCGAAATAAAGTGCTGCAAATAATACAAGCAATATAAAATCAAAGATATGACGGAACATATTCTCACGCCATGCGTTGCGGTCTAAACTATCCAGTAGTCCAAGTACGAGTAAAGCTGCAAATGAACATACGATTAACATATTAAAGTTCATATCTGTAATTAAACGGATGATGATTAATGCTACAACGGCAATATTTAATATATTATACATGCGACCCCAAACTGTTGTTTCTCCAGTTCTATTCAAGTTGTTCACCTCTAAATGTTTGTTACGATACACTATAACATCAAACGCTATGTTGCTCTAGTTATACGCTTATCTCGGTCGAGATTCGCACCCTATTCCATCTCCATCTCTGTCCAAGTCACGACTATATCCTGCATCACTACTTCGAATTGGACGTCCTAATGCATTCCATACGTCTCGACAATTACCGTAATAAGCGCTTGTAATTCTGGCTGGCGGTGGTGTGACTGTAGTGCGAGCAACTGGCTTAGCAACTGCTTTAGCAGGTAGTTGCTTCATTTGAATTTGATAGACCAATTCTTTCGTATTGATTGACTTGGTATATACTGTTAACGCACCGTATGAATAATACTTCACGCCCCCAGATAGTGTTGAAGCTTTCTTTGCACCTAATACATTTCGGACTGCATTCATATCATATTTAGGTGTAGCATCTTTGATTTTAATAAGTGCTATCGGTCTATGAGATGAAGACATTGTGCCATATGTTGTTGCAATTAATTCATTATATTTACCATATGTGTATTCAAAGTTCTTTCTATTGTTAAACGTTACTGTCTTTTTATACTTCTCTGCACCCCAATTGCTAGTCATCGCAATCTTCGTTGTTCCAAGTCCTACTTTATAATACTTGTAGTTACCCGCTTTTAATTGATTTAATATTTTAGCATCTGTAAGTTTTGGCATCGCCATATCTTTTGATTTAAAACTGTACGCCTCTGCTGTTGAAAAACTTGTTGCAATCATCGTTACTGATAATGCTGCTAATAATTTCTTCATTACTTCATCCCCATCCCAATTATTGTTTATTCAATCTTGCTACGTGTGCTACGTTTCTGTTTTTACCGCGTTTCTTCGTTTTTCTTTTTACTTGTACTGGTTTCTTCTTTTTCACTGTTTGTGCTGGTGCCTGTCGTTGAACCTGAGATTGTCCTTGTTCAATATGGACTTTACTTTGTACTTCATTGCGCGTATGTCCGTTTAGCGTCCATAATCTTGCTGTATTTAATGCAGCTGCAATAAGTTCAGTGAGCTTTTCACGATCATCAAACTTAACGAAACCATTCTGCTCTACGTTATCAATATGTAATAGAATTTGTGCAGGTGTTTCGTTAGCACGTAGTCCAAACAGGATTGTATTAACAATTAATTTCCCTGTGTCTGTTCCCTGGAAATCTTCAGTGATTCCTGCTTCGATATATTCAACTAAATGCTTAATTTCTTGCGTCGGCTCAACATAGAAGTGTTCTGTATATAATTTATAATCTTCATATTCAGGAATATAATAATCTTTTTGTTCGGTTAATGCTTTTAAATCGATATCAATATTGCTAAGCTCTTTATGTTTAACACTGCCACCTTTAATCAGCGCTTCGTACTCAGGAATCACATCAATAAGCTCTTCACGGATTTCATCTTCAGTCATTTGTACATTAAAATATCTTTCTTTTAACACTGCTAAATGCTTCAACGTTACAAAGCCATATAAATTCAATGCGCTGCGATAAAAATGAATCTTATCAATTTCTTCTTTAAATACTGGATGTGCTTGTTTATATTTAATAAAATGCGCTTTTACATCTTTCGGAATGAACAATAACTCAGTATCATCTGCATAAAATAAGAAAACTTCATCCGGTATATCATGATGATATACCATGTAGTTCTTCTCTTGTGCAGTAATATCATCTAACACGACTTTAAAATCACTATCATATGTTTTTAGAATCTTATCCAGCATTTGATCATCTGCAAAATAAGCTTCGGTAATTAAGCTGATTAAATCTTCTTTATTTTTAGAAGAGTAACCTTTAATCCCCAGGTTACGACATATATTTTTTAACGCTTCTTTAGATAGCGCTGATAGATACATATCAAGTGTATTGTTATTAAATTTTTCAGCTACTAATTTCTTTTTTTCTTCTTGTGCTTTGATGTCGATATTTAACTCGTTTGTCATAGTAAATCCCCCACGGTTCTAAAAGTTGTTGCTATCCTGTTTAAAAGCATTTATTTTTATTTATATTTATTCTATTTTACCAGTGATTAAGTAAAAATTAAACTTTCTAATTTAACATATACATACATTTTAAATGTTTAAACAACATATTTATGATATTGTCACAATTCATTCCATCCAATATTTTGAAATGGTTGTATAATAAAGATGAGAATAATAGTAAAAATCGGGTATTCCTGCTCAATAAAATCTAAGGAGCTGTTCATATGAAAAATGTAAGTATCATCGGTGGCGGAGTATTGGGTAGCCAAGTGGCATTTCAAAGTGCATTCTTTGATTGCAATGTTGTCATGTATGCAAGAACTGAAGACTCAGCTAAACGTATTCAGGAGAAGTTAGCAAAGCTTGTACCGATTTACGGTGCTTATTTTAATAATCCCGAAAAAGCGCAAACTGCACATGATGCCATTAAAATTTCTATGGATATGTCTGAAGTCTTGGCTGATAGCGACGTAATGATTGAGTCTATCGCAGAAAACTTAGAAGCTAAACAAAAGTTGTATGAAAGCATCCAGGGTATCGCACCAGAGAAAACCATCTTCTTAACAAATTCTTCAACGATGATGCCAAGCGCTTTTCGTGATTTTACAGACCGTCCAGATCGCTTTTTAGCGTTGCACTTCGCTAATTCTATCTGGCAAAATAATATCGCAGAAGTAATGAGCCACGATACAACAGATCCAAAATACAATCAAATTGTGATGGAATTTGCGAAACAGATTAACATGGTACCGATTCTAGTTAAGAAAGAACAACCTGGCTATATATTAAATTCTTTACTTGTGCCATTATTACAATCAGCTGAAATGTTACTTGCAAATGGTGTCGGTGACGTTGAAACAATTGATAGAACATGGATGATTGCAACAGGTGCTCCAGTCGGCCCATTTGCTATGTTAGATGTTATTGGTCTCACTACTGCTTACAACATCTCATTACAAGCTTCACTGAAAAACCCTCATTTACAAGGCGTCACTGATATGTTAAAAGCATATATCGATGCCGGTAAACTAGGTGTTGCAACAGGAGAGGGGTTCTATAAATATCCAAACCCTAGCTATAAAGCATCAGACTTTCTAAAAGGATAAATGCTTCACAGCCGAACTGTAGTGAACCCAAAAAGTTGAACTTTTTATTAAGCTACTTTCATTAAAGCAAGATTTCTGTATTCTACAGGAGTCTTGCTTTTTAATTTTCTCTTCTTTCTGACGAAATTATAATATTCCATATAATCATTAATTTCCTCTTCTAACTCATCATACGAATCAAATGATTCACCATAAAACATTTCTTGTTTCAATATTCCAAAGAAATTCTCCATTGGAGAATTATCTAGACAATTACCTTTTCTAGACATGCTTTGA
>NZ_JAEPRF010000014.1:0-18239 GCF_022501545.1 Macrococcus sp. PK
GAAATGGCTATCTCAATTGAGATAGCCATTTTTATTTTGATAGCATACGGTTATATAGTCTGGGGTATAATATATAATAATTAAAATAAGATTGGAGAGAAAAATATGAAAATAACTCCTGAACAAGAAATTTACGGTTTATATAAAAAATTGTATGAAGCAATGATTGAAAGAGACACGGATACAATTGATAGTTTAATGATGGATGGAAGTGTATTAGTTCACATGACAGGTATCAGACAACCGAAAAGAGAATGGTTACAAGCGATAGAAGATGAGTCGATGAAATATTATTCTACAAAAGAAGAAAATATCGAAATTATATTAAAAGAGAAAAAAGCGACATTGGTAGCACAAAATAAAGTAGATGCAAGAATATATGGCTCAAGAAATACATGGCCGCTTGAATTAACGATGAGTATGGTGAAATTTGAAAAGGATTGGAAGATTTCACACGTTGAAGCCTCTACATATTAATTTTTTTAATATTTCTCAGTAAATATTATTGACAGTATTATGAGTTTATTATAAGATTGATATTGTCTTATTTGGAGGAATACCCAAGTCCGGCTGAAGGGATCGGTCTTGAAAACCGACAGGGGCTTAACGGCTCGCGGGGGTTCGAATCCCTCTTCCTCCGCCATTATTTAGACTAATTACATCGTTTTATATATATTAAATGACTCAATAAATTTTGAGTCATTTTTTTATATTCTGATATAATTATAGAATATTCAGAAAATTTATGAGGTGATGGGATGATTATTGAAGATATCGATATTAAACGACAAATTTCAAAGCTCAAAAAGCCGTTCAAAACTGCACTTCGTGAAACAGATGTGATTGAAAGTATCATTGTGTTTATTAAAACTGATATTGGGTCGGTAGGAGTAGGAGAAGCGGTACCTACTCCTGTTATTACCGGTGATACGGTTCAAAGTATTGTCGCAGCGATACAGTATTTAAGACCAAAACTCGTTGAACAAAAAGTATCGACAGATTTATTGCCAATAATACAGAAAGGTATTGTAAATAATACGAGTGCTAAAGCGGCACTGGACATGGCAATTTATGATTTGCTGGCAAAAGAAGCAAATTTACCACTCTATCAATATTTAAACAAAAGTGCTAGTGCACATAAATTAACTACAAGTCATACTGTAAGTTTGAATGGTGTAGGAGAAATGACGCATGATGCTGTTATGTATGCTGAAGAAAAATTCGAATCTTTAAAAGTGAAGCTTGGTAATGATGTCGATCTAGATATGGCGAGGATACATGCTATTCGCGATGTAGTGCCAGATTTAAAGTTAGCGATTGATGCAAATCAGGGATGGAGTAAAGAGGATACTTCCCGTTTCATTGATTATTTAAAGTATGAACATATTGAAGTAGATTGTATTGAGCAGCCGATGTATAGAAAAGATTATTTAGAGATGTCTAATATAGCACAATCAAGTGATATACACATTATGGCAGATGAAAGTTTGTTTGATGTCTATGATGCAGCGTTAATCGCAAAGCTTGGTGGTGTATCGTGGTTTAATATTAAGCTCATGAAGTCAGGAGGTATATACGGTGCACTTCAGATTCATCAAGTGGCACAAGCTAAAGGTATTCAGTGTATGCTTGGATCGATGATGGAGTCACATATAGCACTTACAGCAGCAATGCACTTAGCGCTCGCGCTTAATATAGAAAAGGTAGATTTTGATGCACCTTTTATGTTGGAAGAAAAAACAATCTCAGGCGGTATCACATATGATGGACCGAAAGTAAGTTTGAGTGAAAGAAACGGTTTAGGTATCGATAATGAAAAACTATTGGAGGCGTTAAGAGATGCAGAAAGTTTGTAATGTACCGGTAAGTACAGTATGGCGTAGTATAGGTAAAGCTAGAGATATCGATTCTGAGGCAACGGATTATCCAGTAAACATTCAAAAGTGGTTACTCAAATTAAATTTAGAACAGAAATTATCGTTTTGTGATGATTCTAGAATTGATACGCAACTTTTGTACGGAGAACCGCTTGAAGTGATTGAAGAGAGTGATGAATGGTGTAAAGTTGTGTGTGTGGAACAAGGATCAGAAAGTGATAGTCGTGGTTATCCTGGATTTATTCCAAAATCTCATATTGGTGAAATAGAAGTAACAGATAATATTCAATATGCACGTGTTATTGTGCCGAAGACATTAAGCTATAAAGAAGATATGCCTTTCTATGTGCTATCATTCAACACAACATTACCTATTAACTACATAGAAGATGATGATGTATATGTTAATAGTCCGGACGGTCAATTAAAACTAAAAAAAGATGCCATCGCAATACAGCAACATAGGGTTCCTGAGCAGAACCCAAGTTTTCGCGAACTGTATCGAGCATCTTCAATGTATGTTGATCTAGGTTACTTGTGGGGTGGCATGTCTAGTTACGGTTATGATTGTTCAGGCTTTGTTTATCATATGTATCGTCATCTTGGTTTTACCTTACCACGAGATGCACATGAACAATATTTAGCAACGAAAGCAATCGATAAACAAGATTTAATACCAGGAGACTTAGTATATTTCTCTGATGTTAAAGATATCGATAAAATATCGCATATCGGTATTTATATTGGCAGAGGGTTTATGATTCATTCACCAAATACACCGAACGCAATTGAAGAAAGAACAATTGAATCAGGGTTATATTCAGATATCTACGTCGGTGCAAGCCGCGTTTATGACTTTATTAATGATTGAAAATATAAACCCAGGTCATGGAATGACTGATGAATGAATTGTGTATCATCATAATCTGTTAAGACAACGAAGATAATTTCATTGTCTTTATATCGAACAATCCCTGCGTCGTGACGTACATTATCGAAGTCACCTGTTTTTGTTCCAAATTCTATTGTTTCATCTGTTAAATACATCAAAGTCTTATCTTTTAAAAGTTGCTGTTTCATAATTTGAAACATCGCTTTAAATTGTTCATGGGATTTTATGAGTGACAGCGTTTGGAATATATCGTGTGCAGATGTAAAGTTATCATATCCAAGTGCGCGACGCTCTGTATCCATCATCTTTCTTTGCAGTTTCGTATCACCAAGATTATTGCGCAGGAAATATGCATTTAAAGTATCCATGCCAATCCATTCAATCAATGTATTTGTTGCACGATTATCACTCACAATAATCATTAACGTAACTAAATCGTGAACAGTATATTCAGTTTGTGATAAATAAGGAGACACACCAGCACCTTCCACTTTTTCATCGATTGGGATGATTGTCTCTAAATCATGCAAACGCTGATCGAAGATATATAACATGATTGGTAATTTGATTAAACTTGCAGAGGGATAAACCTGCTTCTCATTGGATTTGTACACTATATCACCGTTCAATGACATTAAAGTGCTGCTGAAATTATTATGCTGCAATAATACTGGATTATTTTCCATATATTTCACATCCCCTTCGTTGCTTGTATATCAATATAATACAACTTTATAAAGATAAAATGTGTAAAAAAATAATATTTAAATAAAAATTTTAATGTTGAAAACCTTTTCAGAAAACCTTTATATACTTGTATAGACAGTGTACAATGAATGCATATTAAAACAAAGGAGTTGACCAGAATGGCAGTCAACAGACAAGAAGTAAAAGACATTATTGGTGCAATTGGTGGTAAGGATAACGTATCAGCAGCAACGCACTGTGTTACAAGATTACGTTTAGCATTAAAAGATGAATCAAAAGTAGATAAGGCAGCTTTAGATAAAATTAATTTAGTAAAAGGATCTTTTGCGGCGAATAACCAGTTCCAAATCGTAATTGGACCAGGTACAGTTGATGAAGCTTACAAAGTATTCGTTGATGAAACAGGTGTTGGTGAAAGTTCAAAAGATGATGTGAAAGCAGCAGCAGAAAAGATGAACCCGTTACAACGCGCAATTAAAACGTTAGGTGACGTATTTATTCCAATTTTACCTGCAATCGTAACAGCCGGTTTATTATTAGGTCTAAACAACGTATTAACAGCGGGAGGATTATTCGGTAAGCAATCTTTAGTGGAAATGTTCCCACAATTAAAAGATTTAGCAGAAATCATTAACTTCATTGCAGCAGCACCATTCATCTTCTTACCAGCATTAATTGGTTGGAGTGCGATGCGTGTATTTGGTGGTAGTCCGTTATTAGGTTTAGTACTTGGACTAATTCTTTGTCATCCTGGACTTGCTTCTCAATATTCATTAGGTAACGCAGAAACAGGTGAATTAACAAAGATTCCTCAATGGGATGTATTTGGTTTGATGATTAATAAATTAAACTATCAAGGTCAAGTCTTACCGGTATTAATCGCGGCGTGGGTTTTAGCTAAAGTTGAGAGATGGTTAAATAAACGTGTTCATGATTCAATTAAGATGTTAGTTGTAGGACCTGTCTCATTATTATTAGTTGGTTTCTTATCATTTATCATTATTGGTCCAGTAGCATTATGGTTAGGTACACAAATCACTGATTTCATTCAAATGATCTTTGAATCAGCTGGTTGGTTAGGTGGATTAGTATACGGCTTGGTATATGCACCACTTGTAATTACAGGTCTACACCATATGTTCTTAGCGGTTGACTTCCAGTTAATGAGTTCTCCGTTAGGTGGAACTTACTTATGGCCAATCTTAGCAATCTCAAATATTGCTCAAGGTTCAGCTGCATTCGCAGCTTGGTTCTTATATAAACGTAAAAAGATGGTCAAAGAAGAAGGTTTAGCATTAACTTCTGGTATCTCAGGTTGGTTAGGGGTTACAGAACCTGCGATGTTCGGGGTTAACATTCCATTAAAATACCCATTTATCGCTGCAGTATTAACAACTGGTTTAGTAGGAGCAATCTTCGGATCTCAACAAGTATTAGGTAAAGTTGGTGTCGGAGGTGTTCCTGGTATCATCTCAATCAATGATGGTTTCCGTGGTACATTCCTAATCGGTATGATTATTGCAATCGTCTTACCTATCGTATTAACATTAATCTTCTCAAACTTCGCTAAGAAAAAGATGGGTGAAGATGTAGCGGAGCCTATCGTATCAGACAAAAATATATAAAATTTCATAGTTAATAAATTAATCAACGAGCAACTTGTACTTACAGGTTGTTCGTTGTAAAATTATATTATCAAAAAAAACGTTAGGAGTTTTAATAATGGCAGTTACTGATTGGAGAAAGTCGGTTGTATATCAAATTTATCCTAAGTCATTTAACGATACGACAGGCAATGGTCAGGGAGATATTAACGGTATTATTGAAAAGTTAGATTATTTAAAGACGCTTGGTGTAGATTATTTATGGTTAACGCCGGTGTATCGTTCTCCAATGAATGATAATGGTTACGATATTAGCGACTATTATGAGATTAATCCAGATTTCGGTACGAAAGAAGACTTCAAGCGTTTGTTAGATGAAGCGCATGCACGTGGCATTAAGATCATGTCTGATATTGTTATCAATCACACGAGTACTGAACATAACTGGTTTGTTGAGTCACGTAAATCTAAAGATAATCCATATCGCGATTATTATATTTGGAAAGACGGGAAAGATGGACAGCCTCCGACAAACTGGGAATCAAAGTTTGGTGGTAATGCATGGCAGTTAGATTCTGTGACGAATCAATATTATTTACGCTTATTTGATGTTACTCAGGCTGATTTAAACTGGGAAAATGAAAAGTTGCGTAAAGAAATTTACGATATGATTAATTATTGGATTGACTTTGGTATGGATGGTTTCCGTTTTGATGTAATCAATTTGATTTCTAAAGCGGAATATAAAGATTCTGATAAGATTGGTAAAGAGTTTTATACAGATGGTCCGCGTGTTCACGAATTCTTAAATGAAATGAATCGCAATACATTTGGTGATAAAGAAGGATTTATGACCGTTGGTGAAATGAGTTCTACGACTTTAGAGCATTGTATTAACTACACGCGCGAAGATCGTCATGAATTAAGTAGTGTCTTTAACTTCCATCATCTTAAAGTAGATTATAAAGATGGTGAAAAATGGACTAAAATGCCGTTTGATTTTATTGAATTGAAACGTATTTTATTCGAATGGCAAGTTGGTATTTCTAAAGGTGGCGGCTGGAACGCAATCTTCTGGTGTAATCATGACCAACCTCGTGTTGTGAGCCGTTTCGGAGATGATTCTACTGAAGAGCGTCGTGTAAAAAGTGCGAAGATGTTAGCGATAACATTACATTTCTTACAAGGTACACCTTATATTTATCAAGGTGAAGAAATAGGTATGACCAACCTTTATTTGGACGATATTAGTCAATACCGTGATATAGAGTCTACAAATGCCTATCAAATCATGTCAGATAATGGGTTTACAAATGGTGCAATATTAGATATATTACAAGATAAATCACGAGATAATTCAAGAAGTCCGGTACAATGGGATGATAGTGAAAATGCAGGATTCACAACTGGCACACCTTGGATTGATGTGGCTAAAAATTATAAACAAATCAATGTAAAACAAGCACTAGCAGATAAAAACTCTGTATTTTATACGTATCAAAAGTTAATTGAATTAAGACATAACTTAGATATTATCACATACGGAGAGGTGAAACCTTTATTAGAAGATCATCCGCAAATTTTTGCGTATGAAAGAAAGCTTGATGATAAGTCTATCCTTGTATTAGCGAACTTTACAGATGAACCGGTTGATGTGCCATCTTCAATAGATATTGAAGGTAGCATCTTAATCAACAATGGAACATATCATTCAAATGTACTGGAACCTTATCAAGCAATCTCTATTCTTCGATAAACTTTCCGATTTTTTGATGCTAATTGATTCATAAAGTATAGGGGTGACATGGTGAACAGTAATAAGTATCGAAAGATTTATCAGGAGTTAAGTGGAAAGATTATTAATGATGAGTACAAGCATGGTGAACAGTTACCATCTGAGAACTTACTTGTAAAAAAGTATGGCGTATCACGTGAAACAGTAAGAAAAGCACTAAGTTTATTACAAACGAATGGATTTATCCAAAAGCTCAAAGGCAAAGGATCGGTTGTTATTTATGATCAATCATTGAACTTTCCAGTGTCACAATTGATTAGTTTCGAAGAGATAAAACAATCACTTAATATGGATTATCATACTGTAGTGGAAAGTTTTGAAACAGTTGTGGCAAAAGATCACCCGAAAGTACAGGAAGCGTTAAATATTAGTGAAGATACGAAGTTATTTAGAGTTGTTCGTTCAAGAAGAAAGAATGATCTTGTTAACATCGTAGATACTGATTATTTTATTCAAGAAATGATGCCAGCACTTTCTAAGGAAATTGCTGAACAATCAATTTATGATTATATCGAACGTCGCTTAGGATTAAAAATTGCATATTCTAATAAAGTAATTACGTTTGAACCAATGTCTGAATATGAAATAGATTTATTTGTAGAAGCAACACCACCGTATGCAGCAGTCGTGCGCTCAATTGTATATCTTGCTGATGCGACACCATTTCAATACAACGTTTCTAAACATAGAGCAAGTGAATTTAAGTTTGTAGATTTCTCGAGAAGAACGATTGGTAAAGAGAAGTAGAAGTTTATTGTTGCATTATATAGTTAGATTTAGTATTATAAATATTACCGTGCTAAGTGGGGAGGTAGCGGTTCCCTGTACTTGCAATCCGCTTAGGCAAGACCTAATCCCTTTGCCTCGGGTAACAAGTTGTGAGGTCTGACCCGAATACGTAGTGTTGAGAGATCGGTCCTAGCCAATATAAACCCATGAATCATGTCAGGTCCGGAAGGAAGCAGCATTAAGTGGTACTTTGTATGTGACTGGGGTAGCCGGTTTTGAGCTGTCGACTTGGGTAACGCTTGTGTTTGTTATTCAAAGCAAAGGTGCACGGCTTTAATTATAAATTAATAGAATTTTTATAGATGAACACGTCATATGGCGTGTTTTTTTATTTCATTAAAAATGATTAAAATTGTAAATATTGTGTAGTACTTGTAAATAATATGGATATTTTGTATCAATTTGATTATAATGAGGTAGATATCAATATTATTGAAAAAGGGGCGAATTTAATGAAAGTATCAAAGTTATATTCTACAAGTATCGCAGCTGCACTTTTATCGACAACAATTTTAACTGGGGTAGCGAGTGCTAACACAACACTAACAACACAATCTACACCAACTGGAGATACTTCAACTACGCCTACTGCTAAACAAAGTTTAGAATCTGCAGTAGAAAAAGCAAAAACTGAATTAACAAATTCTAAAACAATTTTAGGTGAGACAGATGCAACTTACAAGTCTTTAGCAGAAGCAATCACAAAAGCGGAAAGCTTGTTAAAAGCTACAGATACTAAAGATGAAGCATTTGCTGCAGAAAGCAAATCATTAGCAGAAATAACAACAAAAACAAAAGATGCGCGTTTAACAAAAACAGCTGCAGATGCTAAAGCTCTGAGTGATGCAAAAAAAGCATTGAATGCTGAAATTGACGTAAAAGTTTCAACAGATTCTAAACCGACTAAGTTAGTTGCTGATTATGTTGCTAAGAAGAAAGATGCGGTTAAAGTATATGGAGAAGCTACTTCTAAAGTTGAAGATGTAAATAAAGCAAAAACAGCGTTGGTTAATGCACGTGAGGCAGTCGTTCAATCGCCTAAAGTAATTAAATTATCAACTGGCACTGATGGTAAATTAACGATTAACTTTAAAACGGTAGACGGACGTACTGATTTCCCTAAATCTACTGGTAAATTAACTTCTACAGGTGTAGTTACTGCAGAAAAAGGCACAGACTATATTGAAGTTTATGATTTACGTGACTTAACAAAAAAATATCAATTAACTTTACCACAAGGTTTTGAAATTAATAATCCTGATAAAGTACCTGCAAATGCAGAAGAAATCACGAATATTGATTTAAAACAAACACCAGGTTACCAATTTGATGAAGCTTTAGTGACATTTACATTAAAGCGTGATGGCCAAGTGATTAAATCAGCGATTCCTTCATTCACTGTATTACAAGAGACTGGTTACGATAACCGTTATTCAGATGTAACGACTAAATTAACTGATGAACAATTAAAGGATATTAAAGCTTATTATTTAAAAGAAGGATATATTGTAGATCCATCTTCTAAATTTACATTCAGCAAAGATAATTTCTATCAAACAGCTGAAATTAACTTTATTAAGAAACCGGCTGAAATGCCTGTAATTGATGGTCCTGGCATGTCTTCATTCAATGGCTATCAATTTAAAGCGGGTCAAAAATATACATTACCTGTATATGTTGAGTTATACGAACAACCAAATAGTAATGTTCAAATGAATAATAAAGATTTCAATATTCAAGTAATGAGCGTTACACGCGCTGGAAGTAAAACAAAATTATCTGTTAAAGATAATAAGTTTACATTCTCAAAACCTGGTAGCTACACAGTTAAATTCGCTATCCGTGGTAAAAATGGAGAAAAATTAAGAGACTATAAAGGTAAAGAAAGAAGCTATATCTATGTTTCTAACACTGCAACCGTTGTAGACTCAGCACCTGTAATCTCTGGTGTTAAAAATACAACTTACAGCAAAAAGACATTCTCTTATACTAAGGGTATTAAAGCTTATGACTATGTAGATAAGAAATATGTTAAAGTAACATATAAAGGTAAGGTTAATCCAAGTAAAAAAGGTAAATACAAACTTTACTACTCTGCGACAGACAGCAAAGGTAACACTGCTAAAAAGACGCGTTATGTCGTTGTAAAATAATAATTTAAAGTTTTCAAGGCTTGAGGTTTTTCCTCAAGCTTTTTTTAATGCTTTTAATAGGACGGTTTTCCGTTCAATGTTATAATAAGATTACTAATTTTTGTTGGAGGGGACTCACTTGAGTTATCAAGCTTTATATCGTGTGTTTCGTTCACAGTCTTTCGAAGAAGTTGTGGGGCAGAAGCATGTTACGACAACTTTAAAAAATGCAATTCAGAAAAATAAAATCTCTCATGCTTATCTTTTCAATGGTCCACGTGGTACAGGGAAAACGAGTATCGCTAAAATTTTTGCGAAAGCGATTAACTGTACGGAAAGTGATACGGGTGAACCTTGTAATCATTGTCCGACTTGTGTGTCGATTACAAATGGAACGAATTCTGACGTAATAGAAATCGATGCGGCGAGTAACAATGGTGTAGATGAGATTCGTAATATTCGTGATAAAGTCAAATATGCACCGGGTGAATCCAAATATAAAGTGTATATTATCGATGAAGTGCATATGCTTACTACGGGTGCTTTTAATGCATTGTTAAAGACATTAGAAGAACCACCTGCACATGCCATATTTATTCTTGCGACAACTGAACCACATAAAATTCCTGCTACAATTATTTCGCGTTGTCAGCGATTCGATTTCAAAGCAATTGCTTTACCTGATATTAAAGACCACTTAGCATTTGTCTGTAACAAGGAAGGTATCGAATATGAAGATGCGGCACTTGAATTTATTGCTACGAGTGCTGAAGGTGGTATGCGTGATGCATTAAGTATTTTAGATCAGGCAATCGCATTTGGTGAAGCGAAGTTAACGTTAAATCATGTTTTAAATGTAACGGGTAGTGTCGGTCGTGAAGATTTAATGTCACTCATGGATAAAGTGATTGTACATGACGTTAAAGGTGCTTTTGAACAGTATCATCAATTACTTGCGGATGGTAAGGAAGTTACCCGTCTAGTAAATGATTTAATTTATTTTCTGCGTGATGTTATTGTGGAATTTGCGACAGATCAAAAAGGTGATGCTGCGATTTATTCATTAGCATTACCTACGATTTATGAAATGATTGATAAGATTAACGATACGCTAGTAGCGATGCGTTTTTCTGTCAATTCGAACGTACATTTTGAAGTACTGATTGTTAAACTGTCTGAGCTCGTGAAACAAAGTGAAGCGGCTGCATCTCAGCAAAGTGTACAAAGCAATGCTGGTACACCAGTGGTAGATACAAGTCATATTGAAGCGCGTATCAATGCTTTAGAATCTCGTATCAATCAAGGTGCTACTCAAGCATCAGCACCTCAGAAAACTAAGAAAGAGCCTAAGAAGAACAAGAATGCTTTCTCAATGCGTCAAATAGAAACAGTTCTTGATAATGCGAATCGTGAGGATCTAAGCTTCTTGAAGAGTAATTGGGCAGAGCTGCTTGCTCACGTTGAATCACAAGGCCAGCGTTCATTAGTGAGCTTGCTGAAACATTCAGAGCCTGTCGCGGCAAGTAGTACGCATGTGCTTATTAAATTTGGTGAAGAGATTCATTGTGATATGGTCAATAATGATGATGCAAAAAGAGAACAGATTGAAGCAATAGTATACACAATTATTAAAAAACAAGTTAAAATGGTAGGAGTACCAGATTCTCAATGGCTACAAGTTCGACATACTTATATTGAGAATAGAAAACAACCAAAACAGGAAGAGAAACCTGTAGAAGTTGATATTGTATCAGAAGCAGCAAATTTATTTGGTGAAGATGCAATTAATATTATTGATTAAACTTAGGAGGAAATGAATATGCGCGGTGGCGGAAATATGCAACAAATGATGAAACAAATGCAAAAGATGCAAAAGAAAATGGCTGAAGAGCAAGAAAAGTTAAAAGAAGAAAGAATTGAAGGGACAGCAGGTGGTGGTATGGTTACTGTTGTTGTTTCTGGACATAAAGAAGTACTAGATGTCATCATTAAAGAAGAAGTAGTAGATCCAGAAGATATCGAAATGTTACAAGACTTAGTATTAGCTGCAACAAACGATGCATTAGCAAAAGCAGATGATGTTACTGCACAACGTTTAGGACAACATACTAAAGGATTAAACATTCCAGGAATGATGTAATATGCATTATCCTGCACCAATATCGAAACTTATCGATAGTTTTATGAAGTTGCCTGGTATAGGTCCGAAGACTGCAAGTCGTCTTGCTTTTCATGTGTTAGATATGAAAGAAGATGACGTGATGAATTTTGCGAAAGCATTAGTAGACGTGAAACGCGAACTGACATATTGCTCAGTTTGTGGTCATATTACTGATACGGATCCTTGCTACGTTTGTAGTGATACAACACGTGATCGTTCTATGATTTGTGTTGTTGAAGAGACGAAAGATGTTATTGCAATGGAAAAGATGCGCGAATATAAAGGGATGTATCATGTGTTACATGGTGCAATTTCACCGATGGAAGGTGTAGGTCCGGAAGATATTAATATTCCATCACTTTTAACGCGTTTAAAAGATGAAGAAGTAACGGAATTAATTCTGGCAACCAACCCAAATATTGAAGGTGAGTCTACTGCAATGTATATCTCAAGACTCGTTAAACCGATTGGTATTAAAACAACGCGTTTAGCACATGGTTTACCTGTTGGTGGCGATTTAGAATATGCAGATGAAGTAACTTTATCTAAAGCGATATCTGGTAGAACAGAGATATAACGTTCATTCAAAATAATAAGCATCCTCAATCATTGATTGACGATGCTTATTTTTATATCTATTAATATTAATGCTTAAACTAGTCTTTTTCGAATAGCACTTGATAAAGTATCGACGATTATAACCATAATGATGATACCGATTAATATCATTCCAACACGATCCCATGTGCGTCCCTGTAGTGCAAATATTAGTGGGGTTCCAATGCCACCTGCACCAATTAATCCTAAAATAGAGGCGCTTCGTAAGTTAATCTCGAAGCGGTACAACACGAATGATAAGAAAGCAGGTAATATTTGAGGGACAACGGCAAACATTAAAGTTTTTGTTTTATTGGCACCAGTTGCCATTAAAGCTTCTGATGGTCCCATATCTAAATTCTCCATATCTTCAGCAAATAACTTTCCGAGCATTCCTATAGAATGTATACCTACGGCAAGTACACCGGCAAAAGCACCTGGTCCCACTGCTTTAATAAATAGTAGCGCCATAATAATTTCAGGGAATACTCGAATTAAACTCAAGAAAAATTTACTTACTTCAGATAAGAATCGATTCGAAATGTTTCGGGCTGAAAGAAAAGCTAGAGGAATACATAGTACAGCAGAAATCATCGTTCCTAAAAAAGCGATAGCAAACGTTTCTAATAAGCCGCGTAATAAATCTTCTCCTTCGGGCATGTAGATGTATCCTGTATCAGGGTGGATAATACCATTCCAGATATTTGATAAAATTTCAAAAGACTTTTCTTTAATTTCAATTTTAGGCATTCCACTAAACGCCCAAATATAGATAGTAAGTAATATTATGATAATAAGAACTGTACGAATAATAGTGGGTACGGATGATTTAGGTTTCAAATAATCGTAGTTTTTGCTCATAGTAAACGCTCCCTTACTCTCGTACTCACGTAATCGATGACCATAACAATAAACAAAGTGAAAATAATAATAGTTGTTACTTTTGGATATTCAAAGTAGCCAAGTGTCTTATCATAAAATAATCCGATACCACCAGCGCCTACTAAACCGAGTACAGCTGCAGCACGAATGTTAATTTCAAATGTAAATAATACAAATGAAAGATACGGCGCAATAGCTTGAGGTAAAACACCGAAAGTTATCCATTTTGATTTATTTGCACCAACAGCAGTCATCGCTTCTAACGGACCATCATCGATATTCTCTAAAGATTCATAAAATAATTTTGCCACAATACCGAATGATAATACGGTTAAAGCAAATATCCCGGGTAATGCGCCGATACCAAACACTGCAACGAATATCGAAGCGAGTAATAAATCTGGGATTGTTCGAATGACATTGAGCACTAAACGTACTGGTATATTAATCCACTTTGATTTAAATACATTACTTGCAGATAATAGTGCTACAGGAATAGCGAGTAATGATCCAAATGTAGTACCAAGAACCGCCATACGAATAGTGTCCAGCATCGGATCAACAATTTCTTTAAAGTAACTCCAATCTGGTGGCAACATTTCTCGTATTAAGTTCATCATTTCTGGCGCACCTAAGGCTAGCACGGACAAACTGAAGTTGGTCTTCCATCCGCTCCAGATAATCAATGATAATATCAATAGTATTGTAAATGTCGCTTTTATGTGACCGGTAGATTTGATATCGGGATTTTTCATTATTTAACCCCCATCAACTCTTCGTCTTTAATGTCTCTACCATAGATATGTGAAAATGCATTGTCGGTTGCTTGTTCTACCGGTCCGTCAAACACAACTTTACCTGCACGTAATCCAATAATACGTGTAGCATATTCCCTTGCCAAATCTACAAAGTGCAGATTAACGATAATAGTTATGCCTAGTTCTTGATTAATACGTTTTAAGTCATCCATTACTTGTTTCGTAGTAAGTGGATCTAATGATGCAACAGGTTCGTCAGCTAATATAATCTTTGGTTCTTGAGCTAAGGCGCGTGCGATAGAGACACGCTGCTGTTGTCCACCGGATAGTTCGTCTGCACGACTATATGCTTTTTCAACGATATTTACTCTATCTAAAGCTTCCAATGCAATTTGTTTATCTTTCTTCGGGAATAATCCAAGCACCATTTTCCATGTTGGATGATATCCCACACGACCACTAAGTACATTACGAATAACAGAAGAACGTTTTACTAAATTGAAACTTTGAAAGATCATCCCGATATTCCTGCGCATCATTAACAATTTATTGCCTTTTGCCTGAGTGATGGAAACACCGTCAATTGATATATCACCTGATGAAATTTCGTGTAATCGATTAATCGAACGCAATAAAGTAGACTTACCTGCACCAGATAGACCGACAATGACAATAAATTCTCCTTTATTGATTTCTAGATTGACGTTATCCAAACCAACATGTCCATTGGGATAAACTTTATTTACGCCTTTAAAAATAATTTGTGTCATTGTAATGCTCCTTTACAGAAAAAGCTAAACTCATCATTTGAGTTTAGCTTAATTTAATTATTCAAATTAAAGAAGGGGTTATTCTTTAACTTTTTTGTCGTACTCACGGATGATATCAAATTTAGAATCATCAGACTTCACATAACCTTCATGAGAATACACTTCACGAATGATTTTTTGACCTTCTTTATCTTTACCGATTTTGATGAAAGCATCTGTTAATTTCTTCTTCCACTCATCCGTCATATCTGAGCGAGCAGAGATTGTGTCATTCGGGATCTTTTCTGTGTACTTAACGATTTTAGTATCTTTAAATACGTTAGGTTGATCACCTTTTACGATATTACGTGCATCCTGGAAAGTTACTGCAACATCGACATCATCATTTAATAAAGAGATAACAGCTTGATCGTGTCCTTTAACTGTTGTAACTTCCATATCTTTTAGTGGATCGATATTTTCTTTCTTTAAATCAACTGCCGGGAAAACGTAACCTGCTGTTGAAGTTACATCCTGCATGGCAATTTTCTTGCCTTTCATATCTTTTAAGCTTTTAATATCAGAATCTTTTTTAACGATAAATTGAGATTTGTAGAAATCTACTAATTCTTTTGTCGGTGTACCGTCATCATTTACACCATAACGTTGTGCTTGTAATAATACCTCCGCTGCTTTTTGATCATGTGCTAATACATAAGCTGTTGGAGGTAAGAAGCCAACATCGACTTTTTTTGACTTCATTGCTTCAACGATTGTGTTGTAGTTAGTAGAAACTGAAACTTCTACTGGAATACCAATTTCTTTTTTAAGTAATTTTTCTAAAGGTTTTGCTTTTGCTTCTAATGTTTCAGCATTTTGAGAAGGAACGAACTGAACTGTTAATTTTTCAGGTGTGTAACCTTTACTCGCTTCTTTGCTATTCTCAGCTGTCTTTTCTCCACCACATGCACCTAGTACTGTTGCTACTAAAATTACAGGAACAGCTGTCTTTAATGTGTTTGTGAACATAGTTTTAAAGCTCCTTTGAAATTTTGTTTTTAACTACAGTACTAATATTAGCAGAAATGAGAAAAGAGAACAGTTAAGTTTTTGTTAATCCATTTACACTAAATTAACAAAACATATATTTTTTACATACATAAATATTATTCCTTACTTTGTGCCTTAACATATTTTCGAATTGTGTCGTACGACTTATCATTCGTTGGTGCATATCCATCATGAGAATATATTTCTTTAATAATTTTTTTAGATGCTTTATCTTTTGAAAGTTTGATAAATGCACCTTTAATATCTTCTTTTAATTTTTTATCTAAATCAGCTTGCACTGATATCGTATCATTTGGAATTTTTTTCGTTACAGCAATGATACGTGTTTCTTTTTTAACACGAGGATAGTCTTTCTCTAAATAATCACGCGCATCCTGGAAAGTTGCTGCGACATCCACTTCGTTATTGATAAGTGCAGTAATTGCTTTATCATGACCTTTTACCATCACTGTTTTTAAATCTTTTTCGATATCTATGCCTTTATCTTGTAATAATCCAACTGGATAAAGATAACCTGATGTTGAAGTAGATTCCTGTAATGCGATGCGTTTATTTTTGATATCTTCAATATTCTTGATTTTACTATCACGATTAACAACAAATTGCCCTCTGTAATAGTCTGTAACTGATTTTTTACCATTTACTTCAGTTTCGTGGAGTGATTTTAGAATCACATCTGCAGCGCCCTGGTCGTGAGCCATAACATATGCAGTAGGTGGTAAGAAAGCAACATCAGCTTGTTTAGAACGCATTGCTTCTACTATAGTATTATAGCTTGTGGCGATCGATACTTTTACAGGCATATTCAGTTCTTTAGATAGTAGTTTACCTAACGGCTTTGCTTTTGCTTCCAAAGTTTCGGCATTTTGAGAAGGTACAAACTGAACCTTTAATGTTTTTGGGTGATAGGTTTCTTGCGTTTCGTTGTTACTACATCCAAATAGGACTAAAATAAGTAACGGTAATAATAAATATTTTTTCATTGATTTGCTCCTCGAGTTTAATTGATATATTTTTATTGCTATTTTAATGTATTAGAAAATTGTTGCTTCTACAATAAGAAATTTTCTATATAGCCTGTTATAATTATTAAATATAATGAGGTGAATAAAATGACAACTGGATTAGTATTAGAAGGCGGCGGTATGAGAGGGATATATACTGCAGGAGTATTAGACTGTTTTTTAGAACATGATATTCAATTTAATTATGTAATCGGTGTTTCAGCTGGGGGAAACATGGCAGCATCTTATCTTTCTAAACAGAAAGGAAGAAATAAGAAAGCATCTTTAGATTTTTTAGATGATAAACGTTACTTATCTTTTTCTAACTATATAAAGAATAAAGAGATGTTTGGAATGGATTTTATCTTTGATGAAATCCCGAGAGAGCATGTGCCGTTTAATATGGAAGACTTTCTTCAATATAAAGGCGAATATGTCATTGCGTGCACAAACTGTGAAACAGGAGAAACGGAATACTTTAATAAAGCATATTTAAGGAAAGACTTAATGACGATTCTGCGTGCATCAAGTTCATTACCGCTAATGGCACCCATTGTAGAATACGATGGTAAGAAGCTACTGGATGGTGGTGTTACAGACCCGATACCTTTAAGAAAAGCACAACGTGATGGCATGACCAATAATGTTGTTGTACTTACGAGACCGAAAGGATATATAAAACGTTCGAGTCGACTTTCTAAATACTTTAAAGTGAAGGGTTATAAGAAAGTAGATGAAGCGATGCAAAAACGTCCTGCAGTTTATAATGAAACACTGCAATATGTCGATAACCAGGAAAAGAATGGTCATGCAATTGTAATTCGTCCATCTAAAGATTTAAAAGTTGATCGTATGGAAAAGAATCGAGATAAGCTTTCAGCAATGTATGATTTAGGTTATCAAGATGCTTTAGAACAACTGCCGAAGATAAAAGAATGGCTTAATACAAAAGAAAATTAAAAAAAGTTTAAAAAAAGCAGCAAAAGTGTAATTTTTATGCTTGTTATAGTGTTTGAAACCCTGTATAGTTATATCTTGTCCGGTAGAGATAACTCATACGGGGCAAGCACTTCGAAAGACAACAAAAAACTTTTTTAAAAAAGTTGTTGACTTTCAAAACACAAGAGAGTATAATTAAATCTTGTGAGACAGAAAGACGAACACAATGAACATTGAAAACTGAATGACAATATGTCAACGTTAATTCCAATAATTTGAGT
>NZ_JAEPRF010000015.1:0-255969 GCF_022501545.1 Macrococcus sp. PK
CATCTCCGAAGGAGACTTTGTCTACAGTCTGGGGCTAAAATAATTTTAGCCTTATCTTTTTGCATTTCAACTATCTATTTTTGCATCTCAACATGAAAACGTTTTATTTATTATTTTTCGTTGTATGATGAACTCAAGATAAATATCGGGAGGTCATTACAATGACAAACAATAAAACGTATAACTTTTTTCATCAAGTCATCGTGATATCAGTAATTTTGCTTATTTCTAAGATTATCGAATCATTTATGCCGATACCGATGCCTGCATCAGTAATTGGACTCGTATTATTATTTATATGCTTATGCACAGGTATTGTTAAATTAGGACAAGTAGAACGTGTAGGTACAGCATTAACGGATAACATCGGATTATTATTCGTTCCTGCAGGTATTTCGGTTGTGAAATCACTCGGTCTTATCAGTGAGCATCCATTTTTAATCATCGGATTAATCTTCATTTCAACATTATTATTATTATTATGTACAGGATTCTTCTCACAAATGATTGTTATGACAACTGAACGTAAAGAGAAATCAACTGTAAAAAATGAAAAAGAAGTAAAAAATTATCGTAAAGCTGAGGTGCGTTAATCATGACAATGTTAGATCACTTAGGAGTGAATACAGTATACTTTGGGATATTACTTACAATCGTACCATTTGTTATCGGACAAATATTATTTAAAAAATCAAATGGCTTCTTCTTATTCGCACCATTGTTTGTAGGAATGGTCTTTGGCATTGCATTTCTAGCGATTACCGGCATTGATTTTGATACGTACAACAAAGGTGGAAGTATTATTAGTTTCTTCTTAGAGCCAGCTACAATTTGTTTTGCCATTCCGTTATACAAAAAACGTGATGTATTACAAAAATATTGGTTACATATTATTGGCGGCATTGCGTTAGGAACAACGGGCGCTATCTTTGGTATATATGGTGTAGCGAAGTTATTCGGATTTGGTAAAGAAATTATTGCTTCTATGTTACCTCAGGCAGCTACAACTGCAATCGCCTTACCAGTTTCAGATGGTATCGGTGGTATTCCGGAATTAACATCACTCGCTGTAATCTTAAATGCTGTGATCATCTATGCATTAGGTAATAAGATGCTCCGCTTCTTCAGAATTAGTAATCCAATTGCAAGAGGACTTGCTTTAGGAACAAGTGGTCATGCATTAGGCGTATCTGCTGCTACAGAATTAGGTGAAACAGAAACTTCAATGGCAAGTATCGCGCTCGTAATTGTAGGTGTAATTGTTGTAGTGATTATCCCGATACTTACACCAATCTTGCTCGGGGTTTAAAAATAAAGTTAAAAGTAAATAACGAAATGACGAAGTACAAAGTCCAGATGAGATATATCAATCTTATCGGGACTTTTTTATTTGAATATTATATTTTTGAGCAGTATTTTTTAATGTGACATAAATATATGTTATTATTTTTATGTAACATAGGAGGAGACATGATTAAATCCCAACCAATAAAAACGACCCATGAAATTCACATGATGAAGACTTATTTATTGAATGAGCGTACAAGAGATTATCTATTGTTTGTACTTGGTATCAATATACCTATGAAATTACAAGAACTATTAGAATTAAAGTGTCGTGATCTTGTTTTTAAAGATGGTTGTTATCAATTTATCGTTAACGACTATACCATCTATTTAAACAAAGAAGATAGCAGTATTCTAAAGCGATTTGTTGCAACAAAGTCACTTGATGACTATATCTTTGAATCGATGAAGACGAAATCTCTGTTAACAAGGCAACAGTTTCATAGAATATTAAGTGCGGCATCAACGGCAATAGGTTGTAAACATTCGATCGGTCCTCAGGCATTAAAGAAAACATTTGCATATCATGCGTATCACCAAGGCATTCACATATTTGATTTGATGCATATTTTAGGTCACAATACTAAGTCAGAAACATATCGATTTATTGATGTTAATCCACCAGATCACAAAACAATCCAAATAAATTTGTAAAGGATGTGAACGATGCTTTTTAATATTATTTTACTCGGTGTTTGTATGATATTGTTCATACAATTATTTCAGAAGCATTTAGCAAAACCATTCACTGCAATTGTCGCTTTACTATATCCCGTTATTGCGATGATTCTTATGATGATAACACCAAAGTATACAGCAAATACGTTATCATGGATACCTGAAGCGGGACTTATGTTCTCATTAAAAGTTGATTCTGTGTCCTACTTTTTCTTTGTAGTCATTTCAATGATCAGTATCCTTGTTCTCTTTTATAGTATTTTTTATATGAAAAAATATGCGAGACATACATATTTTTATAGTAGTCTAATCCTTTTTATTATTGCGATGTACGGCGTAGTTCTAGCAAATAATACGATTATATTGTATTTTTTCTGGGAACTAACGAGCGTAGCTTCATTTCTGCTTATTTCATTTCACTTTACTAAAAAAACATCTTATCTGGGTGCTTTAAAATCATTTGTCATTACCATCTTAGGTGGAAGCCTAATGCTTGTTGGCCTGTTAATCTTAAATCATATTGCTGGTACTGCACAGATTGATGACATATTAACTCAAACTGAACTTACCAATCATCCATTATTTATCATGAGTATGACATTAATTTTTCTGGGTGCTTTTAGTAAATCTGCACAATTTCCTTTCCATATTTGGCTACCTGACGCAATGGAGGCACCGACACCAGTCAGTGCATTGCTGCATTCGGCAACAATGGTTAAAGCAGGAATATATTTATTAATTAAATTGTTACCTGTTTATAGTGGTAATCATATGCTTACAGGAATGATCATTTCAGTTGGTATTTTGACGATGTTTATCGGAAGTTTTATTGCTATTTCAAAGCATGATATGAAAGCCTTGCTGGCATATTCGACAATTAGTCAGCTAGGTATGATGGTTGTACTCATAGGCGTGATTGCATTACCCCATACGGTGATTTCAGAGGGAGTGAGAGGTACAGCGTACAGCGCTTTAATACTTCTTATATTAAGTCATGCCTGTTATAAAGCAACGCTCTTTATGGGCACAGGTATTATAGATTTAGCAACAGGTACACGTGATATGAATCAATTGTCTGGTCTGAGACAGCAATTACCTATTGTATTTGCTACGATGCTTATTTCAGCTGTATCGATGGCGGGATTACCTTTTTTAAGTGGATTCTTATCTAAAGAGCTGTTTATCACAGCATTATATGAAATCAACGATGCACATTTGAGTTTATTTATATTATTAATCATCGCTATTCTGGGGAGTATAGGTACTTTTATTTATTCTTTCGTATTAATAATCAGACCATTTATGGGTAAGCAATCAACAAAGATAAAAGCACAGCATCCACTCATATATATGAGCAGTATTACTTTAACGCTCGCAACCATTTTTATTTTCTTTATTCCAAACATTATCCAGCATCATTTGATACAACCCATTGCACTAGAACAATCAGCATTAAAGCTTAAGCATATTACTGCTTGGCATGGCTTTACACCGCCATTATTTATAACGATGTTCATTTTCGCTGCTGGTTTTATAGTTTTATATACTGGCGTGTATCGTAAAATTTACGATAAGTTTAACAATGTGTCATTAAACAAGGTGTACGACTTTATAGGTAGAACAAAAGAAAACGTCTCAACTAAGATTTTATCATTGGTAATGAGAGGGACGTTAAATGTTTATGCGTTATACGTATATCTCTTCATTATCATCTTAATATTACCTAACTTATTAATGACTATGGATATAAAATGGTCGATGAAATATGAAATTACTATATTTACGATGATTATCGGATTAATTATGATTATTAGCGCATTAGGCTTATTAGTTGTGAAAAGCAGAATGACAGCGGTAGTGCTCACTGGATTGGTAGGCTATGGTATATCTATCTTATTTATGGAACTTAAAGCACCTGATCTAGCATTAACACAACTTGTTATCGAAACAATTACAACTGTGTTGTTCTTAGCATGTTTCTATCATTTACCGAATTTAAAGAAAGAAACATCTTCATTGATATATAAAGTATTTAGACATGGTATAGCTTTCTCCATTGCTACCATCATCTTTTTAATCATGATTCGAAGCAATCAAATGGATTCATTTGCGACTATCTCTGCTTACTATAATAATAGTTACCAGTTAGTAGGTGCAAAAAATGTCGTTAATGCAATCTTAGGTGATTTCCGCGCGTTTGATACGATGCTCGAAGGTGTTGTTATTATGATTGTAGGATTTGGAATATATACAATATTAAAGAAAGGAGCTACACATGAGGGAAAATGATTTGTTACTTGAGAGTATTTCTAAAATAGTAATAGTAATTATATTAACATTCGGCTTCTATATCTTTTTCAATGGACATAATGCACCAGGCGGTGGTTTCATTGGAGGCCTGGTCTTTAGTTCGGCATTTATATTAATGTTTCTGACGTTTGATGCTAAACGGATAAGAAAATTACTTCCATTCGAATTTCATAAACTCATCTCGATAGGTATTATTATTTCATTATTTGTTATGGTTGCACCTATATTCTTTGGACATGCATTTTTAAATCATGAAGATATATACATTCACTTACCAATATTGAACGAAGTCCATTTATCAAGCGTTACATTATTTGAATTTGGCATATTATTAACGGTTGTCGGAGTGATAATGACGATATTATTATCGATTAGTGGTGATATTAAATGACGATACTTACAATTATTACTGCAACCTTAGTATATGTTGGTGTAAATCTTGTGTTATCTAAAAATTTAATACGTGTTGTATTAGGGACAAGCATATTAAGCCATGCAGCACATTTATATTTAATATCAATGTCATTTCCAGGAACGGATTTACCATTTGTAGATAAGGGTAATCCGGATGTAGATGCATTGCCACAAGCTTTAATTTTAACAGCTATTGTCATTAGTTTTGCCACAACCGCATTGTTGTTAGTTTTAGTATATAGAAACTATCAAATGAATAAAGATAATCAAGTTGATAGTTTAGGAGGTACAGATGAGTAATTTATTGATTGTACCTGTATTGATTCCTATATTATTGGGTGTATTTACGTATTTAAAGGATAAAAGAATATATACCATTGCTATTGCTACATTATCTATAAGTTTAATTACTACTATTGTCTTAGCTTATTCATCTATAAAAAAACCTATTATTTTAAGTTTAGGTGGTTATAGTGCACCATACGGCATCCAGCTTTATGGGGATCTTATGAGTTTGTTGTTCGTTATTGTGAGTATCGTTGTAGTGATTGTTGTGCTATATTTCCAATATATTAACCAACTCAAAGACTTAACAGTACCTTTTATTTTATTTATTCTTGCTGGTGTAAATGGTTCTTTCTTAACTGCGGATATCTTTAATCTATTTGTAATGTTTGAAGTCATGTTACTGTCATCGTTTATATTAATTGTTGTCGGTAAGAAAAAATATCAGTTTAAGGCGAGTATTACGTACGTTGTATTAAATTTAATTGGTTCATGGGTATTTCTGATTGGAATAGGCATTTTGTATCGCGTATATGGTACATTAAATTTCGCTCATTTAGGAATGCGAATGCAGGAAGCTGGATTTGTTCCTGAGCATGCCGTCATCGTATTATTATTTGTCGTAGTATTCAGTTTAAAATCAGCATTATTTGTATTCATATGGTTGCCGAAATCTTATAGTGTGTTGTCTTACGAAATTGGTGCAGTCTTTGCGGCGCTATTAACTAAGGTAGGCGTCTATGCGATGATAAGAACAACGACAGTAATCTTTGTACCTTATCAATCCATGTTATCATCGATTATTTTGTATATGGCTACTGCTACAGTCATTATCGGTATGTTAGGCGTTATTAAATATAAAGAAATTAAATTGATGTTTTGTTATCAGATTATTTTATCTATAGGAATCATCTATTATGGTATTTCTACATTTAGTCAAAAAGGTATAGATGGTGCAGTGTTGTATACGTTAAATGATATGTTGGTGAAATCATGTTTATTTCTTTTAGCAGGTCTCATCGTAAAAAGATTTGGCCTTATCAATATGAAATATAAACAAGGATTATTTTATCATGCTAAAGCTACCGCCATTATTGTGCTATTTTTTGTATTTGCGATAGGAGGAATGCCGTTTACAGGAGGATTTCCGGGGAAATTATTGATACTGCAAGCTGGTATGGATGCGCATCCACTAGGTTATGCAATAGTAATGGTTATTGGGACTTTCGTAGGAATGTTTGCGATGATGCGTATGTTTATCACATTGTTCTTTGGAGAAGAGGATGGATCTTGTGTTCAGCTGACCGATGCACAAAGACATGCATTAAATAAACCATATAGTAAGAAGTTGACTGTCATTGGCGTGGTTTTAGTCATCACATGTATGATTTCTATTTTTGCTGCACCATTACAACAACATTTATCAGCAATTCATTACGATCGATATATAGAAAATGTCATGATGGGAGGATAAGATTATCGCACAGGTTGTATTAAATTTATTTATTGCTATGATTTGGGTGCTTATGGTTGATGAAGATCAAATCTATTTATCGACGTTTATAAAAGGATATTTAATCGGTATTATAATTCTCTACATCATACATCGCTTTTTCGGACATCAGTTTTATTTATGGAAGTTAATGATTTTATTAAAGCTTGTTTTGATCTTCAACTATGAACTGATGAGCTCAAGTCTTTCAACGATGTATCACATCTTATTTATTCCGCATAAGATTGCTCCGGGGGTTGTCACATATAATACATCAATGAAGAAGAACTGGGAAATTACAAGTTTAATGATGCTGATTATATTAACACCAGGTTCAGTAGTGCTTCGTTTATCACATGATAATCAGAAATTATTTATTCATACATTACATGCGACACCATCAGAAAATATGAAATTATTAAAATCTATTAAACGCTATGAACGCGTTATTAAGGAGGTAGGAGAAACATGAATATGATACTGATTCAAGCTGCACTCGTAATATATGGTATTGCTATAATGATAGTGTTATATCGTGTTATTGCTGGACCTTCCTTACCGGATAGAGTAGTAGCTTTCGATAGTATTGGTGCGATGGTCATGTCAAGTGTGAGTATTATATGTTTAATCATGGATACGACGCTATTCTTAGAAGCGATTTTAATTATTGGTGTATTGTCGTTTATCAGTACAATCGCAACATCAAGATTTATCGAGCGAGGTGTTATCTTTGAACGTAAACGATAGCATCAATCTTACTCTTTCGATTGTTATTTTTGTAGGTAGTATTATGGCACTTATTAGCGCAATAGGCATATTGATATTTAAAGATGTTTATACACGAAGTCATGCAGCGACAAAAAGCTCCACACTTGCTGTATTACTTACGTTAATCGGTGTTTTCGTTTATTTTATCGTCAATGATGGTTATGTGAGCTTTCGGTTGTTGCTCGGTATATTTTTCTTATATTTAACAAGTCCTGTCGCTGGACATCTCATTACACGTGCTGCGTATAATAGTGGTGTAGAGATGAAAGTCGAAGGTTCAAAAGGTAAGCATTTAAATGATTTGCTGCCTACTCAAAAGAAAACTTCTAAGGACAATGCGTTATTAAAAGATAAATAATGGAGTGACAAGCGTGACGATGCAATCAATGTTATTTAACACATTTATAAAGGTAATGGATCAATATAAAGATATTTTTAATCAGAAACCTGAAGGGATTCGAGCTACAAAAGATGTTGTCTATAGCAATCGTAAACAGAATGCCACGCTGAATATTTATTATCCATATCATCGGAAGGAACGTTATCCAATCATTGTTAATATTCATGGTGGGGGATATGTTTATTCTACAAAAGAAACATATGAAGCATATTGCATGACCCTCGCGTCGCATGGCTTTGCTGTAATAAGTTATGATTATGACTTAGCACCAAAGCTGAAATATCCTACACCAATTGTCCAGCTTAATGAATGTATGCACTGGTTACATGAAAACTATGAACAGTACAATTTAGATATTAACCAGTTATTTATGATAGGAGATTCAGCGGGTGCTCAAATTATGGCACAGTATGTAACGATACTTACTAATCCTGAATATCACCAACTTTTTCAGATGAAGTTGCCACAAGTCAAAGTGTCAGGTATTGCGATTAACTGTGGTTTCTTTAATGCAATCGATATAGCGATTGCAAAGAAAAAGTCATTTACACGCTTTATGGTGAGAGGATTAATGGAAGATTATGTTGGTAAAGATTTTCACATGAAACAAAGCGAAATTAACTGTGAACCATTTATCAATAAACGATTTCCGCCAACTTTCGTAGCGAGTAGTGTAAACGATTTACTTGTGGGTAAAGCTCCGGATATACTCATTGATTTAAGAAGAAGTGGTATTAAAACGATATACAGAGAGTATGGTAAAGGTGACTTTTTTGCCCAACATAACTTTCAAATGGATATTAGAAGATCGAATGCGAAGCAATGTACTTTAGATGAGATGAAATTTTTTAAAAGTATAATAGATGAACGAAGAGGCTGGGACAGAAGTGTTCTGCCACAAGCAAAAACCGGACAAAACTAATAAATCGCTCTTTGATTTATAGTTTTTGTTCGGTTTTTGTCGTAGGGGCAACTTCTGTTCCGCCGTTTAAGCTGTTAAATAGAAGAAGGCTAAGACTTCTGTCCCAGCCGCTCTCTTTTTATTGATTACGTGCAAAATTTCCATGCACTTCGGTTGTTTCATAAACATTGATAAAACAATTTTCATCATGGGTTTTAGCGATTTTGATGACATTAGGTAATTCATAACGTGTAAGCACCATTGTAATCATGTGTTTTTTATCGTTAGAATAACCGCCATAAACATCTGTCACTGTTATACCACGATAGATCTCATCAATCAGTCCTTGTCTAACACCTTCATAGTTTGAAGTGATAATATTAACGGTTAGTTTAATATTAGATGTAAAGATTGTATCAACAGTCTTGCCGGTAATATATATTGAAAGTAAAGTCATCAATGCGAGGTTCCAATCAAATAAGAAACCTGAACAAATAATAATAATGCCGTTAAGAATCGTCATAATGAGACCGATAGATATATTGCTATTTTGACTGATAATCATCGCAACGATATCCATGCCGCCTGTAGTACCAGAATATTTTAGAATGATGCCTACACCGATACCGACGATTACACCCCCAAAAATCACATTTACAAAAAGTTCATTTGCGATGCTTTCTGTTGGAATGACAGTAAGGAAAAATGAAACAACAATTACACTAAGTATTGTATTGTACATTACAGATTTATTTAATTTCATAAATCCAAGTATCAATAAAGGCAGGTTTAATAAAAGATTTAACAGACCGGCATCGACATGCAATAATTTATTTAATAGTAAAGCAAGTCCACCGATTCCACTGCTCAATACATCATTAGGTAATAAGAAGACATTAAACGCAAATGCAATAAGAAACGATCCGACTATTGTAATGAATGTCTTGAATAATAAGTTATCCTGATAATTCATTTGAAAAACTCCTTTAATCATGTAAAGCCATTATATCAACAATATTTTAAAAATAATAGGGTGCTTATTCTACTAAGTTACTCGCCTGACTTCGAGAATAGAATCCTTTCTTAATAGGTTCAAATCTAGGTTTCATTGCTAAACCGAACGCAAAAATAATGACTGTTATCAAATATAAAAATCCAAGTTTTGACCATGTCAGTTCAGGGGTGATACCACCTACAGCTTCTCTCAGTAAGTCTACAGCGTAAGTAAATGGCAGGAACGGATGTATACGCTGGAAGAACAATGGTGTAACTTGAACAGGGAATGTGCCACCCCCACCGGCAATTTGTAATACCATAATAATGATGGCAACAGCTTTACCGATATTACCAAGTAAACTTACAAGCGTATAGACGATAACGGTAAAAGCAAGTCCAACGAGAATGGCAAATATCACATTATAGATAGGATGCTTAGCATACGCATCTAAAATAAACAAGTTCCCAAGTACGACGATTATTGCCTGGGCGATACTGATTAGAAGGAATAAAATCATTCGGCCAAGATATATTTCACGCAAACTAAACTTGTCTTTAATCGCCGGATCTTTTAATTCAGTAGTAAGTAAGTTACCACATAGTAACGCTCCTACCCAAAGTGCTAATGCTGTATAGAACGGTGCACTAGCAGAACCGTAATTAGGTATTGGAAATACTTGAGTTTCATCAAGTTGAATAGGTTTAGCAAAATAATCAGATTGATTTTTCATATCATTTTTCAGCAAGCTCACAAGCTTATTTAAAGTATCTTTATGATCAAAACTTCTTAGTTTTTTAGCAGATTTTTGTATATCTTTTTCGATAGCAGGTAACTCATCACGTGCAAATTGAGCGAGCTCATGAATACCATCTTGCGCACCTGGAAGATTGTTCTTTAATAATTTTGATGTATTATCATATTTATTTAACACTCCAGGTAAGTCGTTTTCAGCAAAGTTACTAAGACGTTCCAGGTCGCTCAATACACTTGGTAAATCAGATTGTACAAAATTACTGGCCTGACCAATTTTGGATTTGAATAACGGATAATTTGTCTGTGCTGTGTGATTAATTTGTTTAAAGCGTTGTTCCAGAGATGGAAGTTGTTGATTAATTTGATTCAATGTTGTGTTCGCTTCACTCGTAATGCGTGATGCTTCATTTAATATCTCGTCGACTTTATTAGCAAACGACTGAGCTGTGTTTAATTTTTGTGCAATCGAATCCAGGTCACCACTTAGGTTTGATAGTCCTCGATCAAAAATATCCGGCATTGTGGTATTAGCGAACGTACTCAAATCTTTAAGTGCAGTTCGTGCTGAATTAATCGCTTCCTGATTGATATTAACAGCTTGATTTGACTTAGATTGTGATATAGCATTTGAAATTGTTTTATTGAGTGCATCGAGTGACTGGTTAACGTTACTCAATTCATTTGAAATCGAATTTGTATCAAATCCTAAATCATTAACGTCATTCATAATACGCATCAATTCATTATTGAAACGAATCGCTTGATTAATATTATCCTGATATACTGTTAAATTTTTTGTCAGTGTCTCAGTTGCTCCAGGCTTTTGTTCTGCAAGTTCATTCAATTGATCTAACATTTCCAGTGTTGTATTTGCTTGTTCGCCGGTTAATGTTGAGAGTGCACCAAGTCCGTTTTGAAGTGCGGTGTGAGCAGGTTTAATATCGACCGTACTTAACTTTTCTTGTCCTTTTTTATTTATTTCCTGAGCTGTATTAATCTTGTTATGTACTTTAGGCATAGCATCTTGGGAATGATTTAATACCTGTTGTGCTTTAGTGGTAGCTTCAATACCTTGTTGTACCGCATTATTAATTTCTGGAAATTTTTGCTCAATTGTATTCGCTCTTTGTAAAGCATTTTCAATGCGCGGCAAATTATTATTTAGCTTAACAATCATTTGACCTAATGTATTTATATCTGATGCGTGCTGATTTGCTACAATAATTTTGTCAGCACCACCATTTAGTTTGTCACGATATTGATTTAAACTGTAGAATTCATCAGCATATTTTGAAATATCACCTTGATGTTCATCAATTTTAATCACAGCTTTTCTAAATCTTTCGATATCTGGAAGTGCACGTTCAGCATCGAATACTGCATTCTCAATTTTATGATAAAGTGGAATCTGTTCCTCTATTTTAATACCAGCACGATTACTTTCCTGTAATAGTGCTTTTGTGGCAGCGTCAACAAACTTCTCGTTTAATGATTCTGTAATGGCCGTAGCTCCTGCATTGGTCATTTTAGGTGCAATCGCATTAATTTTTTGATTCACTTTATAATCGATATGGGCACGTTTTGGTTTTTTATGAAATATACTTGTCATATCTTTAGAGAAGTCTTTTGGAATGTGAATAATCGCGTAATATTCACCCATACGCAATTTGTGATTGGCATCTTTCAAATTATCTTTAAACTGCCAGTTAAATTTATCGTTTTGACGTAGAGATTTTACAAGTTGGTTACCAACATTGACTTCTTTTCCTTTTACTTCGGCACCGGTGTCATGATTGATGACTGCCACTTGGAGATACTTCGTATTGGAATATGGATCCCATGATGACTTCAAATTAAACCATGCATAAAATGATGGCAAGATTGATAATCCGATGAGTAAGATGATGAAACTGGGAGTGCGTTTAATATTTTTTAAATCATGTAAGAATAGTTGATATGCGTTTTTCATTTGAACCCTTCTTTATACTAATATAGTAATTTTATAAATTAACATAAGTTTCTTATAAATATATTTAAAATGAGTATATATCAATATAGCAAATAGGGTAAAAAGATACAACAAAAAAGACATATAAAAATATGTCTCTTTATGTTTGCACATGCTTGATTAAATCTTCTATAACTGCGGTAGCTTCTTCACTTGAATAGACATCAAATACAATAATGCGACCGTTACTGAGGAGATGTATCTTATGTTCCCGAAAAGAAAGTAATTTAAAATGTTCATTTTGATGAATAATATATTCGTTAATGGTGTTAAACAGATTAGAAGATACATGCGTTTGATATTTTCCGCGACACATCTTAGTAACAAAGGATAAAGATTGTTTAAGTGCTGGATAATCTTTATTCACACATGTAGGGCATGCAGGATTGTGTATAGCATCGATATTTCTACTTTTAAATATCATTTTTTCACAATCTATTGTAGTAAGTTTTCCTGAAAAATGACCATGACTGATATAGTGCATTACTTCTGAAACTTGAATACTTGCAACGAGGTGAGCAGTTTGTGGCATAATACCTGAAATAGTACAATCTTGTCCGGTAGTAGGTTCATTAGGTAGAATACATCTCAAGCATGGTTGATTTTCTATACCATAAACAGTGCCATATACATTTAGACACGCCCCATATATCCATGGCATATTATGTTTATGGCACGCATCATTAATGATATAACGCGTTGCAAAATTATCAGTACCGTCAATGACGAGAAGCGGTTTATATTTTTCAATAATGGATTCGATATTGTTTACTGTTACTTCTTCAGATAGTGTAGTCACTTTTACATTGCTATTTATACGGTTGATGTGTGACGCTAATGCATCGACTTTTAAAGTATAAGCAGTGCTATCAGCTTCATCAAAAAGACTTTGACGATGTAAATTACTAAGTGACACAACATCCATATCACAAATTACTAGATGTCCTGCACCGCTTCTGGCAAGCATTTCACTTACTGTACTTCCCAAAGCGCCGCCTCCAATAATAAGAAATGTGCTGCTGCTTAATTTATCTTGTGATTTTTGCCCGAAACCAGGTGATTTGATTTGTCGATCAAATCGTTCGCTCATAGAAACTCAAGGCCTTCCATAGGGCTTGATGCTTGGGCAGTATATTTCTTAGGGATGCGTCCCGCTTCAAATCCTAGTTGACCAGCCTGTACGGCATATTTCATTGCTTCAGCCATCTTAATCGGGTCTTTTGCATTTGAGACTGCTGTATTGAGTAACACTGCATCTGCACCGAGCTCCATCGCAAAACTAGCGTCTTTAGGTGAACCGATACCTGCATCAACGATAACAGGGACGTTAACCGCATCAATGATATATTTTAGATTTAACGGATCATTGATACCAAGACCAGTTCCAATCGGTGCACCAAGTGGCATAATAGCATGACAGCCTAATGCTTCTAATTTTTTTGCAAGGACGACATCACAAGGGATGTATGGGCATACGATATATCCTTTTTCTAAAAGCATTTCACATGCTTTATATGTTTCGATACTATCTGGTAGAAGCGTTGTATCATCACCGATAATTTCAACTTTAATCATGTCACACATACCTGCAATACGTGCAATTTCTGCAATCTTTACTGCTTCTTCAGCTGTTTTAGCGCCAGCAGTGTTCGGAAAGGTGATGTATTTATCTAAATCTACAGACTCTAATGGATTAGGGAGTGATTTATCATATAAACTCATGCGTCGTACTGCAAAAGTTAAAGCATTCGTTTCACTGATTTCAACCGCTTGTTTTTGTGTTTCGCCATCTTTAAACTTACCTGTTCCTAATATTAAACGAGAAGATAATTCCAAGTGTCCTATTTTTAACATATTAGCCGCCTCCAACGAATTCTAGTAATTCTAATTTTTGTTCGGGTTTTAAAGTGATAGATTGCCATTTAGATTGTTCGATGGGAACATCATCCACTAGCGCTACAATCCTCTTTTTATCACTTGTAAAAGTTGCGAGTAAGTCAGATAAATTTGTCTTGTCTGTTTCAAAAGGCTCATCGTTAATGTATATTTTCATAAATTTCTCCTATCTTAAAATCTTTTTGAAATTGTTGATACAGTTCACCGTCTTGTTCAAAGATCATTTGACGAATAAATTCTCCGGTAATACGTGATAATAAGATACCATTACGGTAGTGTCCTGTTGCCACAAATAATCCTTCATCTAACTGATCGAGGACAGGTCGATGCAACGTGCTATCTGGTCTAAATCCACAATCAATGCTGACGAGGGTGCTTTCTCGTAATATCGGGATGAGTTTAAACGTTTCTTCAAGTAACCACTTTATACTTTCTGCACTCGGTTGTTGATTTGTATCAAGTGAAGTTGTCGCACCTATCAAATAATGATTGTCTGATTTAGGGACAATATAATGTCCGTTTGTTTGGAAAAGTGTCTCTTTTAAATGAAGATCAGGATGATGTAAAGTCAGTACCTCTCCCTTCACACCTTGCATCGGAAAGTCTATATCAAGCATATTAAGTAATGGTTCGCTTTTACATCCTGCAGCAATAATGACTTTTTCTGAGATGATGGTTTTATCGCTTATTGATAAGTGATATTTATCATCTACGTAGTTAATGGACTTGACGTAATCTGAAATATGAGGAATATCTTGATTTGCATGCTGTATAGCGGTTAAATATTTACCGGCATTGACTTGACCATCTGTAGGAATCCACATTGCCTGTTCAAACACATTACTGATTGAACCATTCGCATAAGAAGATAACGATTTTGAAGCGATCCACTCAAATTGTTCATGTTTTGAATTTAGAAATAAGTATTGAGCTTTTAGTTTCTCTTCATCTCCAGGTGAAGCAATTTTAAGCAATCCATGTTGTTGTAAATCAATAGTTAATCCAGTCAAGTTTTCCAGTTGCTGAATATGATCAGGCATCATTTGCTGACCAAGCATAGAGAGTCTGTATAAAGGACTATCTTCAGTAAATTCATTTTGTGCCCCGAGCATACCGCCAGCAGCGTGTGTTGCTCTATAACCATGTGCATCATCTATGATTGCAATATTATCTGTATGGTCTTTGAGTGCGTACACAATATTTTCTCCGATAATTCCTCCGCCTATTACAACGATGTCGTACGTAGTAACCACTCCTTTTTTACAGAAATAAATTCCTGTTTATTAGTAAATAACCTGATACCTGCAAATCCTGAAAATTTAGTGTTTAACTGTCTTATTGTGTCGATGTTGATGCCGCCTAATGCGATAACAGGCATATCGACATGAGTGACTGCATCAATTTGAGCTGCGGCTCTAGGTGGTAAATCAGGTTTGGATGGTGTAGGGAAGACATGACCAAATAAAATAAATGATAAATTAAGCGATTCAGCGTGTTTGGCTGATGCCAAAGAATGAACGCTTTGACTGACTTGTATTTCCGGATAATCATTTCTAAAGGCATCTATTTCAGAATTACTTTCTTTAAAGTGAATTCTCGTTAAATGACATGCAAATAAAATATTTGGATTGTTATGCACGATAATTTTATCTTTAGGAATTCTTGTTATCAGCTGATTTATGAAATGAATGATCTCTTTTTCTGCTGCATCAAACCTTAAAATAACGCCATCTATTTCATCATGAACCTGGATGATTTGATTGAGAACGGTGATTGAAGGTTTTGACGATGTAATCATGATAAACACACGTTTCACCTCGAAAAAACACCCACTAACTAAAATAAGCTAGTGGGTGTTGGAATTAGTATAATTAAAAACACTAAAATTCAATCACGCTTCCCTACGTTGGTTCTAACCAAGTCAGGTTCAAAGAGTCGGAAATCATTTCCTCTCAGCCCGGTTGTGGGCACCCCTAGCAAATATTTAATTCTGTATTAAGCCTACCACTAGTTAGAGTGAATTTCAATCATCTCAAATTCATGATAAAATAAATTAACGATAAAATGGGGTGTAAAAGGATGAATGAAGAAGAGAAGTTATCTTTATTAATTGATGAACGTACAGAACTTATTCAAAATGAGACGGTGTATGACAAAGCAGAAATTGAACAAAATCATACGGATTCTGTAGAGGTGGTGCTTGAACCAGCGATACAACAGGAACGTATGTCTTCTGAAGAAATTTTAAGAGAAATTGCAGAAGAAGAAGAACTTGAAGAAGAATACGCGCAAGCAGTTGAAGAAGTGAAATTATTTAAATATATTGTCCATACGATCAAATTTCATGAAGGAGATACAATTACAATCCATCAACTGCGCAATATATGTGCGCATAGTGAAGCTGAATTATTACCAGATGATTTAGATGAACAATTAAATGATTATATTGAAGCGGGATATATCAGAATTAATGATGACAAAATATATATCACATTCTTAGGTGAGCATGTAAATAATCTGTTATAAGTGTTTATTACATCAAACAAGCAAGAGTGGAACAATTTAGTTCCACTCTTGCTTGTTAGTCAGAGATTAATCTTTCAGTAAAAATGCTTCTTCGTCTCGTGAATGAATTTCATTAACGATAATCAAACTTCTAAAATAATCGATAATTTGAGTGGAGAACCCTTCGTTCTCCATTTGTGCTTTAATCTTAGCGACAACTTGACGCATAATATCATGATCACGTGTGAGTTGTTGAACTTTATCATGTAGTTCAGGATTATTATTTTCCGCTTCTGTGTAAAAACCATCTGCTTCTTCCTCAGCATCCGCGTGACTTATGACACGTGATTCCCAGAAATCTACAAGCGCGATTACTTCTTGAATCACTTCTTCTTCCGTACCGTTTTGATATGTTCTGATCAATTCATCTGTCATATTCACAGCAAGGCCTAAACCTGTATCGTGAATTTGTTTATGTGCATGTAGTTGTCTTAGTGATGGTCCGACTGGCATACAATCATCTCCGTTCAGTATATTTATCACTATTGTATTATAGAAAATATAATAAAAAGACTAGGGGATTCCCTAGTCTTATATTATTCAGATACGTAGTGATCATTAATGTTGATGACTTTGTCCACGTTTACTTGTAACAAAACCAATCACTAAGATTGAAAGTAATACCCCCCAGAAGATCAGTTGCCATTGTAATGAGTGAGGGAAGTCATGAGGTAATACATGAATCGATTCATGTGCTAATACAAGCACGACAAGTTTGATACCAATCCAGCCTACAATCGCAAATGCTGCAGCTTCAAGTCCAGGATATGTTTCCAGGATTTTAATGAAATATGTTGCGGCAAATCGCATTAACACAACGCCAAGCATACCTCCGATAAACATTACCGTAAACTGTCCAGCGTTCAGTCCCATGAAGTCAGGACCAACTTTAGGTAAAGTAACCGCGATTGCGATTGCAGCTAACATTGAATCAATCGCGAATGCGATATCTGCACCTTCAACTTTCAGAACAGTCATCCAGAAACCACTACCTTTAGGCATTGCTTCTTCTTCTGCAATATCAGGAACACTTTCATCATCGACATGGTTTTTCTTTTTGAAATAAGTATATAAACTCTTTATCGACATAAAGATTAGATATGCTGCACCAAGTGCTTGTATCTGCCAATACTTAGCTAAGAATGTAATAAAGAATAATGAGATAAATCTAAAGATAAATGCTCCCATTAAACCATAAAATAAAGCTTTCTTTCTTTGTTCTTCCGGTAAATGCTTTACCATTACCGCCATAACGATTGCATTATCTGCTGCGAGTAAACCTTCCAAAACGATTAAAACAATTACTACCCATGCATACGCCATTAAAATACTTGGATCCACTATAATTCCTCCTTAATTTTAATGAATATAAAAAGACCCATGCCAAATATATTGGCAAAGGTCTCACTGAACAGTAATTGTTCCATAACGCCGGAAGTTCCAAAACTTCGTAATGACGACGTTATGCTTAGGGTCTCCCCTTGAGCTACTCCCCTTCGACATAAGTCTTAGGATATTCATTTGTTGATTTATTCAAATTATGAATAAATATCATTAAAATCATCTTAACACAGAAATGTGTATAAAGCTATAATTTTATTTTATATGAATAATAATAGATGATGAGGATGATATATTTAATGCTGTTATAAACATTAAATGTTTAAAAATGAAGCATATAAATATTTAGTTTTTCTTTCTGCGATAGAGCCAGATAATGCCTCCGATAATGATAACCGCCATTAAAATATAAAACACATTAGAATAAAGATCGAAATAGTGGAGTACAACTTCCCAGTTCTGACCTAAAACCATACCAAGATATATTAAGACTGCATTCCAGATGAGTGTCCCGACTGTCGTATACAAAACGAATGGAACGATAGACATTTGACTCAAACCAGCAGGAATGGAAATTAAACTGCGAATCAAAGGGACAAATCGGCATAAAAATACTGCGGTATAGCCGTATTTGTGAAACCATTTATTTGCACTGTGTAAATCATGAATATCAAGACGCAATATAAAGCCGTATTTATCTACAATTTTTTCAATTCTTCTAAGACCAAGTATATGTCCGGCATAATAAAGAATAATAGCTCCGATAACTGCTCCAAGTGTTGAAGCGATAAGCATTCCTATGAATGTGAGTTTTGGAGACTGGTCAACCATAAAACCGCCAAATGTTAGAATTACTTCTGATGGGATAGGAGGAAAAACATTTTCAAGTAATATTAAAAAAAATACTCCAAAGTATCCAAACTGTTCCATAACTTTCATAATCCATTCCTGCATATCGTCACTCCAATAGTTTTAGTAAATACTATTTTAACGTAATGTAATATATAAATTCAAAATAAATGATAATTTTAAGCATAGTATTTAGATTTTTATTACAATTCACAATGATTACCAGGGGCTTTAAAGGGTATAAACAAATAAATGAAGAACTTTTAGGAGTGACATGATGAATCAATTTAGACAAATTACAACATCTGAATTATTCCCTACTGAACAATTGGGGCCAGAGATTTATGGGACTGTGCATTTTCAAGTCGGAGAGACATCTGAATTTAGTGGTGCATATATTACAACGAATGAAAGATTATTTATGAATGTCGATATGGGTGAGAAAGTTTATGAGCGTGTTGTAGGTTATAATGAAATGAATGATGCATCTATAACTGATGAAGGTGTGTTATTAGATTTTCATATGGGTGGTATCCCAATGACGAATATTACAAAAGGTGATGCACAGGAATTTGTGGACTTTGTAAACCAGCAAATTGAAAAAGTAAAAGAAAGACAGGATAACGTTTCAGAATAATAGTTTAAAAGCACCTTGATACATTTGTATCAAGGTGCTTTTAGCATAGATAAAAAAGTATTTTAGCATCTGTTTAAAGATTATTCTACGATTTCTAATGCAATTTCCATCATTTTTGTGAATGAAGTTTGACGTTCTTCAGGTGTAGTTTCTTCATGTGTTAATAGGTGATCACTTACTGTAAATATCCCTAATGCCTTCACATCTCCGCCAGCGTACGCTGCATTCATATAAAGACCAGCAGATTCCATTTCAACAGCTAAAATACCCATTGAACGCCATTTATCAGTAGCTTCTTTGTTAGCATTGTAGAAAATATCTGATGATAATACGTTACCAACGTGGTTTGGAACACCTTTTTCATCAGCTAATTGTTTTGCACGCGCTAATAAACTGTAATCAGCGATTGGCGCAAAGTGTCCTGGTAAACCATATTGAGCTACATAATTTGAATCAGTTGATGCACCTTGAGCGATGATTACATCGTATACATTAATACCTTCCTGCATTGCACCACATGAACCTACACGAATTAAGTTTTTAACACCGAATGTATGGATTAATTCATATGAATAAATACCGATTGATGGGATACCCATTCCTGTTCCCATAACTGAAATCTTTTTCCCTTTATACGTTCCTGTATAACCAAACATGTTACGTACTTCATTAAATTGAACGACATCTTCTAAATACGTTTCAGCGATAAACTTTGCACGTAATGGATCTCCTGGTAAAAGAATAGTTTCTGCGATTGGATTGTTTTCCGGTTTAATATGAGGTGTTGATTTAGACATAATGTAAGTCTCCTTTATATATAGTATTAATTTCAGTCTACAGAGTAATACAATTTATTTCAAGTCGCAGCGTGATAATATCATCATTCGTTGGTAGTGGTGCTGCAGTATTCCAGGATAAAGCGTGGATGTTAATAGGTATAGGGGACTTAATCAATACGATGTTAACAGCATCAGCTTCAGTCTTAATTATTTTATGGATTAAAGATAGATTAGGTTCATTGAATATCATCTTATTACCGATTATCGCCGGTGGATTAGCAGGATTTGGTTACTCTGGATTAGTTGGTCCGATTAATGCATTGAAGTTTATGGATGGAAATATAGGATTAAATTTAGGTATACTTGCATTAACTTATATTGTAATTCCTGTTATTACAGGATTAATCATGAATACTTTATGTCTTAAATTTAAAATATATAGTCCTGAAGTGTTCAAATTCCAATCTGGAGAATAAGGAGTGGACTGATGCATGAAAATATTAATGTTTGGTACTAGAGAAGACGAAAAAGAAGCAGCCTTAGCGTGGGCACAAAAAGAAAATGTTGAAGTAACTTTTAATGAAGGTCCATTAACAATGGAAACGGTAGATTTATTAGATGGATATGAGGCTGTGACAACGAGTCAGACAGCGCAATTTGATGATAGATTATATGAAATAGTAGCAAATAAAGGGATTAAGCAAATTGCACAACGTTCAGCAGGTTTCGATATGTTTGATTTAGATTTAGCTACACAACATGGATTAATCATTTCGAACGTACCAAGCTATTCGCCCAATGCAATTGCTGAATATGCAGTAACCGCAGCGATGAATATTATCAGAAATACTGAAAAGATTCAGCGTAAAGTAAGAGAGCATGACTTTACATGGAATAAAACGATTATTAGTAAAGAAATGCGTGCAATGACAGTGGCAATTATCGGTACAGGTCGAATTGGTAGTATTACAGGACGAATTCTTAACGGTTTTGGCGCGAAAGTGATTGGTTATGATTTGTATCCAAATGAAGATGCTAAAGCGTTCCTAACGTATACAGATACTTTAGAAGAAGCGGTGCGTCAGGCAGATTTAATTTCTATTCATATGCCACTTACAAAAGATAATACTTATATGTTCAACGCAGATTTATTCGCTAAAATGAAAGGCGGAGTCTATATCGTCAATACTGCACGTGGTGGTATTGTCGATACTAAAGCGTTACTTGATGCATTAAATTCAGGAAAAGTAGCTGCTGCTGCATTAGATACGTATGAAAATGAAGCGCCATACTTCCCAAAAGATTTCAGAGATAAAGAAATTGAAGATAAAGTATTGTTGGAGTTAATCGCACGTGAAGATGTACAAGTATCGCAGCATATTGCATTCTATACTGAAACAGCAGTTATGAATTTAGTTGAAGGTGGTTTAAATTCAGCGAAAGAAGTTGTAGAAACCGGCAGCTGTGAGAATAGAGTTAATTAATATAATTTAAAAATGAAAGAGACAAAATTTTGTCTCTTTCATTTTTTTAATTTTTATGATTTATAAGTTAAAGTACTTTCAATATTTCTTAAGAGAAAAACTATCTTCTAAGTAACTGTGTGGTCATCATCAACAGGAAAGAAAGTATGATCATAATTGCAACCCATCCCCAGGCAAGTGTCATATCATTATTATCTATAGCAACATAGATTGCTGTTGGCATTGTTTCGGTGATGCCTGGTATATTACCTGCAAATATAAGTGTGGCACCAAATTCACCGATCGCTCGGGCAAAGGATAATAAAATGCCTGTGAGCAAGGCCGGTTTAGCAAGCGGTAAGATGATATTTGAGTAGATTTGTCTTTTTCTTGCCCCGTCTACAACTGCAGCATTGATGATGGTTTGAGGTACTTGTTCGATACCTATTTTAAGGGATTGATACATGAGTGGCAGTGCGACAAGTGTTGATGCCAGAATAGCAGCATAGATTGTGAATATTATTGGTTGATTGAAGAGTTGTTCAATTAACTTTCCGATGATGCTTTTCTTCCCGAATAGTATTAGTAGTATGAACCCGACGACTGTTGGGGGTAAAACCATAGGCAGCATGATAAGGGATTCTAAAATAGATTTCCCTGGAAATGATCTGGTGCCTATAAAATAATGAAGCGTTATACCGATGATAAGACTAAGGAATGTTGCAACTGTAGCGACTTTTAATGAAATGAGAATCGGCGATAAAAATGTATCGCTAGTAATAAGTTGTTGCATTGCTACCCTCCTTATCTTTTCTTCCGGTTAGAGATTTAAGCTTATTATAGCACTATATATGTTTCCTGATAATAACACGATGGAGGGTAATGAAATGAAAAAGAATTAAAATTACTGCATGATTCTGCTTCATTTATTAAAGAAATTATTGCAAAAGCACAAAAAGTGAAATAGCCATTAATACATTATTAGAGAGACGAAAGTCTCTCTTTTTGTGTGAACAATATATTTGATTATTCATGGAATTTACTATTTAATTACAGATAAGAAGAGACAGGCGGCGATGATAATGAATAGATTAATACTTAACATTAAACCGAAGACACAGTGGTTTCCGCATTTTTATCTATTAGGATGTGAAGCAGTAGCAGTGTCGATGGGATTAAGATATAAAGGTGTTAAATTATCTGCAAGAAAGATTTTAGCTGAAATTCCGAAACATAAAACAAATCCTTTTAAAGGCTATGTTGGACCGAAACGCATCATCAAAACGGACCGGCATCAAACTGTCTTTCCGAACGTGATGGTGGATTATTTAAAACCCTATTATACAGCGCAAGATAGTACTGGAAAATCAATGGCAGAATTAGAACAAGCAATTTTGAATAATCACTCTGTCGTACTTTATGCCACACATTTTAAAGTTGATCCGATTTTAAGAGAATTTAAAGTTGAAGGACGAAAACTTGAATTTGTATCGAACATACATATTACTTTACTTGTAGGTATGGATGATACATTTTATTATATGATAGATCCACTATGGGCAAAATTTGGATGGATTAAACTTCCGGCACTTTTTCCGATGAAACAACAATTAATAAAAGTGAAAAGAAAAACATTAGAGAAAAGATACGAGAATGCAGGTCGAATGAGTATTATTATTTGAGGTGAGTGAAGTGGAAGAAACATTGTTTTTAGAGACAGAATTAGAAAGAAAATGGCGTGATCTATTTCATCAGAATAGAGAATGGATTGAGAAGCGTGCACGAGATGCAGATCTTTATGCTGAACTCAACCATGAATTAATAGACTGGCTCATAGCACACGATTATCACAAATTAACACTTCCTTCAGAACATGGTGGTATGGGTGCTAATATTAAAGAACTGATTTATATACAAGCGCAACTCGCACAGCTCGATGAATCAACGGCATTATCGATTGGATGGCATCTTGGTATTGTAGGTGAAGTGTTTGAAGGTGATTTATGGTCTGAAGCAATGATGACTGAATTTATTGATGATATTCATAACGGTGCCATAACGAATCGCATTGTGTCAGAAAGTGAGATGGGTAGTCCTACAAGAGGTGGTAAACCACGTACGAATGCGCAACTCATCGATGATAAATACGTGATAAACGGTACGAAAACATTCGCTTCTATGAGTGAACGACTTACACATTTTATTGTAGGTGCCTTTGATCCTGAACTTAAAGCGATGTGCTTTTATTATGTACCGAGTCATTTAGAAGGTATTGAAATTGTGAAGACTTGGGATATGGTAGGCATGCGTGCGACAGCGAGTCACGATATTATCTTTAATAATGTTACGATACCAAAAAAATATTTGTTGGAAGTAAATCGTGAACGTCGACCGAATGCATGGTTAATGCATATCCCTGCCATTTATCTCGGTATGGCAGAGCGCGCTGTAGATGAAGCGGTAAACTTCAGCATGCACTATCAACCAAATTCTATCGATACATCTATTTCTGAGATTCCGCATATTCAGGATAAAATAGCAAAAATGGAAATATTAAATATGCAATCACGTCACTTTATCTATCATGCGTGTGATATGCATTTAGCAGGTAAAACAGATGGCTTAGGGGAAACATTTGGGCTCGCAAAATATATTGTCGTCAATAATGGACTACAAGTAATCGATTTAAGTATGCGTATTTTCGGTGCGAAAAGCTTAGAGCAAACACGTGTGATGGAACGATTATATCGCTCAATGCGCGCTGGTCTGCATAATCCACCGATGGATGATGCTGTAGAAAGAATGATAGTGAATAAAATATTGCGTGAAGCATAGACTTGGATACCCAAGTCTATGCTTTTTGTGTAAAATTGACATATTTTAATTTGAAAATAACATTTGATTAATTTCTGAAACCATTTATAATTAAATGGTATTGATAATCAATCTCAATTAGGGGGATGGAAAATGAAAAAGTTTTTAGCGTTGTTAATCGCATGCATTATGGTTCTTGCAGCATGTGGTGGTACGAGTGATAAAAAAGAAACAAAAGATACTTCAGGGAAAGCAGAAATGCTAGATTTCAAATTAGATAATGGTAAGACAATCAAGATTCCGAAAGAACCGAAACGAATCGTAGTAATGGGCGCAAGTTATGTCGGAAATCTATTAGATTTAGGTGTTAAACCAGTAGGTGCTGATCAATATGCATTCCAATCAGATATTTTAAAAACTAAATTAAAAGGTGTAGAAAAATTAAATGCGGGTGAAATCGAAAAAATTATTAAATTGAAACCAGACTTAATCTTAACGTTCGATACAGATAAGGACAATTCAAAATATGCTAAAATCGCACCAACAATTCCTTTTACTTATACTAAGCATGGCTATCTAGATGTACATGAATTATTAGGTAAAATTGTTGGTAAAGAAAAAGAAGCGAAAGCTTTTGTGAATCAATGGAAAGAAGAAACGAAAAAAGATGGTGAAGAAATTAAAAAACATTTAGGAGACGATAAAACGTATTCTATCTTCCAATTCTTCCAAAAAGAAATATATGTATACGGAGATAACTGGGGTCGTGGTTCAGAAATTATCTATCAGGCTTTTGATTTAAACATGCAGGATAAAGTTACGAAAGACGTTAAACCTACTGGCTGGAAAAAAGTTTCTGCTGAAAGCTTAGGCGATTACGCAGGAGATATCGTACTTGTTTCTAGTGATACAGGAAAAATTTCAAATACAGTAACTGAGTCTAAAGTGTGGAAAAACATGGATGCTGTTAACAATAATAAAGTCGTACAATATGATGCGGAAGATTTCTGGTTCAATGATCCAATTTCTTTAGAGCATCAAAGAAAAGTATTAAAAGAAGCATTATTAAAATTAGAAAAATAAATTATTTCAAGCTAGCTGAGACTAATGTCTCAGCTTTTTTTAAGACGATTGTAAACTTATTATTTATTTAGGTTAACGCTATTGCTATAATAAGATTATTCTGTCAGAAAAGAGGAAGATTATGAAAACAAAAGATTTGGTCATTGTCGGCAAGTTTACTGCATTAATTGCTGTGTTAGGTTTATTACCGCCAATAAGTATTCCAGGTATCCCAGTTCCATTCACATTTCAGAATTTAGGTTTTATTTTAGCGGGTTGTTTACTGGGTAGTCGATTAGGAGGGTTATCTGTTCTTATCTTTACAATCTTAGTAGCTATTGGACTACCAGTTTTGTCAGGTGGACGTGGTGGTTTTGCTTTATTTTTTGGTCCGACTGGAGGTTATATTCTTTCATTCACACTCATTGCTTTTTTAATCGGATTATTTGTTGAACGTATGAAGTCTCCAAAAGTGTGGCAAGTGTTTCTGATTAATGCATTAATTGGTGCATTTTTATGTAATTTAATTGGTGGTACGTTTATGGCATTTAATTTAAAGCAGGATTTATTCACTGCGCTTAAATCAGTGATGTTATTTATCCCTGGTGATTGTATAAAAGCACTGATTGCAGCAATACTTGCGGTAAAATTACGTAATAACCCATCTATTCAAAAAAGTTTACGCATAAATTAATATGCGTAAACTTTTTTTCTTGTATAGAAAAGGAAATATTACATTATACATGTTAATATGATGATAATCATATACATATTTACGTTTTTCCTATGATTTAAGAAATATATATAAGAGAGTGGGAAATAAATTGGAAACGATAGCAATGCGATTTTCTCGTAAAGATGTGGAATTAATGAATGGAAAAGATTTTAGAGTACCTGATGTGTTATTGATAAAGCCATGGTATGTTTCAAGATTCCATCAGGAAAGAAAAAGTTGTCAGCATATTAAACAGTTGATTACACAAAACCAACTAGAAGTAGAAAAAACGTATGCTGTAAAAATTAAGCTGATAGATCAGAGAAAGATTAAACATGTGGATCAATATACATACGAATTAAATTATTATTTTGATGATGTACTGAAAGCAACGGTGATATCAACTTATATAGAAGAGGTGTCTCATGCAGTTTCAAATCACATTGGATGAATTAAAACAATACCGAGATGCAGTTGCTGAAGATTCGGATGACGCATTAATAGAAAAGAAAGTACCTGGCAATTTAGTGATGCATAAAGTGATAACATTACTCAATGTTCCTGAAGTGATTTCTAACCAGGCAACGTTCAAAAATGAGGTGTTTGTAGACGAACGACTATTCCTTGATCTATTTCAGGCAAACGACGTGATTGAATATAAAGTGACATATGGCAGGCAGCTAAAGTTAGCTGGTACGATTCAATTAAAATAAAGTAGAGGACTTAATGATTAAGTCCTCTACTTTATTTATTCAGTTATTATTCTTTCAGGATGACTGTAAACATTAAAAGTATCATTTCGTACAAAACCTACAGCAGTAATATTTAAGTCTTCAGCAAGTCCTATTGCTAAATCGGTAGGTGCAGATTTACTTAATATTATACCGACCCCAATTTTAGAAGCTTTTATTAAAATTTCTGAAGATATTCTGCCAGAAAAGATGAGTATTTTATCTTTTATTGAGATGTTATTTAATATACAGTGCCCGTACAGTTTGTCGAGTGCATTATGGCGACCGATATCATTGCGGTGTAAGTAGAAATCTTGTCCATCACTGAGTGCAGCATTGTGCAGACCACCAGTCACTTTAAAATCTGTACTTTGACTTTGCATCGTATGCATCAAATGAAAGATTTCATCAGGTTTGATTGAACGTGTTGTCGTAGCAACTTTTGACGTTTTCATATCATTGACAAAATAAAACTGGCGACTTTTACCACAGCAAGAACTAATCATGCGTTTTGTAAATTGACTTTGTGTTGTATCCACTTCATGCGCTAATTCGATATGACATAATCCTTTAGCATCATCAAGATGAAAATTTTTTATGTCACTATGTTTTCTGATAACGCCTTCAGATGCTAGGAAACCCATCGTAAGTTCTCTTAAATACTTCGGTGTACATACAATTGTAGCGAATTCCTCTTTATTCACATATAACGTCAATGGAAATTCATTCGCAATTGAATCCTCAACATTTATAAATTTTCCATCTATATATTTCATCATTTTTTTATGTTGATATACTTCATGACTCATTCAATCAACTCCTATATACATATTATATTACAGTACATTTTAAAATTATATGTTGTAATTGACTTGCTCCTACAATTGTTTGTTCTAGGGATTACCCTACATGCTTAGGGAAATCCCCAATAGTAATCATTTGTGAAACGTTTCATAATCTATGGTAAGAGGGCAAAACTGCAATTAAAGGAGTGTTATGAATGGCAATTGGTACGGGATTACGTTTTTTTAAACCTACAGAAAGATTTAATGGCAATTGGTCAGTTTTAGAAGAGAAGAGTCGTGAATGGGAGAAAATGTATAGACAACGCTGGAGCCACGATAAGGTAGTACGTACGACACACGGGGTAAACTGTACAGGATCATGTTCATGGAAAGTGTTTGTGAAAAACGGCATTATCACTTGGGAAAATCAACAAATTGATTATCCTTCATGTGGTCCTGATATGCCTGAATTTGAACCACGTGGTTGTCCGCGTGGCGCATCATTCTCATGGTACGAATATTCACCATTACGTATTAAGTTTCCATATGTACGTGGTGTATTATGGCGCCTTTGGCAACAAGCTTTAGAAGAACACGGAGACCCTGTTCGTGCTTGGCAATCAATCGTTGAAAATCCAGAAAAAGCACGTAGCTATAAGCAGGCACGTGGTATGGGCGGACATGTCCGTGTCAATTGGAGAGAAGTGACGCAACTGATCGCATCTCAATTGATTTACACAATCAAGAAATATGGCCCAGACCGTATCGCAGGTTTTACGCCGATTCCAGCAATGAGTATGATCAGTTACGCAGCTGGGGCACGTTTCATCTCTTTACTTGGTGGAGAAATGTTATCATTCTACGATTGGTATGCTGATTTACCACCAGCATCACCACAAATTTGGGGTGAACAAACAGATGTACCTGAATCAAGTGACTGGTACAATGCAGGATATATTATTATGTGGGGTTCTAACGTACCATTAACACGTACGCCAGATGCTCACTTTATGACTGAAGTTCGATACAAAGGGACGAAAGTGGTTTCTGTAGCACCAGACTATGCTGAAAACGTAAAATTCGCAGATAACTGGTTAGCACCAAACCCAGGTACAGATGCTGCTCTTGCACAAGCAATGACGCACGTTATTTTAGATGAGTTCTATGAACAAAGACAAGAACCGATGTTTATTAACTACGCAAAACAATACACAGATATGCCTTTCTTAATAATGTTAGATGAACATGAAGATACTTTAAAAGCAGGCCGTTTCTTACGTTCAAGTGATTTAGGTGACACAAGTGAACATAGCGAATGGAAACCTGTGGTGTTCGATGATATTTCCAAGCAAATCGTTGTACCGAATGGAACAATGGGACAACGTTGGGAAAAAGATGTGAAATGGAATATTAAATTAGAAACAGCAGATGGTACAAAAATTGATCCATCAATGACGATTAAAGATAATGAATATGAAGTTGTTGAAATTGTCTTCCCGTTCTTTGATAACGCAGGCAACGGTACATTCAAACGTCCGATTGCTGCGAAGAAAGTAACATTAGCAAATGGAGAAATAAAATACGTTGCAACGATTTACGATTTAATGTTATCTCAATACGGTGTTAATCGATTCAATACGAATTTAGAAGCGAAAGGTTATGACGATGAAACTTCAATCTACACACCAGCATGGCAATTAAAAGTAGCAGGCGTTAAACCTTCAGTTGTGGTCCAAATTGCACGTGAATTTGCACAAAACGCAATTGATACTGGTGGCCGCTCGATGATTATCATGGGTGCAGGTATAAACCACTGGTTTAACTCAGATACGATTTACCGTTCAGTATTAAACTTAGTAACACTTTGTGCAACGCAAGGTGTAAACGGTGGAGGTTGGGCACATTATGTTGGTCAGGAAAAATGTCGTCCAATTGAAGGCTGGTCAACAATCGCATTCGCAAAAGACTGGTCAGCACCACCACGTCTACAAAATGCGACAAGTTGGTTCTACTTTGCGACAGACCAATGGAAATATGAAGAAGCGGGTGTAGATACTTTAACATCTCCATTAGCTGAAAACGTAAAATATACGCACCCAGCAGATTACAACGTATTAGCTGCACGTTTAGGATGGTTACCATCATATCCACAGTTCGATAAGAATAGTCTGTTATTCGGTGAAGATGCACGTGACGCTGGTAACTTCACGAATGAAGAAGTATTAAAACGTGCTGTTGAATCTGTAAAATCACGTGAAACAAAATTTGCAGTAGAAGATCCGGACGCGAAACAAAACCACCCGAAAACTTTATTCGTATGGCGTTCAAACTTAATTTCGAGTTCAGCGAAAGGGCAAGAGTACTTTATGAAGCATTTATTAGGTACGAAACACGGCTTACTTGCAGAACCAAATGAACGAGAGAAACCAGAAGAAATCACATGGAGAGAAGATACTGAAGGTAAATTAGATTTACTTGTAGCACTTGATTTCCGTATGACAACAACACCTTTATATGCAGATGTTGTATTACCGGCAGCAACATGGTACGAAAAACATGACTTATCTTCAACAGATATGCATCCATTCGTACATCCGTTCAATCCAGCTGTTGACCCACTTTGGGAATCTAGAAGTGACTGGGATATTTACAAATCTATCGCGAAGACATTCTCTGAAATGTCAGAACGTCATTTACCAGGTACGTTTAAAGATGTCGTAACAGCACCACTTGCACATGATTCACAACAAGAAATTTCAACACCGATGGGTATTGTCAAAGATTGGACAAAAGGCGAAGTAGAACCGATTCCAGGTAAGACGATGCCAGGATTTGCAGTCGTCGATAGAACATATACAGATGTATATGATAAATACGTGTCTGTTGGACCATTACTTGAAAATGGTAAAGTCGGCGCACACGGTGTTGCGTTCAGCGTTAAAGAACAATACGATGAGTTACGTTCAATGGTAGGCACTTACGAAGATGATACAGTAAAGAATGGTAAGCCGAGAATTGATACAGCGAAACGTGTTGCAGATGTTATCTTAAATGTATCGTCTGCAACGAACGGTCAAGTATCTCAAAAATCATATGCTGATTTAGAAGAACAGACAGGTATGGAATTAAAAGATATTTCAGCAGAACGTGCAGCAGAAAAAATTACATTTGCAAATATTACTGCACAACCACGTGAAGTAATTCCAACAGCTGTGTTCCCGGGCTCTAATAAATTAGGTCGTCGTTATTCACCATTTACAACAAATATTGAACGACTAGTACCTTTTAGAACGTTAACTGGACGTCAAAGTTACTACATCGATCATGAAGTATTCCAGCAACTTGGTGAAGCTTTACCAGTGTATAAACCAACTCTGCCACCTATGGTATTCGGTACGAAGGATAAACAGATTAAAGGTGGCGTAGATAGTTTAGTGTTACGTTACTTAACGCCCCACGGTAAATGGAATATTCATTCAACATACCAGGATAACCTTCACATGTTAACTTTATTCCGTGGTGGTCCAACGGTTTGGATCAACAACGAAGATGCAGCAAGTCATGAAATTTATGATAATGACTGGTTAGAAGTTTACAACAGAAATGGTTTAGTGACAGCACGTGCGGTTGTTTCTCACCGTATGCCACGTGGCACAATGTTTATGTATCATGCACAAGATAAACATATTCAAACACCAGGGTCAGAAATTACAGATACACGTGGAGGCTCACATAACGCACCGACACGTATTCACTTAAAGCCAACGCAACTTGTTGGTGGATATGCGCAAATTAGTTATGGATTCAACTACTACGGACCAATCGGAAACCAACGTGATGTTTACGTTGCTGTTCGTAAGATGAAGGAGGTTGATTGGCTTGAAGATTAAAGCTCAAGTTGCAATGGTGATGAATTTAGATAAATGTATCGGCTGTCATACATGTAGTGTGACATGTAAGACGACATGGACAAATCGTCCGGGTGCTGAATATATGTGGTTTAACAACGTAGAAACGAAACCGGGTATCGGTTATCCAAAACGTTGGGAAGATCAGGAGCAATATAAAGGTGGATGGCAATTGAGTCGTAAAGGAAAGTTAGAGCTGAAATCTGGTTCTAAACTTTCTAAGATTGCCTTAGGTAAGATCTTCTATAATCCTGATATGCCGGAAATGAAAGATTACTATGAACCATGGACGTATAATTATGCTGATTTAACGAATGCAAAAGAGAAAAAGCACTCTCCGGTTGCTCGTGCAGAATCACTAGTTACAGGTAAGAAAATGGATTTAGAATGGGGACCAAACTGGGAAGATGATTTAGCAGGTGCTCATATTACTGGTCCAACTGACCCGAACATTGAAAAAATCGAAGAAGAAATCAAATTTAATTTTGAACAGACGTTTATGATGTATTTACCGCGTTTATGTGAACACTGTTTAAATCCAAGTTGTGTCGCAAGTTGTCCGAGTGGTGCAATGTATAAACGTGATGAAGATGGTATTGTCCTTGTAGATCAGGATGCATGTCGCGGATGGCGCTATTGTATGACCGGTTGTCCTTACAAAAAGGTTTACTTCAACTGGAAAACGAATAAAGCAGAAAAATGTACATTCTGTTTTCCACGTGTTGAAGCTGGTCTTCCGACAGTATGTTCCGAAACTTGTACTGGTCGTATGCGTTACTTAGGGGTGTTACTGTATGATGCAGATAAAGTATTAGAAGCAGCATCAGTTACAGATGAAAAAGATTTATATCAATCTCAACTTGATTTATTCCTAGATCCGTTTGATCCAGAAGTAATTGCGCAAGCTGAACGTGATGGCATAAGTCAGGAATGGATTGAAGCAGCACAAAATTCACCAGTATATAAATTAGCAATTGAATATAAATTAGCATTCCCATTACATCCTGAGTATCGTACATTACCAATGGTTTGGTATTGCCCGCCACTTAGTCCGATTATGAACTACTTTGAAGGAAAGGATTCAATTAAGAATCCGGATATGATTTTCCCGGCCATTGAAGAAATGCGTTTACCAATTCAATATTTAGCGAATATGCTGACAGCAGGAGATGCTGAAACAGTGAAGCGCGCATTACAAAAAATGGCGATGATGCGTAGTTATATGAGAGCTATTTCAAGCGGTAAAGATTTCGATGAATCAAGACTTGATCGTGTTGGTTTAACAGCACAACAAGTAAAAGCAATGTATCGCTTACTTGCGATTGCTAAACATGAAGATCGTTTCGTCGTTCCGACATCACATAAAGAAGGTTATGTAAATACGTATAGCGCTCAAGGTGGCGAAGGTTATACAAGTGACAACTTCGGAGCAGATTGTGATGGTTGTGGACCAGTACCAGCTGGTAAATCAGGAAAAGAAGTGTATGAAGATAACTTCTACGGAGGCATTTGGCGTGATTGATTTAAATAAATTATACGAGTATAAAAAGTCATTCGGATTTTTTAGCCACCAGCTCGTTTATCCTGAAAAATTAAACTTCCATCCTAAAGCTTTTGAAGGTGTGTTTGACAACGATCATCCAGCTTATGAAGCGGTCAATCAATACTGGAAAGATATGCATGAAATTAGTCTGTCAGAAATACAGGAAGTCTATACTTCTACGTTTGATTTCGAGAAAAAAACGACATTATATATGACATTTGTGAAGTTCGAAGATAAAAAAGAACGCGGACAAATGCTTGCACGATTAAAAGTATTATATGAAATGTTCGGTTTAGAAATGCCGTCATCTGAGTTATCGGATTTCTTACCTTTAATGTGTGAATTTATTTATGCAGCTGAATGGCGTGGGGATGATCGCGCTGAAGAAAGTATGCAGCTAGTACTTATGGTCATTGAAGACGGTACTTATAATTTGCTCGGTGCATTAGAGAAAATTCAAAGTCCATACTACAATTTAATCCTTGCTATTCGTGAAACTTGTAAAGCGTGTCTATCAATAGACGATAAAGAGGTGACATCACATGCTTAGTCAATTACTATGGGTAATCTTTCCATACGCATGTATTGCTATATTTATTATCGGTCATATTTTCCGTTTTAAGTATGATCAGTTCTCATGGACTGCGAAGTCAAGTGAGTTTGTAGAAAAGAAACAACTGATGTGGGGAAGTATTTTATTTCATTTAGGTATTATTCCGGTTATAATGGGCCACATTGTCGGGCTTGGAATTCCTGCAAACTGGTTAAGAGCAATAGGTATAAATGATCATATTTATCATATCGGAGCGGTATACATTGGAAGTATTTTTGGTATTGTAACGCTTATCGGTATGTTATTATTGACAGCAAGACGGATTACGAATCAAAATGTAAGGCATTTAAGTTCTGCATCAGATATATTAGTAAACTTATTGTTATTGTTGATTGTATTCTTAGGTTGTTATTCAACAATCGTAACGAATGCTACAACACCAGATTTTGATTATCGTGCGACCATTTCAGAATGGTTTAGAGGGTTGTTAATTCTTAGACCTCAAGCAGAATTTATGCTAAATGTACCACTAGCATTCAAACTGCATGTCATCTCTGGATTTTTAATTACAGCACTATGGCCATTCACACGACTCGTTCATGTGTGGAGTGTACCAGTAAACTATGTAGGTCGTAGTCATATTATTTATCGTAAACATAGATAACGGTTAGGAGAGGTAGCATGGAAGCGATACACTATAATTATCAAGATGAAGTAGATCAATTAAAAGATAAATTAAATGTAGATTTTGTTGGCCTTGCAATGCCCTCTGATCTAATCTTACAGACTGATATACATTGGACATTTGTATCGGGAGCTACAAACGAAAGATATAAAAAAATAGAACTTCAAAAAGGAAAGGGTATCGCCGGATTTGTTCTCAAATCCGGCCGTTCCTGGATAGAATTAGATATTTCAACAAGCAGTATTGCAACGCATATTTTTGATTTTCCGATAGTGAGATTCGAGAAGTTAACTAATTTTATGGCTATACCTCTTTGGAAATATAATAAAGTGGCAGCGGTTCTACTTGTCGGCAATAGAGAACAACGTCCATTCAATCTAGAAGTTTATGAAACAATTAATGGTGAGTTAGATAAAGGATTTGGTGCATTTTATCGTAAGGATGTGATTAATAGTGTCACTTAGTATGAATCAATTTAATCAGAATTTATTAGAAGAACTGATCAAATATTATTACAATGATACGGAAGAATTAATCATTTTCATCAATGCGGATAACTCAATTATTACGATGAATGATGCTGCAAAACGAGTACTAAATTACGAAAAGAATTTAGATGTGTTACTTGAAAGTTTTTGTTCAACTTGTATGGGTTATACAAATGAACATGCATTGATGACCTGTATGAATTGTTTTATGAAAGAAGATAAAAACAATCAATCATTTCAACTCTTTTTAAAGAATGAAATTGGAGAACCTGTTGCATATTCAGCATCTTATGTAGTACTTCAGAATGCACCAAATGTGAAAGTCCTTACATTACAAAACGTTTCTCCACAACTTAGAACGCAGGAGATGCTACATCAAAAAACTATCACGAAAAAAATTATCAATGCACAAGAGAATGAAAGAAAAAGAATTTCTCGAGAATTGCATGATAGTGTAGTTCAGGAACTACTCAATGTTGTGGTTGATTTAAGATTGCTGAAATATAAAGATGATGAAGATAGAAATAAGCATATACAGCTCATGGAAGGGTCAATGTCACGACTGATGAATGATATTCGGAATTTATCGCTTGAATTGCGTCCTTCCTCACTTGATGATCTCGGTCTTGTTGCAGCATTTCGCTCGCACTTCAAACAATTAGAGAAGAACTATGGTTTAGATGTCCAGTTCGATACAAACATACAGTCGGAGCGCTTCTCAAATGAAATAGAAACTGCAGTTTACCGTATAACACAGGAAGCGATACTTAATGCTTTAAAATATGCAAATGTTGATGTGGTGCACGTATTAGTTCAAAAAGAAATAGATGAACTGATTGTAGAAATTAGTGACAATGGAGATGGATTTGAGATTGGACAGACACCTAAAGGCACAGGGCTAGGTTTATATGGAATGCAGGAACGTGCAGAAATCGTAAATGGCTCTGTAAAAATTAACAGTGAGAAAGGTAAGGGGACTTTTGTAACACTCACCATTCCACTGTAGGGGGAGTAACATGAAAATAGTAATTGCTGATGATCATGCAGTGGTCAGAACTGGTTTTTCCATGATTCTTAACTATCAGAAAGACATGGAAGTTGTTGCAACTGCTGCTGATGGATTAGAAGCATTTCAAGTTGTAGCAACACATAAACCGGATGTGTTAATTATGGATTTAAGCATGCCACCAGGAGAATCTGGATTAATTGCAACCGGCAAAATTAAAGATGCATTTCCTGATACTAAAATATTGATTCTTACGATGTATGATGATGATGAGTATTTATTTCATGTATTAAAGAATGGCGCCAATGGCTATATATTAAAAAATGCGCCGGATGAAGAACTGATTCAGGCAGTAAAGACAGTTTATGCTGGAGATACTTATATTGATCCGAAGATGGCAACCTCACTTGTTCATGAGCTCATTCATCATGATAGTGAATACTCGGCAAAAAATGATCACTTAAAAATACTATCTAAAAGAGAGTTAGAGATTTTACCACTCATCGCTAAAGGCTATGGTAATAAAGAGATTGCAGAGATGCTCTTTGTTTCTGTTAAGACAGTCGAAGCACATAAAGCAAGAATAATGGATAAGTTGAACTTAAAATCAAAGCCTGAGCTAGTAGAATATGCTTTAAAGAAAAAATTATTAGATTTTTAGGACGTGGAGATATGCAACAATTCCAGACAAAGATGAAAGCATTACGCATATTAGAAAATGAGCATATGCTCATTAGAAGTTTAATGCATGAATGGTTTAGTGAAATGCAAATTGTTAAAACATGTGCACCGCTCGCACGTTTTGAACATGTAAACAACATACGTAAACTGATGACAGCGTTTATTCCCATATTGATTAAGCATCAGGAAAAGGAATCCCGCTTCTTCTTTCCTATCCTAGGTTCTTACATCGGAACAGATCAAGGTCCCATTATTACGATAGAAGCAGAACACGATGAGATGATGCAGTATTTTGATCACTTCTTAGAGGTGACAAAGGTGATGAATTACGAAGTGGATGATATCCCTTTAATCATGCAGGATTTAAATGAAGGCTATGAAATCTGTATGGTACATATGTACAAAGAAGAAAATGTACTGTTTCCGATGGCAGAAAAAGTATTCAAGATTAAGGATGAAGATTTGCTGCTGGAAGTAGTGAATACAAAAATATTATAAGTATAGAACGCAGGATAATAATTATTCTGCGTTTTACTTTTTGTACTGTACAACATATAGGGAAACTTTCCTCATCATAGGGGAAATCCCCAATTATATACGTACTTAAAAAGCCTTAAAATAAGTTTGTATAAATAATCACAAACTCATAAAAAAGGGTGAAACGTATGAACAAAGCATCAGGTAAAGTGCAGTTAACGCTTCAAACGTTCAGTTTATTAGCTGGATTTATGGCTTGGACAATTATTGCACCGTTATTACCATTTATGTCTCAGGACTTCTCAATTCCTGAAAGTCAGAAAGCAATCATTTTAGCAATTCCAGTTATTTTAGGTTCTGTATTACGTATTCCATTAGGATATTATGCAAACTTAATCGGTGCACGAAAGGTATTTTTAGGAGCATTTATATTCCTGCTCATTCCTGTATTTTTACTTAGTATGGCGCAATCGACTACAATGTTGATGATTGCCGGTCTTTTTCTAGGGGTTGGGGGCGCAATCTTCTCTGTAGGTGTTACAAGTGTGCCAAAATATTTCCCTAAAGAAAAGCATGGTCTTGCTAACGGTATTTACGGTATGGGTAACATCGGTACGGCAGTATCAGCATTTGCTGCGCCACCTTTAGCGAACGCGATTGGCTGGAGTAACACAGTAAAATCATATTTAATCGTTATGGCTTTATTTGCTTTACTGAACTTCTTATTCGGTGATAAAGATGAACCGAAAGTTAAACAACCATTGATGGATCAGATTAAAGGTGTATTGCCAGAGTATAAATTATACTTATTAAGTTTCTGGTACTTTATCACTTTTGGCTCTTTCGTAGCATTCGGGTTATTCTTACCGAACTTTTTAGTTAATAATTTTGGTTTAGATAAAGTTGATGCTGGTATTCGAACAGGTACGTTTATCGCAATAGCAACGTTGCTACGCCCTGTAGGAGGTGTGCTTGGTGATAAGCTACGTGCAATGGATGTATTAAAGGTTGTATTTGTCGGATTAATCATTGGGGCAGCAATGCTTTCTATTAATCATCAAATCTTCTTCTTCACTGCAGGATGTTTAATCATCTCTGCTTGTGCTGGTCTAGGTAATGGTCTGATTTTTAAATTAGCACCGACTTATTATTCTAAACAGGCTGGTATTGTAAACGGTATTGTATCGATGATGGGTGGTTTAGGTGGTTTCTTCCCGCCATTAGTCATTGCTTTTTGTGCAGCAAGCTTTGGTACGAATAAACCGGCTTTCGCTTTCCTTGCAGTGTTTGGTATAATTGCCTTAATAACAATGTTCTGGATGGATAAAAAAGAAGGTAGAAAGTAACGGAATTGAGGGGTAGTCATGACAAGATACGATAGACAAATAAAGTTTTACGGGATTGGTGAAAGTGGTCAATCATTCATCGAAAATGCTACAGTTGGTATTGTTGGGTGCGGCGCATTAGGCACACACTTAGCAGAATCTATTGCTAGAAGTGGCGTAAAAAAAATTGTTATCGTCGATCGTGACTATGTCGAAGTTTCAAATTTGCAACGACAATCACTTTTTAAAGAATCAGATGCTGAACTGAGCACGCCTAAAGTTGTGGCATGTGAACGAGAATTAAAAGCTATACGCAGTGATTTAGAAATTGAAACTTATATAGCACATTGTGATGCGTCGCTTCTTGAAGCGGCGTTTTTGCAATGTGATTGTATATTAGATGCGACGGATAACTTTGAAACGCGATTGGTTATCAATGATTTTAGTTATAAAAATAATATACCGTGGATTTATGGTGCATGTGTAGAATCTACATACGTTGCCTGTCCATTTATTCCTGGTGTAACACCATGCTTTAACTGTGTAATGGGTATACTTCCTGTAATGAATAGAACATGTGATACTGTAGGAATTATAGAGCCTGCTGTGAATCTTGCGACAAGCTATCAAATGATGTATTGTATGAAAATTTTAAGTAAAACACCATTTGATGCTAAACTCATATTCGGAGATGTATGGCAGATGGATCATACAGCTTTGAAGTTCTCTAAAATGTTCAATGAAAAATGTATAACATGTGGTGACGATAAGACGTTTCCTAATCTATTGTTTAAGCAAACGGAAACGATGCTTTGCGGGCGAGATACAGTACAATTTATGACGTTAAAGTTCAATGAAGAGGAACTTATTCGTCATTTAAAAGCACAAAATATTATGTTTAATGTAAATCCTTATTTCATAAGGTTTAAGTTTATGGATCGACCTATGATATGGTTTAAAGGTGGCAGGTTATTGATTCATGAAGTGAAGACAGTCAATGAAGCTAAAAAAATCTATCATCAGTTATTTGGGTAGGAGGAAAATCAATGCATAACGAACATGATAATATCGAGCGTAAACCATTAAAAGTTGCAGTAATAACGGTGAGTGATACCCGTGACTTTGATACAGATAGAGGTGGCAAAGCAGTGATTCAGCATTTAGCTGATATAAATATTTCTGTCAATAAAGCCTACTATTCAATCGTAAAAGATGATCAGGCGGAAATTCGAAAGGTGATTCAACATCTTTTACACGAGAAAGTAGATGTGATTATTACAACTGGTGGAACGGGAATTGCGAAGCGCGATGTAACGATAGAAGTGGTGAAATCAGTCATCGATAAAGAAATGGAAGGTTTCGGAGAGATTTTCAGATTTTTAAGTTATACAGAAGATGTAGGACCGCGGGCGATTCTTTCACGTGCGATTTGTGGCACGAAAGATAACACGGTAATCTTCTCAATTCCTGGTTCGGTCGGTGCTGTAAATTTAGCAATGAAGAAGCTCATTACACAACAGATTCATCATATTGTGCATGAGCTTACAAAATAATTAACGTTTAAAATCGCCATTTTTTCCGCCAGATTTTGAAACTAAATATGTCGGTCCGATAATCATGCCTTTATCGACTGCTTTAGTCATATCATAGATCGTCAACGCTGTGGCGCTTGCTCCAGTTAATGCTTCCATTTCTACACCAGTCTGACCGGTTGTTTTAACAGTGCAAGTAATCAGTATTTCGTAACCATCTGTTGTATCCCATTCAAATGTAATATCGATACCACTCAAATTAAGCGGATGACACATTGGAATAATTTGTGCGGTGTTTTTGGTAGCCATAATACCTGCAACTTGTGCAACGCCAAGCACATCGCCTTTTTTATTTGTATGGTTGATAATCTGATCGTAAATGATTTCATTTACTTTGATTGAACTTATAGCGACTGCAGTGCGCGTAGAAATTTGTTTATCCGAAACATCTACCATCTTAGCTCTACCTTGTTCATTAAAGTGAGTCAATTCGCTCATAGAATTACTTCCTTTCTTATATACTTATATTAATCATACTACAATTTTAGAGCAGGAGGATATATATGTTAGAGAGAAGAACACCAATACCTGTTAGTGAAGCGATTGAGAAATGTATCAAATATGCCAAGCGAAAAGAAGTTAAAGAAATTAACTATCTTGACAGTTTAAATTATGTTTTAGCAGAGGATATCATCGCGACTTATGATATCCCCATGTTTAATAAGTCTCCATATGATGGCTTTGCAATTCGTAGTGAAGCAAGTGCTGGAGCGAGCGGAGACAATCGCGTCGCTTTTAAGGTAGTTGACCATATTGGGGCTGGTAGTGTAAGTGAGAAATCACTCAAAAATAAAGAAGCAGTACGCATTATGACAGGTGCTAAAATTCCTGCAGGTGCTGATGCAATTGTAATGCTTGAACAAACTGTAGCTACAGATGATGGGTTTACACTAAGAAAGCCATTTACGAGTGGTGAGAACATTTCATTCCAGGGTGAAGAGTGCAAAAAAGGTGATACTATCCTCAAGCGAGGTACGATCATTAATGCTGGAGTGATTGCGGTACTTGCAACCTTTTCTTATGCAACAGTGAAAGTATATCAAAAGCCATCAGTTGCAATCATCGCAACAGGAAGCGAGCTTGTTGACATCGATGAAGCACTATTACCCGGAAAAATAAGAAACTCAAACGGCCCGATGATTATGGGGTTATGTAAAGAGATGAATATTCAAGTGTTGAATTATCATGTAAAAGCGGATGATTACGAAACACTTTTTAATGCAGTGCGTGATGCATATCAAAATCATGATATTGTTATTACGACAGGTGGCGTGAGTGTCGGTGACTTTGATTATATGCCACAAATTTATAAAGACTTAGCGGCTGATGTATTGTTTAATAAAATTGCGATGCGACCAGGTAGTGTAACGACAGTAGCAGTAAAAGCAAATAAATTCTTATTCGGGTTATCAGGTAATCCAAGCGCATGCTATACAGGATTTGAATTATATACACGTCCAGTGTTACGAACAATGATGGGTGAAAGAGACGTTTACCCAACGTTTGTAAAAGCAATATTATCCGAAGATTTTACGAAAGCTAACCCTTTCACACGTTTTATACGTGCGGATCTTGACTATAGAACGATGACTGTAAAACCAAGTGGTTTCAATAAAAGTAATGCAGTAATAGCAATTGCTAAGAGCAATAGTATGATTATATTGCCAGGTGGTACGAGAGGATTTGTTGCAGGTGATACGGTTGATGTATTAGTGAATAGATTGTCGCCATCAGACGGTGTCCCATGGTAAAAATATTACAAGTAGTAGGATATAAAAAAAGTGGCAAGACAACAACAATGAATACAATGATACGTTTATTAAAGACTAAAGGATTAACAGTTACTGTTATTAAACATCACGGAGACAAAAATGGTGACGAAATAGATATACCTAAATCACGTGATCACATTACTTATATGGAAAGTGGTGCTGATGAGAGCATCGTACAAGGTTATCAATATTTACACAAACTGATAAAACAAGAAGATATAGATGTGCTGAATAACTTAGAGTATATTATGCAACACGAAGTTACTTCTCAACCGGATGTAATCCTTATAGAAGGTTATAAGCAGGCAAACTATGATAAAATAGTATTATTTAAATCGACTAAAGATGAGTTGGATTTAAAAAGATTAATCAATATAAAATTAATGGTTGATACTTCAAAAGATCAACAGGAATGCACTACAATGATAGAGACATTTATAAACAAATGGGTGGATGATACACGTGAAACAATTTGAAGTTGTAACGATGCCAATCGACGTTGAGCATTATAGAAAAATGACTGTAACACCGCATCAAGGTGCAGTATGTGTTTTTACAGGCATTGTCCGTGAATGGACACAAGGGGTTAAAACAGAGTATTTAGAGTATGAAGCATATATTCCGATGGCTGAGAAAAAGCTCGCACAAATCGGTAAAGAAATTAATGAAAAATGGCCAGGGACTATTGTAAGTATCGCGCATCGTATCGGTAATTTACAAGTGTCAGAAATTGCAGTGGTAATCTGTGTTTCTAGTCCGCATCGTAAAGACAGCTATGCTGCGAATGAATACGCAATCGAACGTATAAAAGAAGTCGTTCCAATCTGGAAAAAAGAAATTTGGGAAGACGGAGAAGAATGGATTGGTGGTCAGCGTGGTTACCATCCAAATTACAAAGGATGATATAGATGAAAGTATTATATTTTGCACATATTAAAGCTAAAGTAAATCGTTCTCAAGACGAGTTTATATTTACTGAGCCTATTTCAGTAAATGATTTGAAAGCACACTTAGGAAAGACATATCCAAACATTCAAGGCGAAAGCTATCAAATAGCTGTGAATGAGGAATTTGTTAAGGATGACGAAATAATTCATAACCACGATATTGTTGCACTCATCCCGCCAGTAAGTGGTGGTTAAATGATAGGAGTTATTCTTGCAGGTGGTAAATCTTCTCGTTTTGGAAGTCATAAATCGCTATACCCACTTGATGAGAAACCATTCTATGAACATGTTTATCATACAATGATTGAAAGTGGTATAGAGCGAATTGTATTGAGTTCAAATAAGATGTTATCGCAATATTTTATAGATGATATAAAGATGCGTCAACTTGATATTGAAGTGATTGTTGATGAAGTATCTTATAAAGAATGTGGACCATTATCTGGTATTTATGCAGTAATGCATGCAATACCAGATGAAGACTATTGTGTAATTTCTGTTGATACACCTTTTGTCACTCCAGTTGCAATTCGGTACTTAAATGAAATGGCAGGTATACACAATAGATCAAATGCTATCTTATATCAAGACAATGAGCAAATACACAGAACGATAGCTGTATATCGCTATGCGTTATTACCAATCGTAAAAGAGTCACTTGATACAGGAAGACTTGCATTAAAAGAATTGACGCAGCAAAGTACAACATTGATTCATATTAATCGCATTAACAGCACACCGTTTTGGTATGAAAATATCAATACTAAAGAAGATTTAAAACGTGTCCTCAAATTAAGGAGTGGATATTATGGGACAAATAACAGATAAATTAGGGCGTCCGATCCGCGACCTTAGAATTTCAGTAACGGACCGTTGTAATTTTAGGTGCACATATTGTATGCCGAAAGAAATATTCGGCGATGATTATGTCTTCTTACCGAAAGATGAGTTACTTTCATTTGAAGAACTTGTGAGGTTGGCAAAAATTTATGCCAAGTTAGGTGTGAAAAAGATTCGAATCACAGGTGGGGAACCTTTACTACGACGTGATTTACCAAGTTTGATAGAAGCATTTAACAACATTGAAGGTATTGAAGATATCGGTCTTACGACAAATGGTCTTTTATTAAAAAAACATGGACAGGCGTTATATGATGCAGGTTTACGCCGTATCAATGTATCACTTGACGCGTTAGATGAATCATTTGAAGCAATCAATGGGCGTGGTATTACAGCGAATCAAATTTTAGAACAAATTGATTATGCAGTATCTATCGGTCTGAAAGTGAAGATGAATATGGTCATTCAGAAAGGTTTAAATGATGAACAGATGATACCGATGGTGCAATATTTTAAAGATAAGAAAATCACGTTACGTTTTATTGAATTCATGGATGTAGGTAATGATAACGGATGGAATTTTGATAAAGTCATCTCAAAAAAAGAAATGATCGAAGTCATTTCCGAAGCTTTTGATATTCAACCAGAAGCACCAAAATATTTTGGTGAAGTTGCGAAATATTACACACACGACAATGGTGCAAAACTTGGATTTATTACGAGTGTTTCTGAGTCGTTCTGTTCAACTTGTACGCGCGCACGTTTAAGTTCTGACGGTAAGATATTCGGGTGTCTTTTTGCGACAGATGGTTATGATATCAAATCGTTTATGAGAAGCGGTGTCAGCGATGAAGCGCTTGAAACGAAACTTACTCAACTGTGGAACAATCGAAGTGATCGTTATTCGGATGAACGTACTGAAGAAACAGTGAAAAACAGAAAGAAGAAAAAAATCAATATGAATTATATCGGTGGATAATTTTATTTCCTATACTAATATAATTTTTAGAATATATGCAATGTGATTGTATAGTGTTTAACCGCTTATTAATAATAGTAAAATAGCATTTGGTCTGTTTTTAAGACTAGGTGCTATTTTTTATGTTTTATTATTTAGATGAAACGTTTATAATAGTTAAGTAAAGACTTTTTGTAACTGATTAGGGAATACTGGCTTCATTATTATTTTATTTAGAGGTGACCTATGGAAAGGGATAAAAAGTTAATGTTAAGAAAAGCAGTAAAGCCGTATGAGAAATCTGAATTTCAGTTGAGTATCATACAAATTTTTAATACGCTTGTACCTTATTTACTATGTATCATTTTAGGGATGTTTGCGTATCAGATTTCGCCATTGATTTCAATTGCACTTGGTGTAGTTGGGGCGTTCTTTTTAGTACGTAGTTTCATTATTTTCCATGATTGCTGTCATGGTTCATTTTTTAAGAACAAAAAGTGGAATGATCGTTTAGGCAATTTCACAGGGTTTTTAACGTTATTTCCATATCAACAATGGCGCAGAGAACATAATATTCACCACGCTACGAGTGGGAATTTAGATAAAAAAGGTGTCGGTGATATTGGGATGATGACAATTGAAGAATATGAAGCTGCTGATAAGAAGACGCAACTTGCTTATCGCATATATCGAAATCCATTTGTGATGTTTGTTATTGGCCCGATTTATCTATTGCTTGTTTCAAATCGATTCAATCGTAAAGATGCAAGACAAAAAGAAAAAATCAACACATGGTTGCATAATATAGCAATTGTTGTAGTATATGGAGCAATTATTTATTTCTTCGGTTTTGGATTGTTTGCTGCAGTATTTATTCCAGTAATGTTTGTCGGAGGAATGCTTGGGATTTGGATGTTCTATATTCAGCATACCTTTGAAGAGTCTTACTTTGAAGAAAATTCAGAGTGGGATTATGTAAAAGCTGCGGTTGAAGGTAGTTCGTATTATAAATTGCCAAAATTATTGCAGTGGTTGACTGGTAATATAGGTTTTCATCATGTGCATCACTTAAGTCCGCGAATTCCAAATTATTACCTGGAAAAAGCACATGAAGAAACACCGCCTTTACAGCATGCAACAACAATTACTTTAAAGACAAGCTTAGAATCAATACGATATAAGTTATATGATGAGAAAAAGAAAGTGTTTATTACTTTCAAAGAGTATTATCAAAACTATGCAAATAAAAAAGTAATATAAAGTAACTAACGTGTTACTGAACTGAAAAAAAGGATTTGGACATATGTCCAAATCCTTTTTAAGATTTAAAAAATACTTCAATGATATGGTCGAGTTGTGCTGTCGTAAGTGTCAGTGTGTTTTCCCCTGTTTTATCAAGCATTGATTTTGTATTGGTTTCATCAAAAGTGATTGATTTTTTAAAATAAGGTTCGAATACATCGATATAACCATTCAGGATAGCTTCCTGGTCATTCATCGTATGTTGATCGCTTGTAGGTGCAACGGTTAGTTGATCGAAGTTTAAATACTTTTTAATAATTTCTAGTACTGCCAAGTTTTCAGGAGGTTGGTTATTTGTAATATGATAAATTTTCCTATCTTCAGCATTTGGTATTGCACGTGTTAATACACGAACGACATAATCAACTGGAACTAAGTTAGAAGTACAGTTATCATCTACAAATAATCGATATATATGTTTGGCGCTTTCTGGATTACGATCCATCTTGCGTTTGAAAACTTTTAAAGCTTTCATGAAGCCATACATCGTAAACTTAGAGTCTGCTTCGCCTGTAACTGAATCTCCGATGATAATTGCAGGTCTTAAAATAGATGTTTTCATATGTGAAGCAGCAACTAAGTACTCGGCTTTTACTTTGCTTTCTTCATAAGGATTATTTGTTTCTGCATCAATGTCGTGTAATATTTCTTTTGCATCTTCATTAATGCCTACAGTATAAGCTGTAGATACATAAAGGAAATGATTCGTATTGATTTTTTCAGCAAAAGCTAATGCATGTTTAGTACCTTCGTAATTAATCCTAAATAAATCTTCTCTTAAATCTTCGTCAAATTTTACAAGTGCCGCTAGATGATAAAAATAATCCATAGCAGGAAGACGCGAAATCGTATTGTTATCTACGCCAAAATCTTCTGCAGTAATATCACCTTTAATAAAATGTAATCTGTCTTTGTTGTCTTCTGTAATAAGTTTATTTTTACGATGCTCATCACGATACAGAACATAAAGTTCATAATCTTTATTGTTAAGCAAATTATTAATTAGTTGGGCTCCTACAAATCCTGTTGCACCCGTTAAAAATATTTTCAAAGTTTTCACATCCATTATTTTTGTTAAGTACTTTCTATTGTGCAATAAATTGTATGGATAAGTAAAGAAAAAACCAAGACAAAAAAGTCTTAGTTTAATGCATCATAAATATGTGCCTTTCTTCCATGTAAGATGAAATATACAATCATACCGATGACTACGACAATACCCATATAAAAATACAAGCCATGTAATCCGATAATTGGAATGAAGATACCTAATAAATACGGTCCAAAACCTAATGCAAAATCTAAGAAGATAAAGAAAGTAGATGTAGCGAGACCGATTTTTTGAGGTTCCGTTCGTTTTACCGCAGCAGCTTGCGCGATTGATAAAAAGTTGCCATATCCGAATCCTAGTAACATCGCACTAATTATTAGCATCATAGGAGTGTGCGTTAAGCTAAGTGAGAGTAACCCTGCAATAAATGCGAGCATTGCAGGTACCATAACGACATTTGTACCTCGTGTATCCATTAGTCGACCTGTAAATGGTCTGGATAATAATACGACAATAGCATATGCTAAGAAAAAGAAGCTACCGGCAGTGACCATATTATTCTCTTTTGCAAAAAATGAAATAAAACTGAGTACGCTAGAGTAAGCAGTACAACAAATTAACACAACGATTGCAATAGGAATAGCATTCGTATCGATAAAATTAGAAATGTGTAGACCTTTAGGTGCCTGTGATTTTAATCCTTCTAGATCTTCATTGACTTTGATGCTTGGTAACATGAAAAGTGCGATTAACGCTAATGCTAAACAGAAAATAAATAGTTGTCTGAACGTTATAAATTGTAATAAGAACATTCCTAGGAAAGGTCCTACAGCAGTTGCCATTACAGCGCTCATGCTGAAATAACTTATACCTTCACCACGTCTTTTCTTTGGGGTAATAAATGCGGCAATCGTACCTGTAGCGGTAGAAGCTATCCCGCAGCCTATACCGTTTAATAAACGAACAGTAATAAGAACGGTTAGATCGAATGAAACAAAGTAAAGTGCAGTTGTTACAACAAATATAATGACACCAATTACAAGTGTTTTTTTCTGGCCGATGATATCAATATATTTTCCAGCCCAAAATCTGCCGAATAAGCTTCCAACAATAAAAATACCTGAAACAAGACCAGCTGTACTTGTTGAAACATGATAATGTTCAACAGCGTAACCACCGATTGTAACAAGTAATAAAAACATTGAAAGCATAATAATGAAATTGATTAGTGACACGAGTACAAATTCTCTTGTCCATAATTTATCTACTGAATGTGACAAATAATCATTCCTTTCTTAAGTGATATATTGAAAATCAATAACTAAGATATTATAGGCCTGTTTCATCTATAAGTAAATATAATAAGCTTAAGGAAAATGTCCCTTAAGCTTAATTTTATAAGAATTTAGTGTTAATAAATTTAGCAGTAACGTATTCTTTAATACCGAGGTGAGAATTTTCTCGGCCGAATCCTGAATGTTTTACACCACCAAATGGGGTTTCAGGATTTGAAATCGCTACTTCATTTATACCAACCATACCATACTCAAGCGAAGTAGCTATCGTTTGTATCGTTTTGCTATCTTTAGCATAAGCATAACTTGCTAAACCGAACTCACTGTCATTCGCCATTTCGATGACTTCGTCTAAAGTATCAAATGTTATGATTGGAATAACTGGACCAAATGTTTCTTCATAGAAGATATCCATTGTGCGATTAACGTTATCTAAAATTGTAGGCTGGAAGAAGAAACCATTATCATATTCATCACCTGTTAAACGATGACCACCTGTAACAAGTGTTGCACCTTTATCAGTTGCATTAATAATTTGTTTCTTAATTTTATCTATAGCATCTTCTCGTATAAGTGGTCCAACATTCGTATCTTCATTAAGGCCGTTTCCAACTTTAAGTGCTTCAACTTTTTCAGTAAGTTGTTTTAATACATCATCTTTAATAGATTTATGAACGAAAATTCTATTTGGTGCAATACAAACTTGTCCGTTATTACGGAATTTTGCAGCCATTAATCCTTCTACCGCAGCATCGATATCTGCATCTTCATTGATAATAAATGGCGCATGTCCACCAAGTTCAAGTGACATTTTTTTCAATGTATCAGCTGATTGTTCATAGAGTGCTTTACCAATAGGTGTAGAGCCTGTGAATGTTATCTTCTTAACTAATTTTGAAGAAGTCATTGCTTCACCTATTTCTTTAGAACTACCCATTACGATATTGGCAACACCTTTAGGTAATTCAGCTTGTTCGAATAATTCGAAGATTGCTAATGCTGAAAGTGGCGTATCACTTGATGGTTTAAGGACAACTGTATTTCCTGCTGCAAGTGCAGGTGCGATCTTTCGAGTAATCATTCCTGATGGGAAGTTCCATGGTGTGATGGCACCAACGACACCAACGGGTTCATAGGCAATTTCATACTTATGGTTATTTGGTGCAGGTATTGTTTCACCATAGAGACGACGTGCTTCTTCAGCGTTCCATCTGAAACTTTCAGCACCGGCTAGTACTTCTAGCTTAGATTCTTTTAGTGGTTTACCTTGTTCAATCGTCATGATTTCTGCAAGACGATCAGCATGTTCTTCTAGTAAATCAGCAATGTTGTGTAAGTATTTAGTACGATCTTTTAATTCTAAACTTTTCCATGGTTGAAAAGCATCATGGGCTGCCTGAATTGCATCTTCTACTTGTGTCTCGTCAGCTTGTGCAATTTTAGCGATGACTTCTCCTGATGCAGGATTAATTAAATCTTTATATTCAGCGGTCTTTACCCATTCTCCATTGATAAATAGATCTTTATGAACATTGTTAATTGATTCTGTCATTTATATCCCTCTTTCTATATTTTGCTTGTAGTTATATTTTCCCTTGCATAATGAAGTTAAACAAATGATATGCTTTGTGAGTTAAGGTATACTAATAATTATTTCATTAGTCTTTACAATTGCAGTCAAATGAGAAAATAAAGGCTCTTGAGATTGAGTTACAGGAAGTTAAAGACGATACTTCTCAAGCTGATACAAATAAAGTTGATAGCTTTTATAAAGATTTAAGAGAAGAGAAGTAAGAAAGTAATAGCACGACAAATAAAAAAGGTGGCTTGTTGTCACGTTTCTTTAAGTGATATTAAAAAATTATTGAGTTAAAATAACATTCAAAAATATACTTGAATGTTATTGATGGATATGTTAAGCTTCATTCAAACGAATTTTTGAATGAGGTGCTTTTATGTTTCAAACTATTATTACTGCTACTGTTTTATACACAGCAACTGCTGTAGACTTATTAGTTATTTTATTAATTTTCTTTGCTAGAGCTAGCACAAAGAAAGAATATAGAAACATCTATATTGGACAATATCTAGGTTCTATTATTTTAATATTAGTAAGTTTATTTTTAGCTTTCGTATTAAATTATGTTCCAGAGAAATGGATGTTAGGACTGCTAGGTATAATACCAATTTATTTCGGTGTTAAAGTAGCATTATATGACGATTGTGCTGGTGAAAAAAGAGCAAAAAAAGAATTGGATAAAAAAGGATTATCAAAATTAATAGGAACTGTGGCATTAGTGACTATCGCAAGTTGTGGTGCTGATAACATTGGATTGTTTGTTCCATATTTTGTTTCACTTAATATGTCAAATCTAATAGTTACACTTATTACATTTTTAGTGTTGATATTTGTATTAGTTTTTACAGCTCAAAAAATTGCTAATATACCTGGAATTGGTGGTACTATTGAGAAGTATAGTCGTTGGATAATGGCTGTTATTTATATAGGACTAGGAATGTTTATTATCATAGAAAATAAAACAATTCAAACAATTTTAGAATTTTTATTTTAGATAAGGGTGTTGAAATTAAATGAATAAATCTATTACTTGTGACATAGTATGTGTTCATGAAGATAAAGTGGACAAAGCGTTAGATTTTTTAAAAATTGAGAAGTCGCAAAGATTACTTAATATTTTTCAAAAAATATGCGATGAAAAAAATTAAAAATTGTATTGTCTTTACTGAGTGAAAAAGAACTTTGTGTCTGTGATATTGCTATCATTCTAGATATGAGTGTGGCTTCTACATCTCATCATCTTAGATTATTGTATAAAAATGATGTTCTTGATTTTTATAAAAATGGGAAAATGGCATATTATTTTATTAAAGATGAAGAAATTAAGTTATTTTTTAGTAATAATTAAGCAATCATATTTCTGTGACTGCTTTTTTTTATTCTCATTCATGTAACACAATATGTATTGAGTTGTATTAATCATAATATTAGGTGAAGATACGAATTTAAAGAGTTTATAAAAACTGTCTTTCTATTTTAATTTAAGCTATAATATAGGCGAAAAATAATGGGAGGTTTGTTATGATTTTGTATAAACTTGGTAGTATAAGAACAAATAATTTCAATGACCCAGAAATCATGAAAAAAATAGGTAGCATGTGGGAAAACGTATTTAATAAATATGATATAGAAAATGCTAATATGTATGCTGTTTATGAAGAATATGAATCTGACTATAAAGGTGATTATACTTTATCATTGTATACCACTAAAGAATATGACGCTGACACAATAGAAGTAAGTCTTAACGATATGACATTATATCGATGTGAAAATAGAGAAGAAATTCCAAAAGTTTGGGCTAAAATATGGGAAGATGAGGAACAAAACATAATAGAAAGAAAATACGATAGGGATTTTGAACAATATAATTCCGATAATACTATTAATATTTTAATATCTACCAAATAAGCCAATCATTAAATTGATTGGTTTTTTTTTACCTTGAATAAAGTAACACAATATAAATTATGTTACATGACAAACCCCGACACCAAAGGGGTTTATTTTTATAACTGGAATAATGTATCATATAGGAGGGATTTTAATGAATAGCGTGGAACCGATTCGAGACGTAAAAAAGATACAGGAGATGAAAGAGGCACTTGCCTATTATGGATCAGAGCGAGACGTTTTTTTATTTAATCTCGGGATTAACTGTGGTCTGAGAGTGAGTGGTATGTTGGGGCTGAAGAAAAAAGATATTAAGGACTATACAATCAAACTCCGAGAGCAGAAAACACGTAAACAGAAACAATTCCCCCTTTATCATCTAAAGGAGGATATTGATCGTTAAATTCAGTTCCTGAAGGACGAAGATTATCTGTTTAAAAGTAGTAAACTCGATTCTGAGGGCAATAGTAAACCGATTAGTCATGTACAAGCCTATAGAATCCTGAACCATTCAGCAAAGCAATCGGTTTAAGTGAAATCGGCACACACTCGATGCGAAAAACGTTTGGTTATCATTATTACAGGAAAACGAAGGATGTCGCATTGTTGATGGATTTATTTAATCATTCATCTCAATCTGTGACTCTCAGTTTTATAGGCATTAATCAAGATGAGGTAAACCAATCTATCACAAATATAATGACTAATATATATAATATCTAATTCTTCAAAATTTAATAAGAAATAACTTTTCAAGAAAATATCCTGATAACAAAAATCCAAAGATAGATACAAAGGATATAGCATACATTTTTATTGTAATGGAAAGAATATAGCCAGCCGCAATAGAAGCTATAGGTGAAAAAATTTGAGGAAAAGTTGATTCTATACCAAAGTATCTACCTTAAAATTCATCAACTGAGTTAAGTTGTTTATACACTGACATAGAAACATTTACAAGTCCAACTCCAATGCCTGTAGCAATCATTAATAGGATAAAAATAATGAATGTATTTTCAGATTTACTCCAAATGAATAAACAGGCTATTATCAAGTAAGGTACAGTTAGTAACAGGGTGGATTTGTGTCCGATTTCTTGACACAAATCCAAGATTATTGTCGCCACTCGTTGGGATTATGTGAGAAGCATCTGTTGTGTCGTTTATAGTGATCATCGTGATATGCACTATGCTGGTACAATGTATTCGTATTAAGTTTTTAAAAGACATCACTTTGTAGTGGTTTTTTTGTGTAAAATTTATACATCTGTAATAGTAATTTTACAACGATTTGATATATGTAAGTTATCACTTAATGGAGGACAATTATGATTCAGCCACCACGAATTGTTGTACTGGAAGATATATTGAAGCGTCGTTTGCCTAATTATGAATATAGTGAAGATTATCACCGTAGTTACTATGGTTATTTAGGTGAGTTACAGTTCTTGAACGAATTTCCTGTGGAAGATAAATATATTCAGCTGTTTAATATTTGTATAGAGTTCGAAGGTCAGTCTTTTGAAGTTGATCGCATGATTTTAACCGGAGAGAAGATATTTGCATTTGATGTAAAGAATTATTTTGGAAAATTTGTGAATGAAGGGATGGTCTGGAAAAAGCCTGGCTTTAGTTTAAAGAATCCAGAAGTACAATTTGTAACGATGCATGAAACATTGACTGGATTGATTCAATGGATGGAAACAGGGCATACTGTTGAAAGTAAAATGATATTTATTAATAAAGGATTTTCATTTCAAAATAAAGTTTTTGGCATGGTAAAGTACTATGATATAGGTCGTATAATGAAGTCGGTTGGAGAATGCGCACCAGCAGGAGAACTTGAAAGCAGAATGGCAAGTTACTTTAAGGATATCCATAGACCAATTAGTTTATATGATCGAAGACCGAATTTTAACTTTGAAAAAGTTAAGCGCGGATTGCAATGTACGAAATGTGGTTCTGAAATTAACGTTATTTGTGATAAGACGAAAGCAATTGTGTGCAAAGGGTGTTTGAAGCGCATGAAGAAGATGGAATTGATTAGAGATAACTTAATAGAATTAGAAGTATTGTTAAATCGCCCGATAACGACAAAAGATGCACATCGTTGGGTTGGGAGAGAGTTGAGAAATACTACTTATAGAGTGTTGGAGAAGTACTTTAAAAAAGACGGGGAACAGTACTTTTATTTCACGAATTATTATAAATAAATTTAAGAGGATATGGCCCGATTCAGGAAGGGAACCGTGCCAAACAAGATGAAATGGCTCGATTGGACTAAGGAACCGTGCCAAAACAAGCAAAATGGCCCGATTCAAATAAGGAACCGTGCCAAACAAGATGAAATGGCCCGATTCAACAATAGAATCGACCCATTTCATCCCAATATCAAGACTTTCACAACGTACCAGCAACTTCCGAGTTGCACTATTATAAATAATAAATAATAAACCAAAACTGGCAATCTTGTTAGACGGCTTAACATTGCACCATCCCAAGAGGTATTCCCCTGGAAATAGATGATAGTCATCGTATAGCTTGATAGAATCGTGTCAGCTAATAGAACTCCTAGCACGATATAAATAATCCAATCTCCAACCACCCACATTGAAACAGCATCCTGATAACGATAATACAAATAACATCCACCGGCAATTAATAACATCACAACAAAAGGAAATATCTTTCTAGATGTTTTTACAAAATAATAGAGGAAAACAAGTCCTAGTAATATCCAAAAACCGATTTGCCACGCTCTCGATAAACAAAATACTCCAAGTATTAAAAATAGTGGTGGAAACATATAACCTGCGATAAAAGTAGCAAATCGATTCCAACCAGATGTCGTATGTGAAACAGCATAACCGTTACGTCCAGTTGAAAGTCGTTCAGTTCTTCTTGTCACGATAACGATGTCGCTTACATTTCCCCCGGTTAACTGACATATTAATGCATGTCCGAATTCGTGCAATAATGTTGGTAAATAACTCAACCACAACATCAATACATTCGGCCGATTATAGTAATACAATGATAATATTAAATAAATGCTAGCAAATGCTAACAATAAAAAAGTATTCAAATGGTTCACCTCATAAAGATAGTAGCATAAAAAAAGATGCGACTCCTCAATCTGGAGTCGCATCTTTTAGTTCTTCTTAATTTTCGGCCAATAATAGTAAACCAATATCCCGAGTCCCAATAAAAATGAAGAAATTAAGGCGGTCATTATTGATAAATAATGATCGTTCCAAAACTTCTTCAATTTATATTGCTGGTAATCTTCGTATTTGACACTTGCAGGTTTATAATCATTTGATACAAATTGACGTTCATAATCATAATGAACACTACCATCTTTTAAAATTAATTTCCCAGGCTGATTTTTTTTCACGATATCATATAAATCATTATGAACATAGTATTCTTTACCGTTAAATTTATGTACGCCTTTTGTTAAAACCTTCTTATATTCATATTTATTAAATGCATCCTGCATCACAGCGTTAGCCATTTTATTTCTATTGTATTCCGCATCAGGATCTAGCCAATGTTGTACACCTAGAACGACTGCGATAACACGCATGTTTTGCTGTTTAGCGGTAACTGTTACATTGAAACCAGCTGTATCACTAGAACCAGTCTTTAATCCGTCTGCTCCTTTAAAAGGATATTCTCCTCCTTCTAAAGAATGGTTGTATGTATGGAAAGATTCTTCATCTTCAGTGCCGGGTTTAACAGTAACAAACGCTTTTTTAGTAAACTTTAAAATTTCTGGATGTTCGTTAACTAGATGCTGGCTTAATATTGAGTAATCTCTCGCAGAAGTTAAGTTATCTCCATCTGCTTGATAACGCTTTGGTTTATATTGAAGAAGCATATTATTTGGTGCACCGACAGGATTTAAGAAACGTGTATTTTTCATACCAAGTGCTTTTGCAGTTTTATTCATACGATCCACAAAATCAGAATCGTCTTTTTCTACTAAATTCACTAACATATAAGTTGCCGCGTTACTTGATGGTGTTACTGCGAGCTGAATAAGATCAGAGACCTTATAAGTGGCACCTTTTCTAAACACGTTATTGCTTAACATCGGTAAACGAGCAATCGTCCAATATTTGTCGTTAACTGTTACTTTCGTATTAAAAGTAATTTTTCCTTTTTCCATTTCTTCCATTAACAAATATATTGACATCAATTTAGACATAGAAGCGGGTGGTGCTTTGGTATCAATATTATCACCATATAGAATCTGACCATTTTTTTCTGCAATAACAATCGTACCTTTAGGATTATATTTAGGAGCTATATTCATCCCTTGCTGTGTTGCAATTTCAGATGGTGTCACTGCTGAAATCGATCCTGTAAATGAAAAGAAAAGAATAAAGCTTACAATTAAGCTTTTTAAATTATAATTTTTCATGATATAAAACTCCTATGTTCTGTTTTCAATGATTACATTTTATCATAATACCCTAATAGAAAAAGACATTCATCATTTTTGAAAAATATTTTTTCGTAAATAGAGTGTAATATGACAAAATAAAAAATAAAATACAGATGATATTATTGGTAAAACGTTTTCAAAACTTTTAATATTCGAGATTTGAAAAAATAATAGCATCGGTATGAAAAAATGTTCGTAAATAAATGAAAATAATTGTATTGTTTGCAAGTTAATCATGCTATAATCTTTAAGATAAAAAATTTAAAAGGTGGAAATCATGAATACTTATTTATTACTTAATGTTTTAGGTATCTTTGTCTTTATTTTAGTCGCATTTGTTTTCTCTCGTGACAAGAAAAATATCGACTGGAAATCAGTCGTTATTATGTTAGTTGTTAACTTATTTTTAGCTTGGTTCTTTACGCAATTCCCTTGGGGACGTAATGGTGTAAAAGCTGTAGCAGATGCATTTAGCTGGATGTTACAAGCAGCTTATGTAGGTATCGGAATGCCGTTTGGTAGCTGGACAGCACCAGGACCTGGAAAAATGGATATGGCAGTTTCAGCATTATTACCGATTCTTTTCGTAGTACCTTTATTTGATATTTTAATGTATATCGGTGTGTTACCATTTATTATTAAATGGTTCGGTTGGTTAATCGGTAAAGTAACTGGTCAACCTAAATTTGAATCATTCTATTCAGTTGAAATGATGGTCTTAGGTAATACTGAAGCTTTAGCGGTATCAAAAGAGCAAGTTAGTCATATGAATGCAGCACGTGTACTTACTGTTGCGTTGATGTCGATGAGTTGTATTTCAGGTTCAATCGTTGGTGCTTATGTAACAATGGTGCCTGGTGAATTAGTGTTAACAGCAATTCCATTAAATATTATTAACGCAATTATTATCGCAACTATTTTAAATCCAGTTAAATTAACACCGGAAGAAGATTATGTTGTTGAAATCAAACATGAAAATCGTCAACCATTCTTCTCATTCTTAGGTGACTCTGTATTAGGTGCAGGTAAATTAATCTTAATCATCATCGCTTTCTTAATTGCATTCGTATCATTAGCGGCATTTGCTGATATGTTATTATCTTTATTAGATAAATACATTGGCATGCAAATTCGTTTAAAAGATATTTTAGGTTTATTTATGTTCCCATTCGCAATTCTTTTAGGATTACCTTTTGGTGAAGCATGGACTGTCGCAGGACATATGGCAACTAAAATCGTTACAAACGAGTTCGTAGTTATGATCGGAATTCAAGATGCAATGAAATCAATGGACAACCACATGAAAGCGGTACTTGTTACATTCTTAATCTCATTTGCCAACTTCTCAACAGTAGGTATGATTATTGGGGCGTTAAAAGGTATCGTCGATGTGAAAACTTCTGACTTTATCGCTAAATATGTACCTATGATGTTACTAGCAGGTATTTTAGTATCACTTTTATCAGCAGCATTCGTTGGTTTATTCAGCTGGTAAGAATTAATATTAACTTCATATTGAATTAATAAAGACTTGTTATAATATATATGTAATAAAGCGAAATATAAGGGAGACGGTTCTTTTGAAAAGACTGTTAAGGGATCTTAGAAGACGCTTGAAACGTGCATTTAAATCGAATAAGAAGTCATTAGCAAACTAAGACAGGGTTGGAGATATCTCCGACCCTGTCTTAGTTTTTATTTTGTTGTCATAAAGCCCGTAAGTTTATAACTGCCCTTTGATTTTACGAAATCAAACTTATTTTTAATATTGTAATGTGCTTTATAAGTATATGTTAAACCGTTCTTAATACGTTTCGTATTTGCAGGTGTACCATATACTTTTTTTATTTTAGCTGTAGAAATGGCATAGTCATCAAACTTAAAGTATATACCTCTAAGTTTTGAATTATTATGGAGCTTATTATTTTTTAAACTAAAGATAAATGTTGCATTTCGTGATTGATATACACCGTTACGTAATTTTTTATAAGCAATCTGGTTATTTTTCATCACGCGCTTGAATATTCCGTATTCAGTATTAATGTTTACACCATCGTACGTGAAACCATTCTTATTTATTGCATTCTTAAAAGTTGTCTTTAAAACTGTACTATCATCCATATCACCTTTGTGCCAGTAATAATATCCTGCAGCATCAGCATAGTTCGGAGCAATAAACGTCATCGAAAGAGTGCCAGCAAGTAATGTTGAGCCGATAGTTATTGTTTTCTTCATTGTTTCGTCCCCCATAAAAATGATTTATTTTGTTATTATTTGCATTATATTTAGTTACAGTTTACCCTTTAATTAAGCAAAATAATCATCTCATTCAGTGTTTTAGCTGAAATTCGTTAGTTTAAAGGCTATTACACTAAGTACTGTGCTTAAATTGACATGTTTTAAAACATATATTTAGAATTTGTGAAAATAATCACAAAAAATGCTTGCATATCATTTCATAACGTTGTAGTATGGAACTGTATTAAGGGTATTCGATTTAAGATAGTAACAGTTTTCTTTGTTTTCATAAAAAGTAAATATCCTAAAAAACAAATTTTAGAAAGAAAGAAGGAAAAGAGATGTTCGTAGAATCGTTCGATCCATTCAACAATTTAGCTTTATCAGCAATTGTTGCCGCAGTACCTATTATAATGTTTTTATTATGCTTAACAGTTTTAAAAATGAAAGGTATCAACGCAGCAATACTTACGCTTGTTGTAACTGCGTTAATTGCATTATTCGTATTTAAAATTCCTGGTGCTGTAGCAGCAGGTGGTGTAACAGAAGGAATTGTACAAGGTTTATTCCCGATTGGTTATATCATCGTTATGGCTGTTTGGTTATACAAAGTTGCTGTAGAAAGTGGGAAATTCCAGGTTATTCAAGATTCGATTTCTGGTATTTCTGCTGACCAACGTATTCAATTATTATTAATTGCATACTGTTTCAACGCATTCTTAGAAGGAGCAGCAGGATTTGGTGTACCAATCGCAATTTGTGCTGTTTTACTTGTACAATTAGGTTTTGAACCATTGAAAGCTGCGATGTTCTGTCTGATAGCTAACGGTGCATCAGGTGCTTTTGGAGCAATTGGTATACCTGTTGGTATTATCAACACATTAGGTTTAAAGGGTGGCGTAACAGCAATGGATGTTTCACAAACGTCTGTATTCACGTTACCTATTATTAATATAGTTATCCCATTCTTATTAGTATTTATTCTGGATGGTTTTAAAGGTATTAAAGAAACATTACCTGCAATTTTAGTTTCAGGATTAGTTTACACTGGTATGGGAATTGTTATTACTTTATTCATGGGACCAGAACTTGCTGCGTTATTACCAGCTTTGATTGCGATGGCAGCATTAGCTTTATTCTGTAGCAAATGGCAACCAAAAAATATTTTCCGTTTAACAGACGATGAAGTAAAAGTAACGAAACATCCATCGAAAGAAATCATTACTGCATGGAGTCCATTCTATTTCTTAACTGGTTTAGTATTGTTATGGAGCTTACCAGCATTCAAAGCATTATTCGCTGAAGGTGGGCCATTAGCAAAAACAATTCTTACATTTACAATGCCTGGTACGTTTAATGAAACACTTGGCAAAGGTGTAATGATTAAACTAGACTTAATCGGTGCAACGGGTACTGCTATTTTAATCGCAGTATTACTTACAATTGCGTTCTCACCGAAAATTAATATTGGTAAATCGATTGAATTACTTGGTCGTACAATTAAAGAATTATGGATTCCAATCGTAACGATTTCAGCAATATTAGCTATTGCTAAATTAACAACATATGGTGGGTTAACTGTAGCAATGGGTCAAGCAATTGCCAAAACAGGTTCGATTTTCCCATTACTTTCTCCAATTTTAGGTTGGATAGGTGTATTTATGACTGGTTCAGTTGTAAATAACAACGTATTATTTGCTTCAATTCAAGCGACTGCAGCAAGCTCTATCGGTACAAATCCAGCATTGCTTGTAGCAGCAAACACTGCTGGTGGTGTTATGGCTAAATTAATCTCACCACAATCAATTGCAATTGCATCTGCAGCAGTTGGAGCAGTTGGGGAAGAATCAAAATTATTAAATATGACGCTTAAGTATAGTATCGCGTTACTCGTATTTGTATGTCTATGGACTTTTGTATTAAGTATCATGCTTTAATTCATAGCATTAATAAATTCAAAATAAACTTAAAGGAGAAGTTGAAATGACTAAATTTAAAGGTAATAAAGTTGTATTAGTAGGTAACGGCGCAGTTGGATCAAGCTATGCATTCGCAATGTTAAATCAAGGTGTTTGTGATGAGTTCGTTATTATTGATTTGAACGAAGCGAAAGCTATCGGAGATGCAATGGATTTAAATCACGGTGTTGTGTATGCGCCAAATCCAATGAATATTAAATATGGTACTTACGCAGATTGTTCAGACGCAGATTTAATCGTAATTTGTGCGGGTGCAGCTCAAAAACCAGGTGAAACACGTTTAGATTTAGTAGGTAAGAATATGAAAATTTTCAAATCTATCGTTGATGAAATTATGGCGACTGGATTTGATGGCATTTTCTTAATCGCAACAAACCCTGTAGATGTTTTAACATATGCAGTTCAAAAATTCTCAGGGTTACCAGAAGGACGTGTAATTGGTTCAGGTACGATATTAGATACTGCACGTTTTAGATTCTTGCTTAGTCAAGAGTTTGAAGTAGCTGCTGATAGTGTGCATGCATATATTATTGGTGAACATGGAGATTCAGAACTTGCAGTATGGAGTAGCGCAAATGTTGCTGGAATGAAAGTAACAGACCTTCTTAAAGACAACAAAGAGAAAATGGAAGAAATCTTTGTTAATACACGCGATGCTGCATATGAAATTATTAAAGCAAAAGGTGCAACATACTATGGTGTAGCAATGGGGTTAACGCGTATTTCTAAAGCAATTTTAGGTAATGAAAACTCGGTATTAACAGTTTCGGCAAAATTAAATGGTGAGTATGGCCATGACGATGTGTATATTGGTGTACCGACGTTAATCAACCGTAATGGTATCAGTAAAGTATTTGAAACACCATTATCAGCTGAAGAACAAGAAAAATTTGATAAATCGGTTGCAACTTTAAAAGCTATCCAAGAACCTTTCTTTAAATAATAACGTTTAAAATAATATATTTCGGGGCATCTGTAAACAGATGTCCTTTTTTATGCCGTATTGTTGAAAGAGTGTATAAAATTCGATACACTTACAACCGACTTCAATTATTATTTCATTCTTAAAGGAGGAAAAGATGAACTATTTTAAAAATTTAAAACTTACCTGGAAATCAGTCTTTTTTGTACTTTTAGGCTCTTTAATATTTTCTCTTGCAGTGAACGTTTTCATTATACCTGCCAATTTAGGTGAAGGTGGCGTAACGGGGATGTCACTTATCTTCCTATATAGCTTCGGTTGGTCTCCTGCGATTACAACGCTATTAATGAACCTGGTATTACTCGCTGTAGGATATAAATTTTTATCGAAACGTTCTATGGCACTAACGATTATTTCTATTGTTGCACTTTCAGTATTTTTAAAAATAACTGAGCCGTTACAACTTCATTTAAAAGAAGTGTTAGTGAGCACGATTTTCGGTGGATTTTTAGTAGGTATTGGTATCGGTATGATCGTGCTTGTAGGAGGTACTACAGCTGGTACAACGATACTTGCGCGTATTGCCCATAAATACTTAGATGTAAGCACATCTTATGCATTGTTATTCTTTGATTTAATTGTTGTGGCGATTTCATTAACTGTTATCCCGGTGGAAAAAGCACTGTTAACAGTTTTAAGTTTATATTTAGGTACTAAATCGATGGATATGATCATAGAAGGATTAAACCCTAAAAAAGCGATTACGATTATTTCGCAAAATCCGGATCCAATTGCTAAAATGTTAGATGAAGATATTGGTCGCGGCATTACAATACTCAATGGTCGTGGGTATTATAGTAAAAGAGAGACAGAAGTTCTGTATTGTGTTATTAATAAATTACAACTTACAAAGACAAAGCGTATGATTAAAAAGATTGATGAAAATGCATTTGTTGTCGTCCATGATGTTCGTGATGTTCTAGGAAATGGTTTTATCAATGAAGATTAAGGAGAAATAATGATGGAATTTATTAATTTAGGGAATGCATCACTTGCTGCTCAATATGTTGCGATTGAATTATTTAGAGAAATCAAGTGTAATCCACATACTAAACTAGGCTTAGCAACTGGTGGTACAATGGAACCTGTATATGCTGAATTAGTGAGACTGTTAAAATCAAACCCGGTTGATTTATCTCTTATACAAACATTTAATCTAGATGAATATTTTGAATTAGATAAGCAAAGCCCGAAAAGTTACCTTTATTACATGAAACATCATTTATTTGATCATATTGATATTAAGCCGGAACAATATTATTTCCCGGATAATGATAGAAAGAATCTGGATGAGGATAATAAAGCTTATGATGAATTGATAATGAAAGAACATCCTATTCATCTTCAGTTGCTTGGCATTGGGACGAATGGTCATATAGGTTTTAATGAACCGGGTACACCGTTTACGTCCAATACGAGAATGGTGGACCTTTCAGAAGAAACGATTCGAGCGAATGCAAGATTTTTCGATACAATTGACGAAGTACCTACGCAAGCAGTGACGATGGGTATAAATACGATTATGCAATCAGATAGAATTATTCTCTTAGCGACCGGAGAAAAGAAAAAATCTATCATTCGACAATTATACGATATGACACAACCAAATGAAGCGATACCAGCGAGTGTATTGCTGCATCATCCGAATGTATTGATAATTACGGACAATGATGCTTCACCATTATAATGAGAGGACTAATTTAGTCCTCTTTTTTATGATTCAAATAATTTTTTCTTTATCTTTTCATTTTCTTCTTCGAATATTGGATTGTGACTTGAAACGATGCCGTATGATAGTGCATTTGGGTCAAGATACATTTTAATCTGATTAATAGAAGTCGCTGCGTCATGGAAACAACCGATAATCAAGTTGACTTTCGCATCGTGTTTCAATATGTCACCGATAGCATAAATACCTGGCGTGTTCGTAGAAGTATTCGCATTTCCTTTAATATAAAAATCATCAACACGTTCAAATTGAACTGAACTGTCATTTAATAGCTCGCAGTCCATGTGGAAACCATGATTGATAATGACATCGTCGACATCTAAAATTTGAATTGTGTCATCAGTATTATGAATAATTTCAACTTGTTTAATTTCGTCCTCTTCTGCAATTAGAGAATGAATTGTTTGGTTTGTCATCTTGACTACTCCTAATTCATCCAGTTGGCGCACTGTCTCTTCGTGACCTTTAAAATCTTCTTTACGGCATATAATATGCACACTTTTTGCAATAGGAGCGATATCATGTGCCCAGTCAACTGCGGCATTTCCACCACCAGAAATAAGAACGCGCTTATCTTTAAAGCGTTTTAAAGAAGGGACGACATAATGTAAGTTATTAACTTCATATCGATCGGCACCTTCAATATCCAGTTTAATCGGCTTGATGATACCTGAACCCACTGCCACGATAACAGTTTTGGAGTGATAAGATTTATCGTTTGTCTCTACGATAAAGTGAAAGTCATTTTCTTTTTTTATATCGGTTACGACGGTGTTTAATATGACTTCAGGATTAAATGTAGTGCCTTGTTTAATCAAATTCTGCATAATCTCTGCTGCAGGTTGCGGCGGAATCCCACCAGCATCCCATACGATTTTCTCAGGAAAAAGATTAAGTTTACCACCTAAAGTATTGTTCTGATCAATGATGCGTACTTTCAAACCTCGTAATCCTGCATAAAAAGCAGCATAGAGACCAGCAGGCCCACCACCGATTATCGTTATATCTAATAATTGCTTCATAATTTATATCTCCCTAATTATCTTGCGTTGTAAGTTATTATACTATAAAATATAACAGTATTGATAATGATTATCAATTATATGAGAGTGATTATGATTTATAGTATGAAATATTTTGTTATGGAAAATATGAAAGAAGGATATATATGAATCGATTAGAAGGTAAGCAGATTACCATTAATTATGGCGAAAGGGACATCATTAAAAATTTAGATGTTTCCATTCCTGATAAAAAAGTGACATCTATTATAGGGCCGAATGGATGCGGAAAATCAACGTTATTAAAAGCATTGTCAAGAATATTAAACGTAGCGCATGGTGAGGTTGTATTAGATGGAAAGAATATTCATCAGCAACCGACTAAAGAGGTTGCTAAAAAGATTGCAATCCTACCGCAATCACCTGATGTGGCAGATGGATTAAGCGTTTATGAACTGATCAGTTATGGCAGATTTCCTTATCAGAAAGGATTTGGTAGACTAACTCAGCTTGATCATCAGGAAATTGAATGGGCGATGCGTGTCACAGGTACAACAGATTTCAAAGATAAGAATGTTAATGATTTAAGTGGTGGACAACGACAACGCGTATGGATTGCTATGGCATTAGCTCAGAAGACGGATATTATTTTTCTGGATGAACCAACAACATATCTAGATATTTCGCATCAATTAGAAATTTTAGAACTTGTTAGAGATTTAAACGAACAGGAAAATTGTACGATTATAATGGTTCTCCATGATATTAATCAGGCAGTTCGATTTTCTGATCATATTATTGCAATGAAAGATGGGAATATCATTAAGCAGGGAGATACGATGAATGTTTTGACTAAGGATGTCTTAGAAGAAGTATTTAATATAGATGCCGAGCTCAGCGTAGATCCACGCAATGGAAAGCCGATGCTTGTAACCTATGATTTATTATGCAAGCACTATAGCAGGGATACAGATGAATAAACAAAGTACATTTACAAATAAACGATATATATTTTCCGGGAAATTATACATTGTCATTCCTTTGCTGCTTCTTTTATTGCTGGCAATGTTAATTGTTTCATTTATGTTGGGTGTAAATAACTATAGTTTTAAAACGATATATGATGCGCTATTTCATTATCGAGATATTGCTGAACATAATATTATTCGCGATATACGTATACCTAGAGAGATAGCTGCCATGCTCGTTGGGATGAGTCTTGCCTGTACTGGTGCAGTCATGCAGGGCGTGACTAAGAATCCTTTGGCAGATCCTGCTTTAATCGGACTTAACTCAGGAGCAGCTTTAGGTATAAGTATTTTATTTGCATTTACGCATGGAGCGAACTTTTTTGCGATTATACTGGCTGGATTTATCGGTGCAATTGTAGGAGGATCCATTGTATTGATGCTCGGTTTAAGTAAAAAAGGTGGCTTTAATACGATGCGTATTATATTAGCTGGAGCAGCTGTGAGTAGTTTGTTATTAGCAATTGCTGAAGGGATTTCGTTATATTTTAGAACGAATCAAAGTTCGATGCTTTGGTCTAGTGGTGGTGTTGCTGGTACGACCTGGACACAACTAAAATATGCATCCCCGATAATATTAATTGTTATCATCTTCATACTGCTTATCGGTCATCAGCTTACTGTGTTATCTTTAGGTGATGAAATGGCACAAAGTTTAGGGGTCAATTTAACGACGATTAGAATTATATTCTCATTATTAACGATGATTTTAGCCGGTGTCGCAGTGGCAATGGCAGGTTCCTTAGCATTTGTTGGATTGATGATTCCACATATTGCACGTCTTTTAGTTGGCGTAGATTATAGAAAGTTGCTACCTGTCGCAACGCTTTTAGGTGGAATATTTCTTGTTTGTGCTGATATACTGGCACGTATGATGGGAGAGTCTCCAGTAGGTGCAATCATTTCAATTATAGGTGTGCCTTTCTTTATTTATCTCGTAAGAAAGGTAGGAATTTCATAATGCATACAAAAATTAAAAATGTGTTTGTACCAACTATTTTGATTATAATTTTATTTGCAATCATTACAGTGAGTATGACTGTTGGGGATTTTAAGATGTCACCATTACAATTCTTAAAAACATTATTTGGTATGGGAAATGAAACTGATACGATGGTGCTATATGAATTTCGTATGCCAAGATTACTTGTAACGATATTGTGTGGTGCTGCACTTAGTTTAAGTGGTGCACTACTGCAAAGTATTACTAAAAATCCACTGGCAGATCCAGGTATTATAGGGATAAACGCAGGCAGTGGCTTCTTTATAGCATTGCTGATGATATTCATGCCGGTCGACAGCAGTAATTTTGTATATGTACTGCCGCTATTTAGTTTGATTGGTGGTCTGATTACAGCAGCGACAGTATTTCTGTTGAGTAGTTCTAAACGTGGTTTAAATCCGATGCAAATGATTCTTATAGGGGTTGGGTTGTCTACTGCCCTCGCTGGTGCGATGATTATGATGACATCGACATTTAATAAAGAAGATGTTGAATTTATCTCTAAATGGCTAGGTGGTAATATATGGGGTGATACATGGCCATTCGTCTGGATGATTATTACCGTATTAATTATCACGATACCTATCCTTTTGCTGAAACTAGATATACTAAATATTCTTAATACACATGAACATATTTCAACAGGTCTTGGCATAAGGATTAATAGAGAAAGATTAGTGATTCTGATTATTTCTGTAATGTTGTGTGCAAGCGCAGTTTCAATTTGTGGTAGTATAGCATTCGTGGGTTTGATAGCTCCTCACATTGCACGTCAATTAGTTGGTCCGAGACATCAGGTTTTTATTCCGATTACAATATTGTTAGGTGCGATACTTTTAAGTTTTGCTGATACTTTAGGTCGTCTTTTAATAGAACCTGCTGGCATGCCTGCAGGTATCATAGTAAGTATTATTGGAGCACCATACTTTCTTTATTTAATGCGTAGAGGATTGTAGTGCGATGAAAGGTACATTTTCTGACTGGAAATGTGCCTTTTTATGCTTGTTGTGAACAGAAAGGGGAATAAGAATAGAAATAATGTGGAAGGGTGACAGTTATGGAGAAGCATCCATTAATCAGAGCATACGAAACGTTTATTAGAAATAGATCGCTGAATAAAATAGGAATTATAGGACAACCAGATGCAGGAAAAAGTGCATTGATTAATGCGCTGTGTCCAGCTAAAGCACATACATCTGTGCATACAGATGCTACTTTAGAAACTACGACTTATCCATATAATGATTATGGATTTTTGGTGGATTTTCCAGGTGTTGGGACAGAAGAGGTAACTGTTCAAAAATATAAAAAGATTATTCAGAATGAAGCAGCGATAGAACATTACTTTTATATTTTTTCAAGTAAAATCAAAGAAGTAGATATTGAGATGATTAAATATTTAAGCAAACAAGATAAGATGATTACGTTTATCTACAACAAAGTAGATGCGTTAATCGATGTGAACGGTAAAGATGACAAAGAAATATTAATGCGTGATAAAGATACGGAACTAAAAGTGACGTTAAAGCCTTATATAAAGACGCCACTTAACTATCACTTTACAAGTGCTTTAGATGGTACAGGGATTGAAACACTTAAATTACATATTGAAAGTATATTTGAAGAAGAACAAAAAGAATATATGCAAAGATACAATGATGCTGCTTATCTCGATAGTTATTTGAATTATAAAGTAAACTCATCATTTCCTAAACTGTTCACGCCGAGCTTTAAAAAGATTGTCTTAAAGGAAAATTTTAAAGTTATTGAACGTACGATAATGACACATTTTAAAATCCAGGAAGATGACATAATGGAGCGTCGAAAAGAATGGATTGATATAGATAAATTTGTCCGTGAGTTTGAAGAAATGAAAGAAAAAGATAAAAATAATGGGCTGTCGCAACTGATGGAGTTTACAAAAATTGTGCAATTAATTAGAACATCGTTTAAAATGAAAAGTATCAACCCTGTAACAGCGGCTGTTTCTTCTATTTTAGAGATGGGCTTGACAAATACATTTCCAATATTTCAAGCTGTTGCTAAATATGTAGAAGAAATTAAGCAGATTGCACGTGAAGTGATAGAAGATGACCAAAAACAAAATAATAATGCACAATAGGAGGTCGCTATGGCGGTAGAAAGAAAATGGTGGAAAGAAGCGGTATGCTATCAAGTTTATCCAAGAAGTTTTAAAGATTCAAATGGCGATGGAATCGGTGATATTAATGGAATTACTGAAAAGCTTGATTATTTGAAAGCATTGGGAATAGATGTAATATGGGTGAGTCCGATATTTGAATCGCCTAACGATGATAATGGCTATGATATTAGCGATTATCAAGCAATCATGAGAGATTTTGGAACGATGGAAGACTTTGATCGATTATTACATGAAGTGCATGAGCGAGGTATGAAACTTATCTTAGATCTTGTAATCAACCATACAAGTGATGAACATCAATGGTTTGTTGAAGCTCGAAAGAGTAAAGATAATACATTTCGTGACTGGTATATATGGAAAGATGGTAAAGCAGATAAAGAACCGAATAACTGGGCAAGTATATTTGAAGGCTCGGCATGGGAATATGATGTGACAACTGATCAATATTACATGCATGTATTTAGCAGAAAACAACCCGATTTAAACTGGGAAAATAAAGATATGCGTCAAGCAATCTATAATATGGTGAACTGGTGGCTTGATAAGGGAATCGATGGTTTTAGAGTAGATGCTATCAGTCACATCAAAAAAAGTTTCGAAAAAGGTGACTTACCCAATGTTGATAAGTTAGGCTACGCTGAATCTTTTGATGGCCATATGAATCAGCCTGGGATTCAAAACTATTTACAGGAATTAAAAGAAAACACTTTTGATAAGTATGACATAATGACGGTTGGTGAGGCAAACGGTGTCACAACTAAAGATGCTGATGAGTGGGTTGGCAAAGATAACGGTAAGTTTAACATGGTCTTTCAATTTGAACATTTAAATCTATGGGATCACAATGTAGGTAAAAGTTTTGATATATTAGGTTACAAAAAAGTATTAAGTGAATGGCAGAAAGGATTAGAAGCAACAGGATGGAATGCATTGTTCATTGAGAATCATGACCGTCAGCGTGTTTCATCTACATGGGGTGACGATGTAAATTATTGGTTTGAAAGCTCCACAAGTCATGCTATTGTATATTTCTTGTTGCAAGGTACGCCGTTTATATATCAAGGTCAGGAAATTGGGATGACCAATTATCCTTTTGAAACAATAGATGATTTCGATGATGTGCATGCTAAAAATATTTATAATCAGGAACTTAAAAAAGGAATGACAAAAGAAGCGGTATTAGAAATGTTAGGGCGTATCTCAAGAGATAATACGCGTACACCGATGCAATGGGATGATACAAAAAATGCAGGTTTCACAACGGGTACACCTTGGTTAAAAGTGAATCCAAATTATGAAGAGATTAATGTTTTCGTACAGGAAAGAAAAGAAGATTCACTATTAAATTTCTATAAAAAAATGATTCGATTAAAGAAGGAAAACTTAACATTAACATATGGAACATTTGATTTAATCTATCCGGAAGACAAAAATGTTTTTGCATATACGCGTACATTAGATGATGAACAATATATTATTTTAGGAAATTTAAGTCACGACAAAGTCACTTTAAAGACAGATGAAAAGCTCGATTTAGCTAAAGAAAAACAAGTATTGAACAACTATCCAATTGATAAACAATCAGCTGATGTATTTACACTGATGCCTTTTGAGGCAAGAGTTTATAAAGTACATTAATGATAGGAGAGGCTAGGACAGAAGTGTTCTGCCGCAAGCAAAAACCGGACAAAACTAATAAATCGCGCTTTGATTTATAGTTTTTGTTCGGTTTTTGTCGTAGGGGCAACTTCTGTTCCGCCGTTTAAGATGTTAAACAGAAGAGAGCTAAGACCTATGTTTCACCCTTATTTATTTAACAATAAATTTACAAAAAATAAATATGAAATACACATACAACTGATACAGTGAATAAGTAATATTAATTCACATTTGAGGAGTAAAGGACATGAAACAAATCTTAAGACTCGTATTAGTAGTTGCATTAATGATTTCAATGATGCCTTATTCAAAAGAAGCACATGCGGCATCTAATTTATTAATTTCTGAGTATGTAGAAGGTTCTAGCTATAACAAAGCACTTGAAATTTATAACCCAGGCGATACACCAGTCGATTTATCAAATTATAGTCTTGTTACTTTTACGAATGGTGCAAACAGAACAACTGGAACGGTTACAGCTTTAAAGTTATCAGGTACGATCAATGCAAAATCAACATATGTTGTTGCAAATCAAAATGCTGGTGAAGCGGTGTTATCAAAGGCGCAACTTACAACAGGTAGCGCTGTAATGAATTTCAATGGTGATGACACAATCGTTTTATTCCAAAATTATGATGCAGTAACTAAAGATGGCGTTATTCAGGATTCTATCGGACAAATTGGAGTAGATCCAGGAACGGATTTCGGAACAGACGTTTCAACATTAGATATGACGTTAGTACGAACAAACGAATTGATGACAGCTGATACAAATATTGAAGATGCATACAATCCAAATCAACAATTTATTGCATTACCGAAAGATACATTTGATCAACTAGGTCAGTTCGATGGTACAGTTATAGCACCGCCAGCAGAAGTTGCTAAAGATGAGTATCAAGTGAAAGTTTTACGAGTAGTAGATGGAGATACGATTAAAATTTCACCTGCTATTATGGGCTCTGATACTATTCGTTTCGTGAATATGGATACAGCTGAAACATATCATTTAGATGCGTATGACGAAAGTTTAATTACAACAGACTTAAACCATAATCAAAAATATTATGGAGAATTAGCGAAAAAAGCATTGAATGAAAAATTAACTGCGGGTATGGATATTACAGTGAAGGTGAACAAAGATCACATTACGGATGACTACGGACGTGTATTAGGACAAGTTATCCGCACGAGTGACAATGTGAACATTAATTTAGAGATGGTAAGAGAAGGTTTTGCTGCAACTTACTTTATCTGGCCAGTATTAAGTATGGATGACTATAACATGTTTCAATCAGCAGTAAAAGCAGCGCAAGATGCTGGAATTGGTATGTGGAACAGAGAAAATCCTCAAATGGAATTGCCTTTTGCATTCCGTGCACGATATGATGGCAAAGGTTTCTTAAGATATGTTGGTAATTCTGATACGAAAGTATTTTATGATCCGCAAAACTACGATCAGGTACCAGTAGATAAACGTATCTTTTTTACTAAAGAAGAAGCAATTGCACAAGGTTATACACCAGCTTCAGGAAATGGTGAAGGAGAAGTCGTGACTGAGCCAGCAAAAGTGATGGATATTCAGACAGCTCGTGAATCAGGTAAAGGTACTAATGCAATTGTAACTGGGACAGTGACACATATTGACGGTTATAACATTTATATTCAGGACAATACTGGTGGCATTGTTGTCCGCAGTAAAACAGTAAAACCTAATATTGGTGATGTCATTGAAGCTACTGGAGAAACAAGTGAATATTTCGGATTATATCAAATCGAATCTGAAAATATTAAAGTAACAGGCACTTCAAAAGTGACACCTGAAATTAAAGACTTATCTGCTATCGGTGAAACAGAAGAAGCAGAATTAATTACAATTAACGATGTTACAGTAAAATCAGTTAATGAGCATCAGGAATATACAGTAGAAGATGAAAACGGCAAAACGTTTATGATTAAAGTAAAATCAGGATTAGAAGTAGGTAAAACATATCATGCTATTACAGGTGTAGTAACATACAGTTATGATAACTATAAATTACTTCCAGTAGATATTGTAGAAAAAGAAATCGTTAAAGAAGTACCAAAGACTTTATCTGGAATAGCTTTCTTAGATCAAAACCACAATGGTAAATTTGACCGTCCAGATAAATTATTAAAAAATATAAAAGTGTCAATCTACAAAGAAAATGAACTTGTTGAAGAAGTGGTTACTGATGACAATGGTGAATATAAAGCATTATTATTAAACGGTCACTATACATTACGTTTCGAACAACCAAATGGATTTATTGAAACGTTTAATGATAAAGGTAATGACGAAGTAGATTCAGATATTATCAATGGGGAAGTCAAATTAGAAATTAATGAACTTGATAAACAAAATATTTCAGCTGGATACACAAAACCGGTTGGCAAAATGAAGCATAAATAATATTGCTAAAGACAGGGTAATTACCTGTCTTTTTTATTTTTAAAACCTCACACTTAACTTATCCTTTGATATAATAGCACCAGTAGGGCATATCGGAGGAATGAATGTGGTAAGAATTGAAAAGAAGAAATTATATGAAGAGATTGCAGATCGCATTATTATGCAAATCAAAGAAGGTGAATTTGAGATCGATGAAAAACTGCCATCGATTCAAAAACTCGCTCAAGATTATGGCGTAGGACAAGCATCTATTAGAGAAGCTTTAAATGCTTTGCGTGTAATGGAACTCGTTGAAATCCGTCATGGTGAAGGAACGTTTGTAAAGCATATTAAACCTAAAGTCTTTTCTAAAGAGATGTCAGTATATAATAAAAAAGATATTATTGATTTATTAGAAGTACGTAAAATTATAGAAGTTGGCGCTGCAGGTCGTGCTGCTGTGAAGCATTCAGAAAAGGATTTACAGCATATTAAAGATGCACTCGAGCAGATGAAACTAGCAGTACATAATAAAGCAATTGGTGAACAAAGTGACTTTGCTTTCCATTTAGCGATTGCTAAAGCTACTAAGAATGAGTTGTTAGCTCAACTATTAGTAGAAGTATCAGATAAAGTGAAGACAACAATGAAAGAGACGCGTAAAATCTGGATTTATACAGAAACGAAATCTATCGAGAAGTTATATAAAGAACATCTTGAGATTTATGAAGCAATCAAACAAAAAGATATAAAACTTTCTGAAGAAAAGATGCTTAAACATTTAGAAGAAGTGGAATATGTATTATTAGAACATTTAGAAACAAAGTAAGAATGGAATTTTGTCACTTGCATTTAGATTATCATTCCAATAAAATAGTACTGTTAGAGATACAGTCATCCGATGACTGAAAATTTTATCAATATTGGGCGATATTGATAACTAGAGGGGTGTTTCATTATGAAAGTAAGTTTATTTAGTACATGTTTAGTAGACGTTTTTGAAAAAAGAGTGGGTATTGCAACTGTAGAATTACTTGAAAAATTAGGTTGTGAAGTGGACTTTCCTGCGGCACAAGTATGTTGTGGGCAACCGGCATATAATTCTGGATATCATGAAGAAACGAAAAAAGCCGCACAAAACATGATCAAAGCTTTTGAAAATTCAGAGTATGTTGTAGCACCGTCTGGTTCATGTATTACAATGTTTAAACATTATCCAGATTTATTTAAAGATGATATGGTGTGGCGTGATCGCGCAAAACGTTTGGCGGATAAATCTTATGAAGTAACACAATTTATCGTTAATGTTCTTGGTGTTACGGATGTAGGTGCCAAGTTAGAAGGTAAAGCAACAATGCATCCATCATGCCATAATACACGTTTATTACATAATTCAGAGCCACCGAAGAAGTTATTATCAGCAGTAGAAGGATTAGAGATTGTAGAGCTACCTGAATATTACAATTGTTGTGGATTCGGTGGAACATTTGCTGTTAAGATGAATGATGTTTCAGGTGAAATGGTCGATGAAAAAGTAGATTGTATCGTAAAAAGTGGTGCCGATTATTTAGTTGGCGCAGATGCAAGTTGCTTAATGAATATTGAAGGACGTTTAAAACGTCGAGGTGAAAAAGTTAAGGTTTATCACATCGTAGAAATCCTGAATAATAATACAGAGGCGGTGACTGTATAATGAGTATGAAAATTGGTAATGAAACATTTAAGAAAGCTGTAAAAACAGAACTTAAAGATGATTTTATGCGTGGTGCGGTCTCTAGTGCCCAAGATAGATTGCGTGAACGAAAAATAAAGTCTCAGGAATCACTAGGTAACTGGGAAGAGTGGAGAAGTCACTCTGAAGAGATCCGTCAGCATACATTAGCGAATTTAGACTATTATTTAAATATGCTCGCAGAAAATGTCGCAGCAAAAGGCGGACATGTATTTTTTGCTGAAACTGCAGAAGAAGCAAATGAGTATGTTCAAAAAGTATTAGTAGAAAAAAAGGCGAAAAAAGTAGCAAAGTCAAAATCAATGGTTACAGAAGAGATTGATTTGAATAAGGCGATGGAAGCTGTTGGTTGTGAAGTCATCGAAACAGACTTAGGTGAATATATTTTACAAGTTGATGATCACAATCCACCATCACATATCGTTACACCAGCTTTACACATGAATAAAGATCAGATTCAAAAAGTTTTTACTGAAAAACTAGGTTACACTAAATCAAATAGTCCTGAAGATTTAGCTTTATTTGCACGTAAAAAGCTTCGAGAAGAATTCTTGTCAGCAGATGTTGGTATTACAGGTTGTAATTTCGGTGTTGCTGAAAGTGGATCTTTCACATTAGTAACGAACGAAGGTAATGCACGTATGGTAACAACTTTACCAAAAACACAGATTACTGTGATGGGTATGGAACGTATTGTACCAACACACGAAGAATTAGAAGTATTAGTTTCTATGTTAACGCGTGCAGCTGTTGGACAAAATTTAACAAGTTATGTGACAACTTTAACAGGCCCTCGTGCAGATGATGAAATCGATGGACCAGAAGAATTTCATTTAGTTATCGTTGATAATGGACGTTCTAAAATATTAGGTACACAATTCCAATCTATTTTACAATGTATCCGTTGTGCAGCTTGTGTTAATGTGTGTCCTGTATACCGCCAGGTTGGAGGACACTCTTACGGTTCTATCTATCCAGGACCAGTCGGTGCTGTATTGACACCTTTATTGGGTGGTTATAAAGATTATAAAGAACTACCATATGCATCAACACTATGCGGTGCGTGTACGGAAGCATGTCCTGTTAAAATCCCGTTACATGACTTATTGTTAGAACATAGACGTGTCATTGTGGAAGAAGAACACATGTCTCCTGTAGCAGAACGATTAGTCATGAAAGGATTTAGTATGGGAGCATCTCATGCAACTTTATTTAAATATGGCACTAAGATGGCCCCTTCAATGATGGCACCATTTGAAAATAAACAAGAACATATGATAACAAAAGGACCGAAACCATTACATGCCTGGACTGATACACGCGATTTCCCAATGCCGGATGAAGAGAATTTCCGTGACTGGATGCAAAACAGATTGAAAAGAGGTGCGAAATAATGAAAGGAACAATTCAAAATAAAGATTCGTTTATGAGTAACATCTCAAAAAATCTTAATCGTGCAATGCCTGAAAAGGTAGAAATCCCTGAGTGGAAATTTAGACCACAAGATAAAACATTAACAGGACTTTCTCAAGATGAGTTGTTGGATGTTTTAAAGCAGCAATGTGAATTTATCCATACTGATTTAGTTGTGACTAATTCAAATGAAGTAAATAAAACTTTATCAGATATTATTGCGAAATATGGGAATGGTGAAGTAATTGCTACAAATGATAAACGCTACGCAGAATATGGTATTGATTTAGCTGCTCAAGATGCCTTTATCTGGGATGAAGCTAAAGGTGCTGAAAATTTACATGTAGCTGAACGTGCGAATGTCGGCATTACAATTAGTGAATCAACATTAGCTGAAAGTGGGACAGTTGTATTATATGCAGATAAAGGGATTGGTAGAAGTGTGAGTCTTTTACCAGCAACTTATATTGCGATTGTACCTAAATCTACTATTGTGCCAAGATTTACACAAGCTGCTCAAGAAATGAATGAAATGATGAAAGACGCAGCTAACTTTCCAACTTGCATTAACTTAATTACTGGACCATCTAACTCAGCGGATATAGAGATGAAACTTGTAGTAGGTGTTCATGGTCCAATTAAAGCAACATATATTGTTTTAGATGATAAATAATATTCCAGCCTGGAGCAAAAGCTCCAGGTTGTTTATTTTGCTATTGCTTTAATAAATATTATGTTTTGTATAGAATAGTGTTAACGTTCATAAAATAAATTTTTATGGAGGCATGAAATGACGATATTTAATAATAAAGTTGCCAATAAGTATGATGCATATTTTGAAACGAAAAAAGGACGATATGTATGGCAAGTTGAAACAGATTTAATGAATCAATTGATTGATATTGAAAGTGGTATGCGTGTGCTTGAAATTGGTAGTGGTACAGGTATATATAGTATTCCATTTGCACAACAAGGGTGTAATGTAACAGGTATTGATATTTCAGGTGAAATGTTAGCAATTGCACGTCAGAAAGTAATTGAACAGCAATTAAATTTAGATTTTATACATATGGATGCTAATGCGCTTCATTTTTCTGAGAATACTTTTGATCGTATTTATTCGATGGGTGTATTAGATTTTGTAGATGATTTAGAACATGCTTTTGAGCAAGCCTATCGTGTGCTAAAGCCTGGTGGTAAAATCTCCATTGCTGTTGTTAATCGAGATAGTGCTTGGGGGAAACGTTATATGGACCCGCAATATAATAAAGGAAAAGTGTATGCACATGCCCATTTTAAAAATTTAAATGAGCTGATGCGTATTCATCCGGAAGAAATAATAGGCTCAGGAGAGTGTTTATTCGTTCCGCCCGATGCGGAGGAAAGTGAATTTACTTTAGAGAATGAAAGATTGATGAGTGACAATGCAGGTGGATGGATTAATGTCGTCTGGCAGAAGAAAGAAGGATAATTAATGAAAGAAAAAAATATCGATATTCAATTCGATCATATTATACATTATATAAATGGCATTGAAGACTTTCGTTTTCCGAGTAATAAATTAAATATTATCCCAGGAGGAAAACATTTGTCGTTAGGCACTAAAAATAGTTTAAGTAGAATAGATTTATCTTATATCGAATTTATCGACGTATTTGATAAACAATTAATAGAAGCTGCGATGAAAGATGATAAAGAATATTTGAGTTTCGCGAGTACATTAGGAAGAACTAATTATACTGAAGGATTTAAACGATTATGTTTTAGAACGCATGACATTTATGCCCTAAATCATCACTTTAAATCGTTAGGTTTAAAGACATTAGGACCATTAAAGATGGAAAGAGTCACACCTCAAGGTAAACTGATACAATGGGAACTTTTATATATAGATGACGAACGTAATTTTGAGTTACCTTTCTTTATACAATGGGGAGAGTCGGATAAAGAAAGACAGAAAGTATTAGAAAGTGAGATGCAATTGCACCTTCATATCGACACGATTGTTATCGAAACGCATGACTTTGATAGCATTGCAGAAATATTTGTATCGTGGCTTGATTATGAAGTAATAGGTGGGGTTATCAATACATATTTTCTATTAAAAAAAGAAGGATTACCTCATATTAAGTTAGTCCCTGGAAATGAAAACAAAATCAGAAGATTAGAAATAAAAACACAAGATGACAGTCTTAAAGGCGAACATCTTGTGCATGATGCAGTATATGCATTTATTTAACGTAAACATAATTGTAGATAACCATAACGATTAAATAGATATGATAAGAAGTAATAATAATTGTTAAAGCTGCAAGTATTTTTGTAAATGATTTAACGCGTGTAATTAAAAATAATATAGACAAAATAACTGCAAAACCAGCAGAAATGATATGGACACTCAATAAATTAATAGAAGCATCGGTTGATATAGTATATATAAAATATGCGTTGATAACCGTAAGTAACACTAATAATAAATTTTTCAACATATAAAAAACCTCATTTTTTATAGAATAATGTTAAAATAATAAAGTAACATTAACATTAGTTCAATTATAACAATAAAATAATAAAAATTGTTGCGTAACGTATGAAAGGATTCTTATTATGACAGTTTCAAGAATGAATATAAGTAATGAAGTACATGATCATTTCGTAAAAACACATGATAACGGAGATTTATTACAACTAACGGATTGGGCAGCTTCAAAATCTCGTTCAGGTTGGTATGCACGACGTATTGCTGTTGGTCGAGATGGTGAGATTGTCGGGGTAGGACAATTACTGTTCAAGAAAGTACCTAAATTACCATACAAACTTTGCTATATTTCTAGAGGATTTATTGTTGATTACAAAGATAAAGAAGCGGTAGAAGCATTAGTAAAGGATGCAATCAAAGTTGCAAAATCAGAAAAAGCATATGTGATAAAAATCGATCCTGATGTTGAAGTAGAATCAATGGGTAATATGGTACAACAATTAGAAGCATTAGGCTTTATACACCGAGGATTTGGTGATGGCTTAAGTTCAGATTACATTCAGCCTCGAATGACGATGGTGACAGATATTAGTGTTGACGATGAAACTTTGCTTAAATCATTTGAAAGAAACAATCGTTCAAAAGTGAAACGTAGTTTGAAGATGGGAACAGATTGTATTAAAGGTGATAGAACGGATTTAGGTACATTTGCTGAATTGATGAAAGAAACAGGAGCGCGTGATGGCTTTTTAACGCGAGATGTTTCCTACTTTGAAAACATTTATGATGCATTGAATCCAAATGGCGATGCCGAATTATTTTTAGTGAAATTAGTACCAGACAAAGTCCTTCGAAATTTAAACCAGGAACTTATCGATATTGAAATACAGAAAGAAAAACTCACGCAAAAGAAAGATCAGAAGAAAGCACAGAATCAGCTAAATGATTTAAATATTAAACAAGAGAAAATTCAAAAACAAATTGCAGCGTTAGAAACTTTAAAACAAACGCACCCTGAAGGCAAAGTATTATCAGCTGCATTACTAACGTTTGCTGGTAAAAAGTCATACTACTTATATGGCGCTTCGAGCAATGAATTCAGAGATTACTTACCTAACCATAATATGCAATTTAGTATGATGCAATATGCACGTTCAGTTGGCGCTACAAGTTACGATTTCGGTGGAACGAGTAAAGAGCCAGATAAAGACTCAGAGTATTTTGGATTATGGCAATTTAAGAAAGTCTGGGGTACTAGATTGAGTGAAAAAGTTGGAGAATTTGATTATGTATTAAATCAACCGATTTATCATTTAATAGAAGTTGTTAAACCAAAAATGACAGATCTTAAGAAGAAGATTAAAATAAGAACTAAGTAAAAGTTAATATAATAATTGAGGTGACAGCTTTTGAGAATAGCATTTATCGGTGGCGGTAAAATGGTTACAGAGATGGTTAAAGGGTTAAACAGAAGTGGACTTACTAGAACGGATTTAGGTATTTGGATGAGAAATAAAGATAAACTTCAAAGCTTTAATGCAAAACATAATATTACACCACTTACAAAGATGAGTGATATTACACAGTACGATGCAATTATTCTTGGTGTGACACCTAACAATTACCGTGAAGTTACTTCAAAAATGGCAAAACAAATACGCGAACATCATATTCTTATTTCTATCGTCGGTGGATTATCTATTCAGGAGATTGATGATGAATTTGATGAGCACCCAAAAATTATTCGACTTATGCCTAATACACCGGTGGGGGTTAATGCTGGTGTGCTAGCGATGAGTAAAAATGAATTTGTCGAGAAAAAAGAAGCAAAGCAAGTGGAAGAAATAATGAAACGTTTAGGCTATACACATTGGATTGATGAATCTTTAATGCACTTAATGCCTGCTGTGACTGGATCCAGCCCGACGTTTATATATCTTCTCATTGAAGCGATGGCAGACAATGCTGTGAGTGAAGGATTAAATCGTGAGCTTGCATATCAAATGGTTAGTGAGATGATTATTGGTGCAGGAACGATGGTACGTCAAACGAAAGCGCATCCCGGTGTATTAAAAGATCAGGTAACAACACCAGGTGGTTCTACAATTCAAGGTGTAAAAATGTTAGAAGAAAAAGGTTTTAGAGATGCTATCTCAAAAGCGATGGATGCGATTAACGCTTTTAATAAAGGTTAAGAGGCTGACACGAAAGTGTACAGTCTCTTTTTTAGTTAAAGATGCTAAAAATTGATTGTTTTGTATTCATATATAGAAACGGATTTACAAATGTAACGTATAATATAAATAGGCAGTTAAAGACGCTAAATGAAGTTAAAAATATCGCAAGTAATCTGTAGGTAATATTTTTAGAGAGGCTCAGATCATTAGAAAAATGATAATGTATGCCTATCAGAAAAGTAACGATACAAAATATTAACCAAAAATATATGGTTAGAAAAATAATGCCACTATGAATAAAGTAACTCAAAAAAAATACAATATGCATGACAATTAGCATCGTCATCATTACTCTTTGCATGGTTTAACCTCCAATCACTTATATTGTAATATATATTGATTGATAAAAATATAAAATAATAAAAATATAAAATAATAAAAATATAAAATAATATAAATATTAAGGAGTTGTTATGATGAAAATAGGATTTATCGGAACAGGTGTTATGGGACGTAGCATGGCAAGTCATTTGGGTGAAACATTATTCGTGCATAACAGAACGAAAGAGAAGGCTGCGTCTTTAATAGAAGCTGGCGCTGTGTGGTGTGAATCACCAAAAGCAGTAGCTGAACATGCTGACATCGTATTCACGATACTTGGTTATCCTGTAGATGTTGAAGAAACTTATCTTGGTGAGAATGGATTAATTACAAACGGTAGAGAGCATCAAATATTTATTGACTGTACTACGAGCAGTCCTGAACTTGCTAAGAAATTGTTTAATGCAGGACAAACAAAAGGAATTGAAGTGCTCGATGCACCGGTTAGTGGAGGCGATATTGGTGCCAAAAATGCCACGCTTTCTATTATGGTAGGTGGTAATGAAACAACGTTTGATCAAGTTTATCCGCTATTAGAACGCATCGGTAAATCTATTGCTTATTTTGGCGCTGCAGGAAGTGGACAGCATACGAAGATGGCGAATCAAATAGCAATCGCTTCTAATATGCTAGGTGTTGCAGAAAGTCTTTATTATGCAAAGTCAACCGGATTAGATGTTGAGCGTGTACTTGAAACAATTTCGAAAGGTGCTGCTGGAAGCTGGTCATTATCTAACCTTGCACCACGTATGTTAGTTGATGACTTCGCACCGGGTTTTTATACACATCACTTTTTAAAAGATATGAAGATTGCTTTAGAAGAAGCAGAGAAAATGAATATTCAATTACCAGGTTTATCTCTTGCATATGAATTATACGATACACTGTCTGATGCGTTGAAGCAGACGACAGGCACACAAATTATCTATAAAAAATATCAGTAAAAGATATAAAAGAAAAGAAAATATTAATATTTAATGAAGTTGTGTGATATTAGGTGCTTTATTTGGATAAATCATGTAAAATTGCCTATTGTTAAGAAGTTATATATGAATGGAGGAAAAGTCTTGATTAAGAAAATAATTGATTTTTCTTTGCATAATAAACTCGCTATCTGGTTGATGACATTAATTATTTTAGCAGCTGGGGTTTATAGTGCAACGAAGATGAAGATGGAAATGTTACCAAGTATGTCAACACCGGTAATATCGATTACAACACCTTATCCAGGTGCTACACCTGAGGATGTTTTAGAAGGTATAACCGATCCGATTGAAAAAAAAGTTAAGAATTTATCAGGTGTAGAAAAAGTAACAAGTCAGTCTCTTGAAAACGCTTCTGCTGTAACGGTGCAATATAAATTTGGTACAGATATGGATGAAGCACAAAATGAACTGGAAAAGCAGATTGATAAAGTTGAGATGCCTGAAGGTGCTATGGATAAACAAGTATCTCAAATGTCGATGTACACTTTCCCGATTATCAGCTATTCAATATCTAGTGATAAATCAGATATCAAGACTTTAACAGAAAAGATAAAGAAAGATTTAGTACCTGAAATTGAAGGTATTGAAGGTGTAACAAACGTTACATTTTCAGGACAGGAAGTTGAACAGGTTGAACTTCAGTTTGACGACAAAAAGTTAAAAGCGAAAAAGTTAACTGAAGATAGCGTATTACAGTTTATTAAAGGTGCTACAATGGATGCGCCACTTGGATTATATACTTTCGGTAATGATTTAAAGAGCATTATTGTAAATGGTCAGTTTACAAATGTAGAAGCATTAAAATCGCTTAAAATTCCGGTGACAGATAGTAGTGCTACTCAAAGCCAAACAGCCCCAAGTCAGTCGGCACAAATGCCACAAGATCCGGATCCGGCAGCACAGAAGGCTATGATGGAAGCGATGAAAAATGCCAAAGTGCCAACTGTGAAGTTATCAGAAGTAGCAGATATAAAAACAGTGCAAAGCCGTGAATCAATTTCTAAAACAAATGGTAAAGACTCATTAAGCGTGCAGGTTATCAAATCAGACGATGCGAACACTGTAACTTTGGCTAATGAAGTAAAAGAAAAAGTTAAACAATTTAAAAAAGACAATCCTGATATGAGTGCCGTACTTATGATGGATCAGGCAAAACCGATTGAAGATTCAGTTAAGACGATGGCGGAAAAAGCGATTATCGGTGCGATATTTGCGGTTATTATGATTTTGATCTTCCTAAGAAATATTCGTTCAACTTTAATTGCGGTTGTTTCTATTCCGATGTCTATTTTAATGGCGATGCTTATTTTAAAACAGATGGACATTTCACTTAACATTATGACGTTAGGGGCGATGACCGTTGCAATTGGACGTGTTATTGATGACTCGATTGTCGTTATTGAGAATATATTCCGTCGTATGTCGCTTAAAGGTGAGAAGTTAACAGGATTTGCATTAATCAGCAGTGCAACGAAAGAAATGTTCATTCCAATCATGAGTTCAACGATGGTTACAATCGCTGTATTCTTACCATTAGCTTTAGTATCTGGGTCTATTGGTGAAATCTTCAGACCATTTGCATGGACCGTTGTATTTGCATTACTTGCCTCACTTTTAATTGCGATTACTATCGTGCCGATGCTTGCACATACATTCTTTAAGAACGGTATTAAAGGTCATCATGACGATGAAGAGAAGGTTGGAAAGATTGCTGGATTCTATCGCAAGATATTAGACTGGTCATTAAGACATAAAGCGATTGTATCTGCATTAAGTGTGTTATTACTTGTGGGTAGTCTATTCTTAACACCTTACTTAGGTACGTCATTTATTTCTACAGGTGAAGATAAGTTACTGGCATTAACATACAAACCGAAACCAGGTGAAAAAGAAGAAGACGTTGTGAAAAAAGGTGAAGCAGTTCAGAAAATATTAGCTAAAAATGAAAACGTTGTGAATACACAGTTTTCTGTTGGTGGAGAAAATCCATTCAACCCTGTCGCATCTAATGATATGGCAATGATGGTTGAATACAAGAAAGATACACCAAACTGGGAAGATGAAGCGGATAAAGTGTTAGCGAAAATTGCTAAATTAAATCATGAGGGCGATTGGAAAAACCAGGACTTCGCAACAGGTGGTGCAACAAATGCGGTTACAGTAACCGTAAATGGACCATCGACAGAAGCTATTCGACCAGTCGTTGAAAAGTTAGAAAAAGAATTAAAAGATGTAAAATCATTAACAAATGTCAATACGTCACTTTCAGATAGTTACGATGCGTATACTTTAAAAGTAGATCATAATAAATTATCTGAGTTAGGTTTAACAGCTGGACAAGTTGCAATGACATTAAATCAACGTAGCGATGATAAAGTTGTAACGAAAGTTGGCGAAAAAGGACAATCAACGGAAGTAATCTTAACGAAGAAAAAAGAAGATAACTGGACGAAAGAAAAGTTAGAAAATACAAAACTTACATCACCATTAGGTAAATCAGTGAAATTAAGTGATGTTGTAAAAATTGAAGAAACTAAAACTTCTGACACGATTAAACGTGAAGATGGTAATATTTCAGCATCCGTTGAAGGTAAAATCAAAGGTAAAGATGTAAGTAAAGCAACACAAGATGTAACAGAAAAGGTTAATACTTTAAAACACCCTGATAATGTTGATGTTCACGTTGGTGGAACAAGTGAAGATATTGGAGAAAGTTTCTCTCAACTCGGGCTTGCAATGCTTGCAGCAGTAGGTATTGTTTATCTCATCTTAGTATTAACATTTAAAGGTGGACTTGCACCACTTGCAATCCTATTCTCATTACCATTTACAATTATCGGCGTAATATTAGGACTATTAGCTTTCAAAGAAACTTTATCAGTACCATCTATGATTGGTATGTTAATGTTAATAGGTATCGTTGTAACAAATGCTATCGTATTAATTGACCGTGTCATTAACAAAGAAGCAGAAGGTTTACCGACACGTGAAGCAATTTTAGAAGCTGCAACGACTCGTGTACGTCCAATACTTATGACAGCACTTGCTACAGTTGGCGCATTAATGCCGTTATTATTTGGTGGAGATGGTTCGGTATTGATTTCTAAAGCGCTTGCTGTAACGGTAATCGGTGGTTTAGTATCATCCACGTTATTAACATTAATTGTAGTTCCGATTGTATATGAATTATTGATGAAAATGCGTAATAAATTTACGAAAAGTAATACAACAACAGAGCGCGTAACCGTTGTAAATAAATAAAAACTAAAGAATTCATTGACAATTGAAAATTTGAGTACTAATATAAATACCATATTAAAAATTAAATATCTTATCCAGAGAGACTGAGGGAATTGGCCCTATGACGTCTCAGCAGCGGGCTCTTACGAGTACTGTGCTAAATCCAACAAGCTATTATGCTTGATAGATAAGTGACTCATATATTACGTCATTGCTATTAAGCAATGACGTTTTTTTCTTTGGATAAGTAAGTGGAGGGAATAGATTGGCGATACAGTTTATTGATGTCAATAAGACATACAGAAGGAACGGTAAGACGACACAAGCGTTGAAAGATATTTATTTAACGATTCCAACCGGAAAGATATTTGGACTTATTGGTTATAGTGGTGCTGGAAAAAGTACTTTGCTCAGAACAATAAATTTACTCGAGAGACCTACGAGTGGCCAAGTGCTTGTCAATGATGTAGATATTACAACGTTAAACAAACAGAAACTACAAAAAGAACGATTAAACATAGGGATGATTTTCCAGCAGTTTAATTTAATCCAATCTAAGACAGTAGCGGAAAACATCGCATTCAGTTTAAAAGCAGCACATTTCCCTAAGAAACAGTATGATGCTCGCATTACTGAATTACTTAATCTTGTAGGACTAACCCATCGCCGTGATAGTTATCCAAGAGAGTTGTCTGGAGGACAAAAGCAACGTGTCGGAATTGCACGTGCGCTTGCCAATGATCCGGAAATATTGTTGTGTGATGAAGCGACGAGTGCGCTAGATCCAGAGACAACAAAAAGTATATTAAACTTGATTCGCGATATTAATCAGAAATTAGGGATTACTGTCGTTGTAATTACGCATGAGATGGATGTCATAAAAGAAATTTGTGATGAAGTGGCCGTAATGGATAATGGTGAAATCGTGGAACATGCAGATGTATTTACTGTGTTTTCTAATCCACAAAGTGATTTAACAAGACACTTTGTAAATGATATCTATCATCTGGAATTACCAGATCAATATACGAAATTAAATGATGAACATAAAGAAATTATTACGGTTAAGTTTATTGGAGATAGTGCAGAAAGTGCCTTTATCAATAATTTATATAAGAAATTTAACTGCGATATCTCGATTATTCAAGGTAGGATTGAATACATACAGAATCAACCGATAGGTATATTAACTTTCGAAGTTACAGGTGATATTCAAGAAAGAATTGCTATAAATGAATACATAAAGAAATCGAACGGAATCGAGAGGGTGGCATAAATGAGCGATAAATTTCAAACACTTCTACCAGAATTATATAAAGCATTTTTAGAAACGATTTTAATGTCTAGTATTGCAATTACACTCTCTGTTCTTATTGGATTGCCACTTGGTATCCTTCTTTATTTAACACGCAATCAATTGCTTTTACCGAATGGACCACTTAACTCGATATTAGGATTTATCGTCAATATCATCCGTTCGTTTCCGTTTATCATTTTGATGGTAGCGATACTGCCATTTGCTACCAAGATTGTTGGGCAGTCCCATGGTCCTTATGTTGCAAGTGTCGCTTTAACGCTTGCCGCTGTACCTTTATTTGCTAGACTTATTGAAACATCTTTAAAGGAAGTCGATAAAGGTGTCATTGAAGCATGTGTAGCTACTGGTGCATCACTTAAACAAATTATTATGGACGTGTTAATTCCAGAAAGTATGTCAGGGATTTTTCAGGCAATTACTTTAGCGATTATTAGCATACTAGCTTATAGTGCAACTGCTGGTGTTATCGGTGGCGGAGGTATTGGTGACCTTGCCATTCGATATGGATACTATCGTTATGACAACGTTACGATGATTGTAACAGTCATTATACTCATTATACTTGTACAATTGATTCAAATAACTGGTGACTTTATCAGTAAACGTGTAGATAAAAGATAATAAGTAAAAACGAAAGATTAAAATAAAAAATATAAACGAAAATAATAAAGAACGAAAAAATTAAAGCAACGAAAGAAGGAAGAATATGAAGAATATAGTTATTTTTATATTGTCAGGCATCATCGTTATATTGTTATCCGGGATATTATTAGATAAAGGTAATCCGTATGAGCGTCAAAATGCGGATGTAAAAAGTACGCAAAGTAAAGATAAAGGCAAAGTTAGTATTGGTGCAACGAGTGGACCTTATGCTGATATGGTAAAGAAAGCAATTCAGCCTGGTTTAGAAAAATTAGGCTATACAGTAGCGCTCGTTGAATACTCTGATTACATTCAACCGAATAAATCATTAGCAAAAGGTGATTTAGATGCGAATTTATATCAGCACATTGAATTTATGAAACAGTTCAATGCCCAAAATAAGACGAATCTTGTTGCGACAGGACAAGTTCCAACTGCGCCGATGGGTATTTATTCTGGTAAATATAAATCATTTGATGAAGTACCTAATGGTGCAGAAATTGCAATTCCAAATGATCCAGTCAATGCAGCACGTGCTTTTAAGACATTAAAATTAGCACATCTTATAGATATTAAACCGGGGACAAACGAACTTACTATTTCAGAACGCGATGTCATTAACAACAAGAAAAATTTAAAGTTTGTTGCAGTAGAAGCGGCGCAATTACCACGTAGCAAAGATAGTATAGGATTATCAGCTGTTCCTGGTAACTTTGCATTAGCTTCTAAAATTGATTTAAAATCAGCATTACAGTTAGAGAAGATGGATGAACATTATCGAAATCGTATCGTTGTTAACAAGAAAAATGAAAATAGTCAATTAACAAAAGATATTAATAAAGTAATAACATCTAAAGCCTTTGATAAAGTAATAGATGAATCATTCGTTGGATTTGATAAACCATAGGAGGCAGTGTAATGGCATACACAAAAATATTAGAAACAATTCCGGAAAGTTATTTTGGTAAGACGATGGGGCGTAAACTTGATGTTGGAAGTAAACCCCTCATAAATATGGCGGTAGGGATACCTGATAAACCAGTACCTGATAGCGTAATTCAAGCACTGACTGAAAGTATTCAAAATCCACAGAATAATAAATACGGTGTGTTTAGAGGGAAAGAAACATTTAAAGCTGCAATTAAAAAGTTCTATAAAGACGTATATGATGTTGAATTAGACCAGGACAAAGAAATTTGTATTTTATATGGTACGAAAAGTGGGTTAGTGCATCTACCGACATGTGTGATTGAGCCGGGAGATGGTGTATTATTACCAAATCCGGGATACACGGATTATTTAGCGGGTGTGAAACTTGCTAGAGGGGAACATTATGAGCTGAAACTGTATCCGGAAGAACATTATTTACCTGATTTCGATAAAGTAGATGAAGCAAAACTTAATAACACAAAACTAATCTATTTAAATTATCCAAGTAACCCTACTGGTGCAGTTGCAACAAAAGCATTCTTTGATGCGACGATCAATCGTTTTAAAGACACAGATACAAAAATTGTGCATGACTTTGCATATGCTGCATTTGGGTTTGATGCAAAAAATCCTAGCATCTTGCAATCACCAGGTGCTAAGGATGTGGCGATTGAAATCTATTCATTATCTAAAGGTTTTAATATGTCTGGTGTACGCGTGGGATTTGCTGTAGGTAATGCAGAAATTATCGAGAACTTGAACTATTTCCAGGATCACACGCAGGTGGGTATGTGGGGTGCCATTCAGGACGGTGCTGTAGCGGCATTAGAACTTGGTGAATCGTTTTTAAATGAACAGAATGAATTATTTAAAAGACGTCGAGATAAAGTGACTCAAGCTTTAATTGAAGCAGATATTCCGTTTGAGCCGATGCAAGGTGGCATATTTATCTGGATAAAAGTGCCGGATGAATTTAATAGTGAAGAATATGTAGATTTCTTACTAAAGTCACAAAGTATGCTTACAACACCGGGACTTCCGTTTGGAAGTTTAGGTGATCAATACATTCGTGTTTCACTTGCAGTAGATGATGCTCAAGTGGATGAATTTATTGAACGCATTAAAGAAACAAATGTTCTTTATGAATGATAAAAAAACAGGATGCTATTTTGGCATCCTGTTTAAATATATATGGCTATAATCACAATAACCATTAAAGCGATAACAAGTGAAAAAATATCTAGAATTCTTTTTGCTTTTGAATCATTAAATTTATGTTTATAAGCTGCGATTTCAATATTCATCAATAAACATATCGCAAGTAATGTAATCCAGAACTTCATATTTCCCGGGATATGCATTACAGATGTAAATATAAAGAAGCAATACCCTAATCCTAATATAATACGTAATATATTTAATATATTCAATTTAAGATGATAGATACTCGTGTAACTTACAATAAGATACATCAATGTGAACAAAGTGATTAAAAAAATCATACTGTACGTCCTTTCTTAAAGTACATCATTAAGACGATTGTACCTATAACTGTCATTATTGCACCGAAATAAAATGGTGCATCAATTTGTTTTGATAAAATTCCGGTAAAAGCAAGTGGACCAAGAATACGTCCTAAGCTATCCATACTGTAACTGATAGAAGTGAGTTTACCCATATTACTACGATTGCCTTCTTTAGTCAATCTGCTTGTAAGCAACGTTCTAACTAATGCGTTACCAGCCATTAGAAGTACTAAACATAGTCCTGCATACCATAAATTCATAGAGAATGGTAATAGGATAAATGCGATAACTGTTAATATCTGACCTGTAATAATAACAGGTTTTTCTTTCCCATCTTTTACTTTACGTAAATAACCACCTTGGAGACCGGCATTGATCAATCCACCGATCATAAAAAGAAGACCCATTTGAGTAGTTGTGATATTTATTTTCTCAATTTCAAAGAGCTGGAAAGTACTTTCCATACCACTCATCGTAAACATAACGATAAAAGTTGAGATTAAGATGAATATAATTTGTGGTGTCAGCATTTTTGAAGTACCTAGCTCAGTTTCTTTCCCACTGTTTCCGTGATAAGTTTCCTGTAAAGTTAGCATTGATAATATTGCAATTAGTACCAGTATGGCACTTGTGACAAAGTATGGCACCTGATAACTGATGCCGGATAACAAGCCACCAACTGCAGGACCGAAGATGAAACCAAGTCCAATCATCATTCCCATGAGTCCCATATATTTATTACGTTCTTCTTCACTTGTCATATCACTCACCATGCTTGTTGTCGTTGAGAAACAAGCACCGGAGAAGATACCACCTATAACACGTGCAGTATAGAGCATTGCCAGGTTATCGATAAAAAGACCGAACAAAAAGAAGCTTAATGTAAATCCGATAAGCCCGATGAACAATATTTTTTTACGGCCAATTTTATCTGATAGATATCCCCAAAATGGTGCGGCTAAAAATGAAAATATTGAATAACTGGCTAGCAATAATCCCATATGAAATGCATTTAAGTGCATACTATGCACAAGTGCCGGGATTACAGGAATAACGATGCTAAAGCCAAAATATATAAAAAACTGAATTGCCATAAGTAATTTGATTTGTTTGTTCATAAAGTCACTCCAAAAAATTTAATACATATATTGTAACGAATAATAGTGGAAAAGAATATAAAAAGTCACGGTTTTTTACCGTGACAGATCGCATTACATTTTATCGCGTGTTTCCTGTATTGCTTTTTCGATTTCAACAAGCTTTTGTTCTAATTTAGGTGAAGATTGACCGGTTGATTCAACCTTCTCTAAATCGTTTTGGATTCTTATATATTCTTCTTTAAGTTCTACTAATTGTTGTTCTAAATTCATTATTTACTTCCTTTCTACAGGTATCCAGATTTCTACTTTCGGGTTATCGGTTTCAAAATTCATATTTAGCGGGTAGAATTCTAAATCAGCAGTTTGCAATGGTCTGAATGGTGCATCTTTAAACCAAGTACCGTAAATATACTCAAATGTTTCCTGAATAGCTGTTGGAATGGGACCGATTGCATCAAATACAACCCATTCAGACGCAGGGATATAAGCTGTTTCGTAATTTTCATGCGGTTCTTTAGTCGCAACTGAAATTAAGTAATTTAAATGTTCAGATGGTTCTGTTTTAATGCATGCACCGATGTGACCTTTTAAAGTATCTACATCATTTAATTTTTGTAAGTCAGCAAGTGTGCCGTTGTGTTCAAGCTCATCCCAGAGCGGTTTGATTTCTCCCATTGTTTCGGTAGTGAATTCTCTTTTTAAACCACTAAGATAAAATGCGCCGAGCGATACAACTTTATATGTCATAGAAAAACCCCCTTCTAAAAGAAATATACATGAAAAGTGGTATATTATAAAGTGACAAGAATATTGGAGGCATGTATATGAGTAAAAAAGTAAAAACAAACGCATTAAGAAAACTTGATCAAAAGAAAATTTCTTATGAAACGTTCACATATTCGATAGAAGAAGATCAAGTTGATGGGATTACCGTAGCGAATAAAATTGGCCAACCAGTTGAAGAAGTATATAAAACATTAGTACTACAAGGTAAAAATAATTATTATGTCGCTGTTATTCCAGTTGAAGCAACGCTTAATATTAAAGCTGTCAGTAAAGTAGTTGGTGAGAAGAAGTTAGAAATGCTTGCTGTAAAAAATCTAGAAAAAACAACAGGTTATATTCGTGGTGGCTGTTCACCGGTAGGTATGAAAAAACAATTTCCCACTGTAATTGATGCATCTGCTCAAACACATGAGAAAATTATTGTCAGTGCAGGGCAAATAGGTATCCAGATGAAAGTTAATGTAGATGAACTCATACAATTAATCAATGCGAAAGTGAGTCGGATTACCGATGAAGATTAAAGATAACTACATGACAATGTCAATTAAAGATAGACGTACAATCGTTGTCTCAGATATTCATGGCAATATAGATTTATTTAAAGATTTGCTTTTAAAAGTAGCGTATACAGAAGATGATCGGCTCATTATTTTAGGTGATATTATCGATAAAGGTCCTAAAAGTATAGCACTCGTTGAATTTGTAGGAGAATTATTGAAAAATGAACATGTTCACATGGTTCTCGGGAATTGTGACTGTATCTTCGATGAATTAGAAGAAGATTATTTGTACAATTATATGAAACGCCGTCATACACTTGTACATGAAGCGCTGGATAAACTCGGTAAGACACTGGATGATTATGAATCACAAAGTGATATGGCTAAGGACGTGCGTAAGCATTTTAGTTACATTCATGATATCGTTCGTGATTTACCTTTAATGATTGAAACAGAAGATTTCATATTTGTACATGCAGGTATAGACCAATATGATTATATGAATACGTCTCGTTATAACGCACTGAACATGCCATATTTCTATAATGCAACGCATGATGCTGAAAAAATGGTTGTGGTCGGTCATTTTCCGACATGTAACTTTGTTGAAGATGGACTTATGAATAACAACATTAAGATAAATGAAGCGTCACGTATCATTGATATCGATGGTGGCAATCAAGTGAAATATAGTGGTCAACTTAACGCGTTAATCATTGAATATACAGATGATGCATACACATTAAATACTTTGGCGGTAGATGATTATAAGAGAAAGGTTGTAATTCAGGATTTCGAAGTGGCCTATCAGGAGCCGCATACGTTTACTTATCCGCATTTTGAAATAGAAGTATTTGATGGGGATGAATATTTCACGCAGGCAAAACACATACATACAGGAATAGACTTTATGGTAAAGACAGAATTTATTAAAGCAATTGAAGATGGCTACCGTCTAAAAGATGATTACACCGATTATTTCATGGATGTATCAATTGGAGAAGAAGTTGCTATCATTGATGATTCATACTTAGGGTATACACTTATTATGAAAGATGGTATTACTGGTTGGGTACCTGAAGAAGTATTGTAACAAGTTATTAAGAGAGAAGGTTTATCATGACACAAAGCTTTATTATGATTATCGCTTTGATTATGCTCGGATATATTTTGAAAAAGCTAAAATATTTAAAAGAAGAAGATGGAAGAGTACTCGCTACTTTAGTGATGAATGTAACATTACCTTCCCTTGTGATTGTGACTTTAAGCGGGGTAGAAATTGATGCATCATTGATTATGCTTCCGATTATCATGATTATATATGCAGTCATCGCAAAATTTTTAGCAATCCTTTTGTTTCTGAAATATAATAATCAACTTCGTGGCTCAGTAGGTATGATGGCTTCAGCTTTTAATATTGGATTATTTGCTTATCCACTGGTTGAGCAGATGTTTGGTGCTAAAGGATTACTGTACTTTGGAATGTTTGATATCGGTGGATCTATTATGATGTTTGGTGTAACTTACTTTGTCGGCAGTTACTTTAGTGAAGGGGGAGACACGTTTGATATTAGATATTTATTGATGAGTATGTTAAAGACCGTACCGTTAATGACATATATCATCATGCTGATATTTAATGTGATTCACTTTAAATTACCTTCTCAAGTGCTGGATTTCTTTGAAATCATATCAAAAGCCAATCTACCGTTATCCATGATTTTATTAGGTGTCTTTTTAAACTTTAAAATCGATAAGTATTACTTACCGATTGCAATGAAATACTTAGCGTTCCATTATGGATTAGGGGCATTTGTCGGTGCGATTTGTTACTTCTTATTACCGTTTAATGAGATGTTTAGAACGACTCTACTTATTGGTTGGCTATTACCGATAGGTGTAGCGATTATTCCGTATGCAATTGAATTTAAATATAAGACTATTCCACTGATCAGTATGATAACAAATATTACGATAGTGATATCGATTGTGATCCTGTATATATTTCAGTTGATAATGCTATAAAAGAAGAGCGTAAGACAAATTAACTTTGTCTTACGCTCATAATTTTTTATCCTTTACCACCCATGAATGATGGATATTTTGTCATACCACCATCAACATAGATTGTTTCACCTGTAATATAACTTGCATTTTCACTCGCTAAGAATATTGCCACATTTGCTACCTGGTGAGGTTCACCGATTATTCCCATAGGAATCATTCGTTCTGTTTCTTCACGTGTTTTATCATCGCTAAACTTTTCTTTTGTATGTTCAGTTACAATGGCACCAGGTGAAATATTATTAATGCGAATGCCTTTAGGTGCAAATTCCATACTCATCGTTTCCATCATTAATTTCATGCCACCTTTACTTGATGCGTAATTCACATAGTTTGGCCATGGAATGACATCATGTACACTTGAAATATTAATGATATTGCCTTTTTTACCGGTTTCGATAAAATGTTTACATGCTTCTCTACTACCGACAAATGCACCGGTTAAGTTAATGTGCATGACATTATTGAATGCTTCGGCTGACATTTCGACTGATGGTGTTGCTTTCTCATATCCCGCATTATTAATCATAATATCTAAACCACCAAAGGTATCGATTGCGGTTTGTATAATGTTAACAACGTCTTCTTCTACGGAAACATCGCCTTGCACAGTAATTGCTTCTCCTCCATTCTTCTTAACGATTTCAGCAACGTCCTCTGCTTTATCTTTACTTGAGTTATAATTGATGACTACTTTACACTCTTCAATACCAAATGCTTCAGCCATAGCTTTACCGATACCACTAGAGGCACCAGTAATAACGACAACCTTATCTTTTAAATCTTTATACATCATAAAACCTCCAGTATTTATTTTTTAGCTAGTCCTAATAAAAATGCTGCTACAATAATAAGAATAATACCGATTGCAATACCGATATACTGTTTCTTTGTCTTCTTTTCTTTTAAAATAAAAATACCGCCCAATGTTGAAACGACGACTAACATTTGTGAGAATGAGAAACTGGTTGCAACACCGACTTTTGGTTGTGAATAGAACAAAGCCATATTACCAAGTGCCCATACAACACCAGGGATAATATTTTTTAAAACATTTTTCTTTTTAGGCTGGTGTTTGAAACTTAATAAAATACCACCAATCACCATACCGATAGCCTGTGGAAATAGAGCATCCCATCCTTCAACTCCGAAGAATTGTCCGATGACAACGTATGTAACATAACCGATTGTAGAAATTATAAGTATGGGCAAAGCTTTCTTATAGTTATTATTACCACCATCTTCATTGTCACCTTTTAATGAAGTTAAAATGACTCCGATAACAAGAAATAATAATGCGGCTATGCCTAGTACTACTGCTTTTGTAGTTGTCCATTCGTTAAAGAAAAGTACAGAAATTAACGTAGTACTCACAAGTTGTAAACCAGTTGAAATAGGCATTGTTTTTGAAACACCTATCAGTTCAACACTTTTAAGCTGATTACCTTGACCAAGTGCCCAAAAAGCACCAGAAATAATACCTACTGCTAGTATTTTCAAATTTAATTCAGGTTGTACTATAAAGTATGTAATTGTACCGATAATGAATGCACCTAATACTGTACCCATAATTTGTTCATACGGAGAACCACCCACTTTAACGTTTATGAGTACAACACTTCCCCATAGTAATGCAGGGAGTAATGCAATTAATAAATCCATATATTCACTCCTTCTCTCTATATCGATAACTATCTTTTACCCTTAATTATTTTTACTAAAACGAGTATCTTTAATCGAAAAAATCGAGGTAACTTTATTAACTAAAAAATAGTTTATAAAATCTACCCCGATTTTAATATATATAATGAGATGGTGTATTTTACTCTATTGTATATTTAAAATGATTCATTTCATTGATTTTCTTAAATCCAATCGCTTCATAGAAAGCGATATTCTTTTCACGCTTGCTTTTCACGGAAATCTGTACGCGCTTTGCGTGATGTTTGTTGAAGGCATGATCTACGGCAAAAGACACAAGCTCATGACCGATACCTTTATTTCGGTACTGTGGATGTGTCGCTAAATATTCGATATTACAAACATCATCGTCGTTGATTTGAATCCATATACAAGCTTTAACAAGTCCTTCATTTAAATAAAGGTAAAGTTCATGTGTTTGTCCAACTGTAGATAATATCTTCTCGCATTTAGCTTTATAGTCTACCTGTAAATCTTTCATAAGACGAGTAAAACTTTTTTTATAAATAGGTTTATACTTGATGATTTGTGGTGCGATAGCTGTCGTTTTATTTTCTTCAGCTTCCATCGTATATGTTGTGCCTAAATATTGAGTGCGGAGATGTTTCATAACAGCCTGACCAAATCGATGTTCTTCATGGAAACTGAAATAATACGTTGTTGTACTTGGATGATTGCGTAAGAAATCCTGCCACATGACATCTATCATATTAAGGGTTTCTTTATCTGTTTTTGTAGTAATTGGACCAAGAATATTTGCTTCAGTTTCATTAATATGTTCCATACCAAATGCGGCGATGATTTCATCACCCTCAGTAATTTGTAACATATCTTCCGGATCAATATTATTAAGTTGATCGATAATACTTTGTTTTGTGACACGTATGTTTCCTACGTGGTGTTTACTATCCTGGTTTAATTGGAACAAGAAATCAGCTAATAATTGTATATCTTTCATTTGAGAAATGTACAAGTCTTTCACTCCTTGAAATAATGCTGTAGTCCTTCTAATATGCCTCTATTATATGGTGAATTGGTATGGTGTTTATATTTAGATTTTGCTTCTTCAGTTGCGTTACTTACTAAATACCCATGTTTGACACTGTTTAGCATTAATAAGTCGTTCCCACTATCGCCAAAAGCAAAGGTATGGTCTCTATCAATATTGAATTTATCCATTAAATATTGTACGACTGCATGTTTACCGGCAATTGATGGATAGAAATCCACATCATAATGATTTTCCGGGTCACCAATTTTAGGATTACACTTACTAACGTTCACGATAAAATTATGTTTTTTACCAGTTGTCTTAATTATATCAATATTTTCTGCATCCAGTTCTCCTAATGAGCAGTAATAATAGTTACGAGAAAATGGTGCATTTTCAAAAGGGGTTTGTGTGATTAAGTCTATATTTTGTTGCTTAAGTTGTTCTTCTATATTGAGAATGACGCTTTTATCAAAATTTAATTGCTGAAATTTGTTATGATAAGTTTCATCTCTAATCAGTTTATTATTTTTTACATAATATATCTCAGTGCCTGAATTAGTTGAAATAAAATGTGGATAGTGTCTGTAATTTCCTTTATCAAAACAAGCTTCTATCATTTCTTTAGTGCTGGCAGAAATAATGCCGAAAAGAATACCTTTAGCTACAACATTTTGTTCTAAAAATGCGTCTAGTGCGAGTACATCTTCAGGATTACTTAAATCATGCGCGAAGAACGTTTCGTCAAAATCCGAACAGATTAAGTATTCAACATTTTCCGGGAAATGAAGTGACTTCAATACATCCCCTCCTTATTTTATTTAAGCATAACGGAGTCATTATTAAATAACAATTGTAAATATCAAAAAAACAGATGATTCTAAAAATCTGTTATAATTTAAGAAATCAATAGAGAATAGGACGGATAATATGAAATCAGTAGTACTTGCTGAAAAGCCTTCAGTAGCACGTGATATAGCGCGTGTATTGAATTGTAATCAAAAGAAAAATGGATATATGGAGAACAATCAGTATATCGTAACATGGGCATTAGGTCACTTAGTGACAAATGCAGACCCTGAGCAATATGATAGTAAATATAAGACTTGGGATATGAAAGATCTTCCGATATTACCTGAACGTATGAAATCAGTAGTAATCGGTAAGACGCGTAAGCAGTTTAACGTCGTAAAAAGTCAGATTGAACGTCAAGATGTGAATGAAGTAATCATCGCGACAGATGCGGGTCGTGAAGGAGAGCTTGTAGCGCGTTTAATATTAGAGAAATGTAAAGGGAATAAACCTGTTAAACGTTTATGGATTTCATCAGTTACAGATGGAGCAATCCGTGAAGGATTTAAAAAGCTAAAGCCGGGGAGTGCGTATCATGGTTTATATCAAGCCGCACTTGCGCGTAGTGAGGCAGACTGGATTGTTGGTATTAATGCAACACGTGCTTTGACGACGAAATATGATGCGCAACTTTCAACTGGACGTGTACAAACGCCTACATTACAAATGGTGAAAATCAGACAAGATGCTATCAATCAATTTCAACCAAGAAAATATTATGGTTTAAATATTGTTGTTGATGGGGTGACTTTTAACTGGCAGTCACCAAATAGAATCTTTGATGAAACAGTTGTAGACGAACTTATTAAAGCATTGCAAACCGAAAAAGCAGTTATAAGCGATGTTGTAACGAACGAGAAGAAACGATATCCAGGTAAGCTATATGATTTAACTTCTTTGCAGCAAGACGCATATCGCAGATTTAAATATTCTGCTAAAGAAACGTTAAGCACGATGCAAAATTTATATGAATCACATAAACTTGTGACTTATCCACGTACTGATTCAAACTATTTAACGACTGATATGGTAAGTACATTAAAAGATCGTGTAGCTTCACTTTCATCAACTGAATATCGTACACAAGTTGTTGAATTATTAAAGTCACCAATCAAAGGCGGCAGCCATTTTATCAATGACGCTAAAGTAAGTGATCATCATGCGATTGTACCGACAGAAGTGCGTGTAAATCTTGATAGCTTAAGTGGACGAGAGCAAAATATCTATATGTTGATAGCGGAACGTTTTTTAAGCAATTTATTACCACCGAATGTCTACGCAGAACAAAAAGTCACTGTAAATATTGGTGGGTCTATTTTTGTAGCGAAACAGGAACAAACTGTAACATTAGGATTTAAGGCATTAAATCATCAAGCTTCTTTAGAAAAACATCATCGTTTCGTAAAAGGCACGACTTTAGAAAACATTAAAATTAATAAAACAACGCATGAAACTGAGCCACCTCCATATTTAAATGAAGGCACATTATTAAAAGCGATGGAAAATCCAAGTAGCATATTTGAGATTGATAAGACAGCACAATCAACGCTCAAATCTGCTGGTGGTATTGGTACCGTTGCCACGCGTGCAGATATTATAGAAAAACTTTATAATTTAAATGCGATAGAGAACTTTAATGGCAATATTAAAGTGACGAATAAAGGACGACAATTGTTAGAACTTGCACCAAATGCGTTGAAATCACCAGAACTTACGGCTGATTGGGAACATAAGCTCACGTTAATTGAGAAAAATAAATATGATAAAAATAAATTTATAGGTGAGATGCGCAAATTCACGAAAGAGATTATCGATGAGATTAAATCAAGTGAAGATAAATTTAAACACGATAATTTGACGACAACAGAATGTCCAACGTGTGGTAAATTCATGTTGGAGAAAAAGACGCGTAATGGTAAGATGCTCGTTTGTCAGGATCCAACATGTGGCACGAAAAAGAATGTGCAACGCAAAACAAATGCACGCTGTCCTGAATGTAAAAAGAAATTAACGTTACATGGTAAAGGTCCGAAAGCGATGTACAGTTGTACTTGTGGTTTCCGTGAAACGCAGGAACAAATGGATAAACGATTTAAATCACGTAAAACTGGTAAAGTATCGAAAAATGAAATGAAGAAGTATATGAAAAAAGAGGAAGAACCGATTAACAATCCATTTGCAGACGCTTTAAAAAACTTAAATCTTTAGTAGATTTTGTGAACATTGTTACCGCTTTCACAGAACATGATACAATAGGATTGAATAAAGTTAAGGGGGCTTCTACTATGGAAGAAGTTAAAAAGAAGTTGAATTTAAAGCCGTATTGGATTATTTTAAGTTTTATCGTCTTAATTGCTATCATATTACTACCGACACCAGCAGATTTGCCGATTATGGCTAAGATGGCACTTGCTATTTTAGCATTTGCAGTGATTATGTGGGTCACTGAAGCGGTGAGTTATCCGGTTTCCAGTATGATGATCGTAGCATTGATCATCATGTTGATAGGTTTTAGTCCGATTCAAAAATTAGGTGCAGCAATGGGTAACCCAATGGTAGCAGGGAAACCATTAGCTGAAGATGCGATGTTCGGTACACAAAATGCATTAAAAATAGCATTTAGTGGGTTCTCGAGTTCTGCAGTAGCACTAGTTGCAGCAGCGTTATTCTTAGCAACTGCAATGCAGGTAACCAATTTGCATAAACGTCTTGCATTACTTGTCTTATCTGTAGTTGGTAATAAAACAAATGCGGTTGTAGCAGGTTCGATCATTGTTTCAATTATACTCGCATTCTTTGTGCCTTCAGCTACGGCAAGAGCAGGTGCTGTAGTACCAATTTTATTAGGTATGGTAACAGCATTTGGTGCAAAAAAAGAATCACGACTCGCAGCCTTACTTGTTATTACTGCTGTTCAGGCAGTGTCTATCTGGAACGTAGGTATAAAGACAGGTGCAGCACAAAATATGGTCGCTATGGGATTTATCAATAAACAATTTAACCAGGATGTATCTTGGGGTGAGTGGTTTATGTATGCAGCACCATGGTCAATATTAATGTCAATTGCCTTATATTTCATTATGATCACAGTTATTAAGCCTGAAACGAAAGAAATTGAAGGCGGTAAAGAGTTGGTGAAGAAACAACTTGCTGAACTTGGTCCGGTTACTGCAAGAGAATGGCGACTCATAGCTATTTCAGTAGCATTATTATTCTTCTGGGCAACAGAAGCGAAGTTACACCCAATTGATTCTTCTTCTATTACGCTAGTAGCATTAGCGATTATGTTAACACCTAAAGTCGGTGTATTTACGTGGAAAGATGTTGAAAAGTTAATTCCATGGGGAACGATCATTGTATTTGCGATCGGTATCTCTCTAGGAAATTTATTACTGCAAACAACAGCAGCCCAATGGCTAAGTGATAAAACGTTTGGATTAATGGGGTTAGAACATATGCCGTTACTTGCAACAATCGCTTTAATTACATTGTTCAACATTATCATTCACTTAGGCTTTGCAAGTGCTACTAGTTTAGCGAGTGCCTTAATTCCAGTGTTTATTGCCTTAACTGCAACACTAGGATTAAAAGATAACGCTATTGGTTTTGTGTTAATTCAGCAATTTGTCATCAGCTTTGGCTTCTTATTACCAGTATCAGCACCACAAAACATGTTGGCATATGGTACAGGTACATTTACGGTAAAAGACTTCTTAAAAACAGGTATCGCATTAACAATTATCGGTTACTTACTTATCCTGTTATTTAGTGCGACGTATTGGCAGTGGATAGGATTGTTATAAAAAATGACCAAAATAAGGAGCACAGTGAAAAAATTCACTGTGCTCTTTTTGTGTTATGCATCTTTAGATAAAATTTTCATATCTTTCGCATCAAGTTCAAATTCTTTAGATTTACCATCTTGACCTTTTAATTCAACGTTATATTTAAATTTACCATCATCGTGATCAAGTGACCACTCTTTAATATCTCCATTGTAAACTTTTTGTGCAGCTTTTATGATTTTATCAGCTGGAACAAATTTACCGTAATCAAAAGTCTTTACGTTATCTTCATCATCTTCTACTTGAGTAGAGATAATTTTGTTTTGTTCAGCATTTACTTTAATTTCATGTGTCTTCTTATTTGTATCAATTAAAGATATAGAATAGATCCATTGACCGTTATCACGATCGAATGAAATACTTTCTAAATCACCAGGAATTTTTTTCTGTGCAGTTTTAATTGCATCTTCTGGTAATACTTTAATATCATCTAATTTAATAGAAGCTTCATTTTTATCGTTATCATCATCAGCTTCAGTAGGTTCATCTTCATTGTCTACGTCATCTTGTTCTTCTACGCTACTGTCGCCTTCTTCTTTTGCATCGTTCTTTTCGTCAGCATTATCGTCTTTGTCATTTGTATCCGTTGCTTTTGTATCCGTTTTTTCTGTTTGTTGTTCTTGTTTAGACTCGTCTTTTGGAGATTTTTCAATATCTTTCGCGTCATTATTACATGCTGCAAGCGCAAGTGCCGAAGATAGAATTAAACTTAATATTTTAAATTTCATAATAATAATTCCTCCTTTGTTATTTATGTTTTGTATTCCCAAAATATAGACAAAAAAACATTCAAATGATTTATATGCATTTTTCATTATGATTAAGACATAATGACTATAGAAAGTTTAAAAGATATGACTTTAGGATAAGAAAAATAACTAAAATACGAATATTAAAATTAATATTCATAAAATTGTATTGATTTTTCCGAACGTTGAGATTAGACTATACAAGTATAAAAATTAAAAAAGGGAAGTGCACAATGAGAAATTATTTTAAATTTGATGAATTAGGCACGAATTATAAAAGAGAGATACTTGGTGGATTAACGACGTTCTTATCAATGGCGTATATTTTAGCGGTTAACCCAGCAATGTTATCTTTAGCAGGCGTTAAAGGTATTCCTGAGAGTATGCGTATGGATGCGGGTGCAGTTTTCGTTGCTACAATTTTAGCTTCAATCGTCGGTTGTTTATTTATGGGGCTTATTGCGAACTATCCTATTGCCTTAGCACCAGGTATGGGACTTAATGCATTCTTCGCATTCACGGTTGTATTACAATATAATATTCCATGGCAAACTGGATTAACAGGTGTATTATTCTCTGGTATCTTCTTTGCATTGCTTACGATAACCGGTCTTCGAGAAACGATTATTAATGCAATTCCATTTGAACTTAAAATGGCAGTGTCAGCAGGTATTGGATTATTCATTACTTTCGTTGGTTTAAAAGGTGCTGGTATCGTTCAGGCAAATGAAGCGACATTAGTATCTTTAGGGAACTTACATGATCCTCATGTATTGCTTGCTGTAGCAGGTATCGTACTAACGATAATTTTAATGGCTAAACGTATTCCGGGTAGTATTTTTATCGGAATGATCATTACGGCTATTGCAGGTATGTTGTTCGGATTAATCGATGCACCGAAGCAAATCATTGGAGCAGTACCGAGTATTGAGCCGACTTTCGGTAAAGCATTCGATGCTTTTAGTAACCCTTCTGAATTATTAAACTGGAAATTCATTTCAGTTGTACTTACATTCCTATTCATCGATTTCTTCGACACAGCAGGAACATTAGTTGCTGTTGCAACACAAGCAGGTTTAGTAAAAGATAATAAATTACCAAGAGCAGGACGTTCGTTATTTGCAGATTCATTAGCGACAATTACGGGAGCAATATTCGGTACATCTACTACAACATCTTATATCGAGTCATCTGCAGGTGTAGCAGTTGGAGCACGTACAGGATTTGCAAGTGTTGTTACAGCAATCTGTTTTGCATTGGCTTTATTCTTCTCACCATTAATGTCAGTAGTTACGAATGCAGTAACAGCACCCGCGTTAGTGATCGTAGGTGTATTGATGGTTAGTAATTTAAATAAGATAGAATGGCCGAAGTTCGAAATCGCAGTACCGGCATTTTTAACAATTATTATGATGCCATTAACATATTCAATCGCTACAGGTATTGCATGTGGATTTATCTTCTATCCTATTACGATGGTTATGGCGAAACGTCATAAAGAAGTGCATCCAATTATGTACTTCATGGCAGTAGTTTTTATTTGTTATTTTGCTTTCGTACAACATTCATAAAAAAATTGCGGATTCTACTATTAGAATCCGCAATTTTTTAATTTTTATATTCTCTTACTGTTTCACCGGCACGACGACTATTGTAATGCGTTGTATTGCCTCTATATTCGCGCGTATTTAACACGATTCCGATATAAACTAACATTAAGAAGAACATTAACCAGTGCATAAACATTCCTACAACTGGAATGAATGCTATGGCGTTTGCAATAATGCCTACTACAGCAATTGTAGAAAGTGAAAATCTCGCTTCATTTGAGCGATCAAGTGCGGTGATGAGTAACATGATGATGTAAATCGAAATATTACTACCAAGCGGTGCCCATCCTAAAGATAAGACATAAGTACCTCCTAAGAAAGGTAATCCCATAAACCCTTCAGAAAACAACATAATAAAACCAAGAATCAATAAAATAATACGTATTGGACTTTTCATTTTTATACCCTCCAAAATTTAAAAGTAACAAATGGAACTTTTTCTTTATATATACATTATAACATGGTATAATCATATTCTATGTAAAAACGCTCAGTTAGACATTTTAAAGTTTCTTCTATATTAAATACAGAATAATAAGCGCTTAATATATAATTAATTCATATATATCTATACCTTGAATTTTTGATATTTACTAATAATTAATAAAGATTTAGATAATCTTAAAAATATATTAACAAATATCATGAAAACTATTGCTTATTCATTTATATTCGTGTATTATATCTACTGTTGGACTTTAAAAAGCGATGAAGCGAGAGGTTACTGACACACCCGGCCGCTTTGCCATGGCGATGTGTTTGACAATTTTCGTGGAGAAGTCTATCAAACCAAAATAGACGTTACAAGAGGAGGTAAAATTATGGCAAAACAAAAAATTCGTATTCGTTTGAAAGCGTATGATCACCGCGTGATCGATCAATCAGCTGAGAAAATCGTAGAAACTGCAAAACGTTCAGGTGCAGAAGTATCAGGACCGATTCCGTTACCGACGGAAAAAACAGTTTATACAATTATCCGTGCCGTTCATAAGTACAAAGATTCTCGTGAACAGTTTGAACAACGCACACACAAACGTTTAATCGACATTGTTAACCCTACACCTAAAACAGTTGATGCTCTTATGGGCTTAAACTTACCATCAGGCGTAGACATCGAAATCAAATTATAATAATAAAGTAGGAGGTGCGACTTTCGATGACCAAAGGAATCTTAGGAAGAAAAGTTGGAATGACACAAGTATTCGCTGAAAACGGTGAATTAATTCCAGTAACAGTAGTAGAAGCAGCACAAAACGTAGTATTACAAAAGAAAACTGAAGAAGTTGATGGTTACTCATCAATCCAAATCGGTTTTGAAGACAAACAAGCTTACAAAGCAACGCGTAAATCAAACAAATTTGCGACGAAACCAGCTGAAGGCCATGCTAAAAAAGCAGGCACAGCACCTAAGCGCTTCATTCGTGAATTCAGAAACGTAGATGCTTCTGAATACGAAGTAGGTCAAGAAGTCACTGTGGACGCGTTCCAAGCTGGTGACATCGTTGACGTAACAGGAGTTTCTAAGGGTAAAGGTTTCCAAGGGGCTATTAAACGTCACGGTCAATCACGTGGACCTATGAGTCACGGTTCTCGTTACCACAGACGCCCAGGTTCAATGGGTATGGCATCTGACGCTTCTAAAGTATTTAAAGGTAAAGCATTACCAGGCCGTATGGGTGGTAATACAGTTACGATGCAAAACTTAGAAATCGTTAAAGTAGACGCTGAAGCGAACGTTATCTTAGTTAAAGGTAATGTACCAGGACCTAAAAAAGGTTTAGTAAAAATTCAAACTTCAATTAAAAAAGGTAATAAATAAGTAACCACGAAAGGAGGAAACAAACATAATGGCAAATTATGATGTATTAAAAGTAGATGGAACAAAAGCTGGTTCAATCGAATTAAACGAAAGTGTATTCGGAATCGAACCTAATCAACATGTATTATTCGAAGCAATTAACTTACAAAGAGCTTCTATGCGTCAAGGTACTCATGCAGTTAAAAACCGTTCAGCAGTACGCGGTGGCGGACGTAAACCTTGGAAGCAAAAAGGTACTGGACGTGCGCGTCAAGGTACTATCCGCGCTCCACAATGGCGTGGTGGTGGTATCGTATTCGGTCCAACACCAAGAAGTTATTCATACAAAATGCCTAAAAAAATGCGTCGCTTAGCTTTACGTTCAGCGTTATCAGCTAAAGTGAAAGAAAACGCATTTACAGTTTTAGAATCATTAACTTTTGATGCTCCTAAAACAAAAGAATTCAAAAACATGACTACTACTTTAGAGTTACCAAGAAAAGTATTATTCATCGTTGAAGCTGAAGATGTAAACGTAGCATTATCTGCACGTAACATTCCAGGCGTAACTGTTATTACTGCTACTGGCTTAAACGTTTTAGATATCGTTCATGCGAATCAAGTAGTAATGACAAAAGGTGCAGTTGAAAAAGTAGAGGAGGTGCTTGGTTAATGGAAAATCGCGATATCATTAAGCGCCCCGTTATCACTGAACGTTCATCTGAACAAATGGCACAAGATAAATACACATTTGATGTAGATACGCGTGCAAACAAAACTCAAATCAAAATTGCTATCGAAGATATCTTTGATGTAAAAGTTGATAAAGTAAACGTTATGAACTATAAAGCTAAGAAAAAACGTGTTGGCCGTCACAGCGGTTACACAAACAAAAGAAGAAAAGCGATCGTTACTTTAAAAGACGGTTCAATCGACTTCTTCAGCTAAAATTAAACTAAAAAATAAACATTTACCATTAAGGAGGTAAAACGACAATGGCAATTAAACATTATAAGCCAATAACAAACGGTCGTCGTAATATGACAGGTTCAGATTTCGCTGAAATTACGTCAACGTCACCTGAAAAGTCATTACTTGAGCCCCTTCCGAGAAAAGCGGGTCGTAATAACCAAGGTAAGTTAACAGTACGTCACAGAGGTGGCGGTCATAAACGTCAATACCGTGTAATTGATTTCAAACGTAACAAAGATGGTATCCCAGCGAAAGTGGCTACAATCGAATACGATCCAAACCGCTCAGCAAATATCGCTTTATTACATTACTTAGACGGAGAAAAACGCTACATTATCGCTCCTAAAGGATTAACAGTTGGTACACAAGTATTCAACGGTCCTGAAGCTGATATTAAAGTAGGTAACGCATTACCATTAGCAAACATCCCAGTAGGTACAGTAATTCATAACATCGAATTAAAACCTGGTAAGGGTGGCCAATTAGTACGTTCAGCTGGAGCTTCAGCTCAAGTACTTGGTAAAGAAGGTAAATACGTATTAGTTCGTTTAAAATCTGGTGAAGTTCGTATGATCTTAGCTACTTGCCGTGCTACAATCGGTCAAGTTGGTAACGAGCAACACGAATTAATCAATATTGGTAAAGCGGGTCGTTCTAGATGGAAAGGTATCCGTCCAACAGTTCGTGGTTCTGTAATGAACCCTAACGATCACCCACACGGTGGTGGTGAAGGTCGTACTTCAATCGGTCGTCCATCTCCAATGTCACCATGGGGTAAACCAACGCTTGGTAAGAAAACTCGTAAGAAGAAAAACCGTTCTAACAAACTTATCGTTCGTGGACGTAAAAAATAATAATAACTTACTTAAGTTAGCGGCATAGACCGCTAACGACAGGTAAGACATGAGGGAGGCGCCATAATGGCTCGTAGTCTTAAAAAAGGACCTTTCATCGATGATCACTTAATGAAAAAAGTTGAAGCATTAGAGGAAGGCGGCAAAAAAACAGTAATCAAAACTTGGTCTCGTCGCTCTACAATTTTCCCGAACTTTATCGGACACACTATCGCAGTATACGATGGACGTAAACACGTACCTGTATACGTAACTGAAGATATGGTTGGACATAAATTAGGTGAATTCGCACCAACTCGTACTTACAAAGGTCACGGTGCAGACGACAAGAAAACTAAACGCTAATTTCAAATAAGGAGGAATAACCATGGAAGCAAAAGCGGTTGTAAGAACAATCAGAATCGCACCTCGTAAAGTGAGATTAGTTTTAGATCTTATCAGAGGTAAAGAAGTAGCGGAAGCTATCGCTATTTTAAAATTAACAAACAAAGCATCATCACCAGTAGTTGAAAAGTTATTAATGTCAGCATTAGCTAATGCAGAACATAACTATGATATGAATATTGATACTTTAATCGTTAAAGAAGCTTATGCAAACGAAGGACCAACTTTAAAACGTTTCCGTCCACGTGCACAAGGTCGTGCAAGTGCGATCAACAAACGTACAAGCCACATCACAATCGTTGTTGGCGACAAAGAAGTAAAAACTTCAAACAAAGCAGTAACTACAGAAGAAGCAAAATAATTTCAATCTCATTAAGGAGGGAATACAGTGGGTCAAAAAATTAATCCTATCGGACTTCGTGTCGGAATCATTCGTGACTGGGATGCGAAATGGTATGCAGAAAAAGATTTCGCTACTCTATTACATGAAGACTTAAAAGTTCGTAAATATATCGCAGAAAACTTAAAAGACGCTTCTGTTTCTCGTGTAGAAATCGAACGCGCAGCGAACCGTGTAAACATCGCTATCCACACTGGTAAACCTGGTATGGTTATCGGTAAAGGCGGATCAGAAATCGAAAAATTACGTAACGCATTAAACAGCTTAACTGGTAAACGTGTTCACATCAACGTTATTGAAATCAAAAAGGTTGATATGGATGCTACATTAGTTGCGGAAAACATTGCACGTCAATTAGAAAACCGTGTATCATTCCGTCGTGCTCAAAAACAAGCGATCCAACGTGCTATGAAGTTAGGTGCTAAAGGTATCAAAACTCAAGTATCAGGTCGTTTAGGCGGCGCAGACATCGCGCGTGCTGAACAATATTCAGAAGGAACTGTTCCACTTCATACATTACGTGCTGACATTGATTACGCACATGCAGAAGCAGACACTACTTACGGTAAATTAGGTGTTAAAGTATGGATCTATCGTGGTGAAGTTCTTCCTACAAAGAAGTCTAGTGAAGGAGGAAAATAGTAATGTTATTACCTAAACGTGTAAAATACCGTCGTCAACATAGACCTAAAACAACTGGTCGTTCTAAAGGCGGAAACGAAGTAACATTTGGTGAATATGGTTTACAAGCAACTACAGCTGCTTGGATTACATCTCGTCAAATTGAATCAGCTCGTATTGCAATGACTCGTTACATGAAACGTGGCGGGAAAGTTTGGATTAAAATCTTCCCTCACACACCATATACTAAAAAACCATTAGAAGTACGTATGGGATCTGGTAAAGGTGCAGTTGAAGGATGGGTAGCAGTAGTAAAACCTGGACGTATTATGTTTGAAATCGCAGGCGTATCTGAAGAAGTAGCGCGCGAAGCATTACGTTTAGCATCTCACAAACTTCCAGTGAAAACTAAGTTTGTAAAACGTGAAGAATTGGGTGGTGACACAAATGAAAGCTAAGGAAATTAGAGATTTAACCACTTCAGAAATTGAAACTAAAGTAAAATCGCTTAAAGAGGAACTTTTCAACCTACGCTTTCAGTTAGCTACAGGTCAACTTGAAAATACAGCACGTATTCGCGAAGTGAAAAAATCAATCGCGCGTATGAAAACTGTTGTACGTGAAAGAGAAATCGAGCAACAAAAAACTGAACAAAAATAATTTTTAAGGAATAGGAGGGAACTCTTGTGAGCGAAAGAAACGATCGTAAAGTTTACACAGGTAAAGTTGTATCTGACAAAATGGATAAAACTATCACTGTTGTAGTTGAAACTTACAAAACACATTCTTTATACGGCAAACGTGTAAAGTACTCTAAAAAATATAAAGCACATGATGAAAACAACACAGCGAAAATGGGCGATATCGTAAAAATTATGGAAACACGTCCTTTATCAGCTACAAAACGCTTCCGTTTAGTAGAAGTTGTTGAAGAATCAATTATCATTTAATAAGTAAATTAGATAAAGGAGGTAACTCGAATGATCCAACAAGAATCACGCTTGAAAGTAGCAGATAACTCTGGTGCTCGTGAAGTATTAACTATTAAAGTATTAGGCGGATCTGGTCGTAAAACAGCTAACATCGGTGACGTAATCGTATGTACAGTTAAAAATGCTACACCAGGTGGCGTTGTTAAAAAAGGTGACGTTGTTAAAGCTGTTATCGTTCGTACTAAATCTGGTGTACGTCGTAACGACGGTTCATACATCAAATTTGACGAAAACGCTTGTGTTATCATCCGTGATGACAAAGGACCTCGTGGAACACGTATCTTTGGACCTGTTGCACGTGAATTACGTGAAGGTAACTTCATGAAAATCGTTTCATTAGCACCTGAAGTATTATAATAAACACTAATAAAGAGGAGGTGTCTACGACATGCATATTAAAAAAGGCGACAAAGTTATCGTTATCACAGGTAAAGATAAAGGTAAAACAGGAACAGTAATCGAAGCTCTTCCTAAAAAAGATCGCGTAGTTGTTGAAGGTGTAAACATCGCAAAAAAACACCAAAAACCTACTCAAATGAATCCTGAAGGCGGCATCGTTGAATTTGAAGCTGCAATTCACGTTTCAAATGTTATGTTAATTGACCCAAAAACAAATAAACCAACACGTGTTGGTACGAAAATAGAAGATGGCAAGAAAGTACGTGTAGCTAAGAAATCTGGAGAAATCATTAAATAATTATCTGGAAGGAGGTTCTCACATTGACACAAACACGTTTAAAAGAAAAATTCATTAAAGAAATCTCACCTGAAATGATGAAGAAATTTAATTACGCATCAGTGATGGAAGTACCAAAAATCGAAAAAATCGTAGTAAACATGGGTATCGGTGACGCTGTTCAAAACTCTAAAGTCTTAGATTCAGCAGTTGAAGAATTACAAGCAATCACTGGTCAAAAACCAATGGTTACACGTGCTAAAAAATCAATCGCAACATTCCGTTTACGTGAAGGTATGCCAATCGGAGCAAAAGTTACTTTACGTGGCGAAAGAATGTACGAATTCTTTGATAAATTAGTAAACGTTTCATTACCTCGTGTACGTGACTTCCGTGGTATCTCAAACAAAGCGTTTGACGGTCGCGGTAACTACACATTAGGTGTAAAAGAACAATTAATTTTCCCTGAAATCGATTATGATAAAGTAAGTAAAACACGCGGAATGGATATCGTTATCGTAACTACTGCTAACACTGACGAGGAAGCTCGTGAATTGTTAACACAATTCGGTATGCCATTTCAAAAGTAATCTCTAATATAAAAGGAGGCTAAATTTAGTGGCTAAAAAATCAATGATCGCTAAACAACAGCGTAAACAAAAATTTAAAGTACAAGAATACACTCGTTGTGAACGTTGCGGACGTCCACATTCAGTATTACGCAAATTCAAACTTTGCCGTATTTGTTTCCGTGAATTAGCTTATAAAGGTCAGATTCCTGGCGTTAAAAAAGCAAGCTGGTAAAATTCAAACCTGAAAGGAGGATATTTTAAATGACTATGTCAGATCCAATCGCAGATATGCTAACTCGCGTACGTAACGCAAACATGGTACGTCACGAGAAATTAGAATTACCTGCATCAAACATTAAAAAAGAAATCGCTGAAATCCTTAAACGTGAAGGATTCGTTAAAAGTGTTGAATATATTGAAGATGATAAACAAGGTGTTATCCGTATGTTCTTAAAATACGGTTCTAACAACGAACGTGTTATCACTGGTTTAAAACGTATCTCTAAACCTGGTTTACGTGTATACGCGAAAGCTGATGAATTACCAAAAGTATTAAATGGTTTAGGTATTGCATTAGTTTCAACTTCTGAAGGTGTATTAACTGATAAAGAAGCGCGTCAACGTAACATCGGTGGAGAAGTATTAGCTTACATCTGGTAAGAATTATTAAAGAAGGAGGTGCCGACTAATGAGTCGTGTTGGTAAGAAGATTATTGAAATCCCAGCTGGGGTTGACATTAAAATCGACGGTAATACTGTAACGGTTAAAGGACCTAAAGGTGAATTAACTAGAACATTTAACGAAGAAATGACATATAAATTAGAAGACAATACTTTAGAAGTAGTTCGTCCATCTGATTCTAAAGCTCATAAAACAATCCACGGAACTACACGTGCTTTAATCGCTAACATGGTTGAAGGTGTATCTAAAGGATTTGAAAAGAACTTAGAATTAATCGGGGTTGGTTACCGTGCTCAAATGCAAGGTAAAAACTTAATCCTTAACGTTGGATACTCTCACCCAATTGAAATCGTAGCTGAAGATGGTATTACATTATCAGTAGATAAAAATACGAAAGTAAAAGTTGAAGGTATTTCTAAAGAACGTGTTGGAGCAATCGCTTCAAATATCCGTGCTACTCGTCCTCCAGAGCCTTACAAAGGTAAAGGTGTACGTTACGAAGGCGAATATGTTCGTCGTAAAGAAGGTAAAACTGGTAAGTAATCTCTAAAATAGGAAAGGAGAATATTCATGATCACTAAAATCGATAAGAACAAAGTGCGTATGAAAAGACATGCTCGTGTACGTAGTAGATTAGCTGGTACTACTGAGCGTCCTCGTTTAAACGTATATCGTTCAAACAAACACATTTACGCACAAGTGATTGATGACGTTAAAGGTGTAACTTTAGCTCAAGCATCAACACAAGATAAAGGTTTAGGCTTAGAAGCTACTTCAAATGTTGAAGCAGCAGCTAAAGTCGGTGAAGCAGTTGCTAAATTAGCAGTAGAAAAAGGCGTTAAAGCAGTTGTATTCGACCGCGGAGGATATTTATTCCACGGACGTGTAAAAGCATTAGCTGATGCAGCACGCGAAAACGGTTTAGAATTTTAATAAAAGGAGGAACTCTTAATGCGTCGTGAAAAAGAAGTTAAAGAATTTGAAGAACGCGTAGTTACCATCAACCGTGTATCTAAAGTTGTTAAGGGTGGACGTCGTATGCGTTTCACTGCTTTAGTAGTTGTTGGAGATAAAAATGGTCGCGTTGGTTTCGGTACTGGTAAAGCACAAGAAGTACCAGAAGCGATTAAAAAAGCAATCGAAGATGCTAAGAAAAACTTAATCACTGTTCCTCGTGTTAAAGGTACAACACCTCACGAAGTTACAGGTAGATTCGGAGCAGGAAGCGTATTAATCAAACCTGCAGCACCTGGTACAGGAGTTATCGCTGGTGGTCCAGTCCGTGCCGTGTTAGAATTAGCTGGTATTACTGATATCTTAAGTAAATCATTAGGTTCAAATACACCAATCAACATGGTTCGCGCTACTGTTCAAGGTTTAAAAGAACTTAAAGTTGCTGAAGATGTGGCTAAATTACGTGGTAAATCAGTCGAAGAATTATACAATTAAGGAGGGCATAAACAATGGCTAAAATTAAGATTACCCTCACTCGTAGTATTATCGGTCGTCCTGAAACACAACGTAAAACTGTTAAAGCTTTAGGGCTTAACAAAATGCATCAAACAGTTGAAGTTGATGACAACCCTGCGATTCGTGGGCAAATTAACAAAGTAAGTCACTTAGTGACAGTAACAGAAGCATAAAATTTTTAAGAATAAGGAGGTGCCGAAATGAAATTACATGAAATGAAACCAGTTGAAGGCGCTCGTAAAGAACGTAACCGTGTTGGTCGCGGTATGGCTTCAGGTAATGGTAAAACAAGTGGACGTGGTCACAAAGGTCAAAAAGCACGTTCTGGTGGTGGAGTACGTTTAGGTTTTGAAGGTGGACAATTACCTTTATTCCGTCGTTTACCAAAACGTGGATTTACAAACATTAACCGTAAAGACTATGCGATTGTTAACTTAGATCAATTAAACCGTTTTGAAGAAGGTACAGAAGTAACACCAGCTTTACTTATTGAATCAGGTGTAGTATCTAACGAAAAATCAGGTATTAAAATTCTTGGTAATGGTGAATTAACAGCAAAGTTAACAGTAAAAGCTCATAAATTTTCAGCTTCAGCGAAAGAAGCAATTGAAGGTAAGGGCGGAACAACTGAGGTGATCTAATGTTTGATACGCTTATTAGTTTCTTTAAAGTAAAAGAAATACGTAGCAAAATCATCTTTACACTCGCAATGTTAATTATCTTTAAAATCGGAACATATATTCCGGTTCCAGGTGTCAACCCAGCAGCGTTTGAAAGTCAGACCAATAAAGGTATTACTGATTTGATGAATACGTTTGGTGGGGGAGCACTGCAAAACTTCTCCATTCTTGCAATGGGGATTATGCCCTACATTACTGCATCAATCGTCGTTCAATTACTGCAAATGGATGTTGTACCCAAGTTTACAGAATGGTCTAAACAAGGTGAAGTTGGACGTAAAAAGCTAACGCAATTTACGCGTTACTTCACGATTGTATTAGCATTCATTCAAGGGTTTGGTATGAGTTATAGTTTCAATAACATGTTAGGTGGTCAATTGATCACGAATACAAGTATATGGAACTTCATTCTTATCGCTATCGTGTTAACAGCAGGTACTGCATTTTTAATGTGGTTAGGTGAACAAATTACACAACACGGTGTTGGTAATGGTATTTCTATTATCATCTTCGGTGGTATTTTATCTTCTATTCCACCAGCGTTAATTCAGTTCTATCAACAATCATTTGTTGGTGCGAACGATACAACAATGGCAGTTTTAGAAGCGATTGGTATTTTTATTGGTATGATACTTCTTACTGCTTTTGCAGTATTCGTACTTCAAGCAGTTCGTAAAATTCCAATTCAATATGCGAAACGCACAACAGGTAACAGATTAGCACCACAAGCAACATTCTTACCGTTAAAGGTTAATGCTGCTGGGGTTATTCCGGTTATCTTTGCAATGGCGTTTTTCATGCTTCCGAAGACGTTACAATTACTCTTCCCGAAAGCGGATTGGGCAAAAACTTTAGCAGCACATTCTGATCCGGCACAGCCGATCGGTATGATTGTATATGTAATATTAATTATTGCATTTGCTTACTTTTATGCATTTGTTCAAGTTAATCCTGAACAAATGGCTGACAATTTAAGAAAACAGGGTAGTTACGTGCCGGGAATTCGTCCTGGTAAAAATACTCAAAACTATATTACAAAAGTTCTTTATCGTTTAACTTTTGTTGGTTCTTTATTCTTAGCAGGTATTGCAGTGTTACCATTAATCGTTTCAGATTTCTTAAACTTACCGCAATCATTACGCATTGGTGGAACAAGTTTATTAATCGTAATTGGGGTGGCATTAGAGACAATTGCTCAGTTAAAGGCTCAACTTGGTCAACGTGAATATAAAGGTTTTAAAAGACGTTAATGTCTGGAGGGCATTTTATGAATATCATTTTAATGGGCTTACCTGGCGCAGGTAAAGGGACTCAAGCGAGTGAAATTATTAAGAAATACCCAATTCCTCATATTTCTACTGGAGACATGTTCCGTGCAGCTATCAAAAATAATACTGAGCTTGGTCAAAAAGCAAAGTCATTTATGGATAACGGCGAACTTGTTCCAGATGAAGTTACGATTGGTATCGTTCGTGAAAGATTGTTAGAAGAAGATGCTAAACGCGGTTTCCTACTTGATGGTTTCCCAAGAACAGTTGAGCAGGCTGAAGCACTGAACGAAATGTTAGCTGCTGTGGATCGTAAGATTGAAGGCGTAATTAACATTGATGTTCAGGAAGAAGAATTGATGAACCGTTTAACGGGACGTCGTATTTGCGAAACTTGTGGGACAACTTATCATTTAGTGTTCAATCCACCTAAAGTAGAAGGTATTTGTGATATTGATGGTGGAAAGTTATATCAACGTGCAGATGATAATCCTGAAACAGTTCGTACACGTTTAGACGTAAACATTAAACAAACGAAACCATTACTTGATTTCTATACAAATCAAGGTGTGCTTTTCAATGTTGATGGTTCGAAAGACATTAAGGATGTTACTACTGAAGTTGAGAAGGTATTAAATCAGCTTTAATCGTTTACCGAGATTCACCTCCTGGTGAGTTGCTTAAGTGGATGTGATCAGTTGAATCAAGTAAGTATTGGTCAAATTGTCACGAGTAATCGTGGCAAAGATAAAGGGTTACCTGGAGTCATTATTGCTATTATCGATCATCGATTTGTACTTGTTGCAGACGGAGATAAACGGACTTATGAATATCCAAAGAAAAAGAACCTGTCGCATTTAATACTAAGTGATGAACACTCACCTGAAATTAAATCGAGTATTTCTGAAGCAGGTTTTGTAACAGACGCTAAATTACGTTACGTTTTGCAAAAATATACCGCTCGAATTTCGGAATCTTGATAAAAAGGGGGAATTTGAAAATGGCTAAACAAGATGTAATTGAATTAGAAGGTACTGTATTAGATACTTTACCAAATGCAATGTTTAAAGTAGAATTAGAAAATGGTCATGAGATCTTAGCGCATGTTAGCGGTAAAATTCGTATGAACTACATCCGTATTCTACCTGGCGACAAAGTAACTGTTGAAATGAGTCCTTACGATTTAACTCGTGGACGCATTACGTATCGTTATAAATAATAAGAACTCCAATATTAAATTAGGAGGTAAGAAACATGAAAGTTAGACCATCAGTAAAACCCATTTGTGAAAAATGTAAAGTTATTCGCAGAAAAGGTAAAGTAATGGTAATTTGTGAAAATCCAAAACACAAACAAAAACAAGGATAAGAAAACAGGAGGTGCAATATAAATGGCACGTATCGCAGGTGTAGACGTACCACGTGAGAAACGCGTAGTAATCGCATTAACTTACGTTTATGGTATTGGTAAAACAACAGCTCAAAAAATCTTAGCAGCTGCTAATGTTAACGAGAGTACTCGTGTGCGCGACTTAACAGAAGATGAATTAAACAGAATCCGTGAACAAGTAGATGGATACAAAGTTGAAGGTGACTTACGTCGTGAGATCAACTTAAACATCAAACGTTTAATGGAAATTGCTTCATACAGAGGTATTCGTCACCGTCGTGGTTTACCAACACGTGGACAAAATACTAAAAACAATGCACGTACTCGTAAAGGTCCAGTTAAGACCGTTGCTAACAAGAAGAAATAATAAGTAAAGGAGTGAGCTAAATGGCACGTAAACAAGTATCACGTAAGCGTAGAGTTAAAAAGAATATTGAGTCTGGTGTTGCACACATCCGTTCAACATTCAACAATACAATCGTAACAATTACTGATGAATTCGGTAATGCTTTATCATGGTCATCTGCTGGTGCGTTAGGTTTCAGAGGTTCTCGTAAATCTACACCATTCGCAGCTCAAATGGCATCAGAAACTGCATCTAAAGCAGCTATGGAACATGGTTTAAAAACTGTAGAAGTTACTGTTAAAGGACCTGGTCAAGGTCGTGAAGCAGCAATTCGTGCGTTACAATCAGCTGGTTTAGAAATTACAGCGATTAAAGACGTTACACCAGTACCACATAACGGTTGTCGTCCACCGAAACGTCGTCGCGTATAATTTTCAATTAGTATCAAAGACACTTATAATAGTATATGGAACTAAAATAAAATTATTCGACGTTGTTGAAGGAGGATTATTACATGATTGAAATCGAAAAACCTAGAATTGAGACAGTTGAAATTAGTGAAGATTCTAAATTCGGTAAATTCGTAGTTGAACCGTTAGAACGTGGTTATGGTACAACATTAGGAAACTCCTTACGTCGTATCCTATTATCTTCATTACCAGGTGCGGCTGTTAAGAATATTGAAATCGAAGGTGTCTTACATGAATTCTCAGCTGTTGAGAATGTAGTGGAAGATGTTACAACAATGATCATGAACATCAAAAAGCTTGCGCTTAAAATCTACTCTGATGAAGATAAAACGCTTGAAATTGATGTAAAAGATGAAGGCGTTGTTACTGCGAAAGATATTATGCATGACAGTGATGTTGAAATTTTAAATCCTGATTTAAAAATCGCAACAGTATCTAAAGGTGGACACTTAAAAATGCGTTTGGTAGCAAATGCAGGACGTGGTTACACTTTAGCTGAAGATAATAACACAAGTGATTTACCAATTGGAGTAATTCCAGTTGATTCAATCTACACACCAGTTGAGCGTGTAAACTACACAGTAGAGAATACACGTGTTGGTCAAAGTACTAACTTTGACAAATTAACTTTAGATGTATGGACTGATGGATCATTAACACCACAAGAAGCTATTTCTTTAGGTGCTAAGATTATGACAGAACATTTAAACATCTTCGTTGACTTAACTGATGAAGCACAAAATGCTGAAATCATGATTGAAAAAGAAGAAGATCACAAAGAAAAAGTACTTGAAATGTCGATTGAAGAACTTGATTTATCAGTTCGTTCTTATAACTGTCTGAAACGTGCAGGTATTAATTCTGTTCAGGAATTAGCCGACAAATCAGAAGCTGATATGATGAAAGTTCGTAACTTAGGACGCAAGTCTTTAGAAGAAGTTAAATTTAAATTAGAAGACTTAGGTCTTGGATTAAGAAAAGAAGACTAGTTAAAGGAGGTTACGATTCATGGGTTACAGAAAATTAGGTCGTACATCAGATCAACGTAAAGCTATGTTACGCGATTTAGCAACTTCTTTAATCGTTAACGAGCGAATCGAAACGACTGAAGCACGCGCGAAAGAATTACGTAAAATCGTAGAAAAATTAATTACTTTAGGTAAACGTGGAGACTTACATGCTCGCCGTCAAGCAGCTGAAGTTTTACGTCGTGTTGAAATTTTAAACGAAGATGAAACTACACAATTCGCAATTCAAAAATTATTCTCTGACATTGCTCCTCGTTACACAGAGCGTCAAGGTGGATATACTAGAATTATGAAAGTTGGACCACGTCGTGGAGACGGTTCAGAAATGGTTATCATCGAATTAGTATAATAATAATCATCATGGATTTAGGGATCACTTATCTTACACATACACACATAAGCAAATGAGTGCAACGATAATGTTTGCCACACACAGATATTGTCTAGCTCAGAGTACTTCGCCATAATAGAATAACGTTTTGCGTGACCTCTAGGCGGAGTGCGCGCTTTTTTCATTATTAAATCCGGAATTCCGGGTTTTTTATTTATATACAGACATTTTGTTTTGTGTTAATGATTTATGGTATAAATAATTAACAGAACATGAAATGTATTGATTTAAATTAAAAAAAGAAAGGTGAATGTATGGAACCGATCATTACAATAAACAATTTATCATATACTTATGATGGTCAGAGTATTCCCGCAATTGACGATCTTTCTTTAACGATTAATAAAGGCGAATGGATTTCCATTGTTGGTCATAACGGTTCAGGTAAGTCGACTTTACTTAAACTGATCGGTGGTATTGAACCTATCCAAAAAGGTGACATTACAATTAATAAAATCAAACTCAGAGAAGATACAATCCAATCTGTACATGAACAGTTAGGCATAGTATTTCAAAATCCGGATAACCAATTTGTTGGTGCAACAGTTGAAGATGACATTGCCTTCGGATTAGAAAATTATGGTGTCCCTCATGATGAAATGCATGTACGTGTAAATCAGGCTTTAGAGGCCGTTGAAATGTCACATATGAGAAGACATGAACCACATCATTTATCTGGTGGTCAGAAGCAGCGTGTAGCGATAGCAAGCGTATTGGCGCTACAACCTGAAATCATCATTTTAGACGAAGCGACATCAATGCTGGATCCTGAAGGACGTACTGAAATATTAAGAATAATAAAGCGTGTACAACAAACACATCGGCTTACAATTATACATATTACGCATCATCTGGAAGAAACGCTGGACAGTGATCGCATCTTTGTAATGAACAAAGGCAGTGTTGTGCTGTCCGGCACACCGGAAACGATATATAAAAGTGCAGATGAATTAATCTCTATAGGACTTGATTTGCCATTTGAAATGAAAGTAAATCGACTATTATTTAGTCAGGATGAATTTATAACAACAGAGGAGTTGCTCAAGAAACTATGAAGATACAATTAAACGACGTTGGTTTTCATTATTCTAAAGACACTCCTTTTGAAGTTCGTGCTTTAACAGATATTAATATGACGTTTGTTGAGAATAAATTTTATGCGATTATCGGACATACTGGATCAGGTAAATCTACTGTGATTCAGCATTTAAATGCACTGATTAAACCGACAGAAGGTAACATCGATATTGATGGACAAGTGATAATTCACAAAACGAAGAATAAATATCTCAAATCTATACGAAAAAAAGTCGGGATGGTCTTTCAGTTTGCAGAGCAGCAATTATTTGAAGAAACTGTGCTTAAAGATATCATGTTTGGTCCTATGAACTATGGTATAGCGGAAAAAGTTGCTGAGGCACGCGCACGTGAACTATTTAAATTATTTGGTATGGATCAGTCTGTCCTTCATAAAAGCCCGTTTGAGCTCTCTGGAGGGCAAATGCGACGTGTTGCAATAATGGGTGTACTTGCGATGAAACCTGATGTACTAATCGTTGATGAACCAACAGCAGGACTTGATCCGAGAGGACAACAGGAAATTATGTCTTTGTTTCATCAGCTGCAGCAAGATTTAGGGATCACTGTTATATTAGTTACACATCAAATGGACCAGGCAGCCCGTGCTGATTATTTATATGTGATGCATCAAGGAGAGTTAGTAGATCAAGGTACACCACAAGAAATATTCAGTAAAGATTTAACACACTTTGACATCCATCCACCTGAGATTACACAGTTACAAAGAAAATTTGAAACAAAATATAATACTAAGTTGCCATATACTGCGCTTTCGATAGAAGATTTTAATGCAATGTATCAAGAATGGAGGAAAAGCCATGCTTGATAAAATGATTCTTGGTAGATTTGTCCCAATTGACTCTTTCGTACATTCGTTAGATCCGAGAGCGAAGTTGATCTTTGTATTTATTATGACGATACTCGTTTTCTTTATGGATAACTGGTATGGTTATCTGTTTGGTTTTGTATTAGTATTACTCATTATTAAATTATCTAATCTTAAATTTATGTTTGTTTTTAATGGTATTAAGCCTATCCTGTTTTTAATCATTTTTACATTTTTAATGCATGTCTTTTTGACGAAGGGCGGCAGAACATTATTCGACTGGGGAATATTTAATATTCAAATGGATGGTGTATTGATGGGGATAATGATTTCATTTCGCTTTATTATTATTATCTTCTTATCGACAGTAATGACACTCACGACAAGTCCAATCGCTTTGACTGATGCAATTGAATCAATATTAAATCCATTCAAGAAAATAAAGTTACCAGTACATGAACTTGCGCTAATGATGTCTATCGCTCTTCGTTTTATTCCAACATTGATGGATGAAACGCAGAAAGTAATGAAAGCACAAATATCTCGAGGTAGTGATTTAGCGAGTGGGAACGCATTGCAACGGTTCAAAGCAATTGGACCTTTGCTCATTCCGTTATTTGTATCAGCATTTAAACGCGCAGATGATTTAGCGATTGCCATGGAAGTAAGAGGATATAAAGGAGACACTGGACGCACAAAATATCGACAACTTAAATGGCAAACGAAAGATACACTTACGATACTTACACTTATTCCAATCGGTGTCATCATATTTATATTAAGGAGCATCACATAAATGGAACGCATATTGTTACAACTCTCATATAACGGTGCGGACTTTCAGGGATTTCAAATTCAGAATGAAGGTCGCACCGTGCAATATGAATTAGAACGTATATTAAAACGCATGCATAAAGATTTTATCAGAATTCATCCGTCATCTCGAACAGATAAAGGTGTACATGCATTGATGCAGTACGTCCATTTCGATACACCATTGTCACTACCGACAAATAAATGGCAACATGCCTTTAATTCTGCATTACCAGACGATATATATATCAATCAAGTGACAAAGATTAATGCAGATTTTCATTCCCGTTATGACTGTGTAGGTAAAGCATATCGCTATAAAGTGTATCTTGCGCCTCATAGAGATGTGCTGAAAAGAGGCATTGAAACGCATATTACTGAAACATTAGATACTCGAAAGATGAATGAAGCGGCACAATTCTTCATTGGCACACACGACTTTACATCGTTTTGTTCGGCGAAGACAGAAATTGAGAATAAAGAACGTACAATGTATAAATTTGAAGTGATAGAAACTGATACAGGTTATGAATTCTTCGTCATTGGAAGCGGCTTTCTTTATAACATGGTCCGTATTATGGTGCATTTCTTAATGGACGTAGGACGAGGGAAAAGACAAGGGTCAGAAATACCCGCAATCATTGCAGCCAGTGATAGAACGAAAGCAGGAAAGACAGCGCCAGCTGAAGGATTATATTTAGAAAAGATCTATCTGTCACCTGAAGAACTCACACAAGATATACCGAAAGGGACAACCATCACACTTAAACCAACTCGCAGACGATTAACACCACAATCTTAAATCCGTTATAACGAATATGAATAAAAGTAAATAAAAAGAATTTGGGATTAAGATTGACAAACACCCTTAAAATGTTATAAGATAGACAACGGTATTGTTTAATATCAACCACGACAATAAGCCCCGGAAACTTATTGTGTTACAGATATATAAGCAGGATTCAGAGGGAATTTTTTTTATTTTAGGAGGAAAATATAATGCGTCAAACATTCATGGCAAACGAAGCAAACATTGACCGCAAATGGTACGTAATTGATGCTGAAGGTAAGACTATGGGTCGCCTTTCATCAGAAGTTGCATCAATCTTACGCGGTAAACATAAACCAACATTCACACCACACGTAGATTGTGGAGATCACGTTATCTTAATTAACGCTGAAAAAATCTATTTATCAGGTAACAAAGCAGAAGACAAAATTTACTACCGTCACTCATTACACCCAGGTGGAATTAAATCTATCTCAGCTGGTGAATTACGTGAGAAAAACCCAGTTCGTTTAATGGAAACATCAATTAAAGGTATGTTACCAAAAGGTTCTTTAGGCGAAAAAATGTTCAAAAAATTACATGTTTATGCTGGAGCAGAGCATCCACATGCAGCACAACAACCTGAAAACTACGAGTTACGTGGTTAATTAAGAGGAGGACAATACATTGGCACAAGTTGAATATAAAGGCACAGGCCGTCGTAAACATTCAGTAGCACGTGTTCGTTTAATTCCTGGAGAAGGAAACATCACAATCAACAACCGTGACGTACGTGACTACTTACCATTCGAATCATTAATCTTAGACTTAAACCAACCATTCGATATTACTGAAACTAAAGGTAACTATGACGTTTTAGTAAACGTTAAAGGTGGCGGTTTAACTGGACAAGCACAAGCAATCCGTCATGGTATTTCTCGTGCATTATTAGAAGCAGATCCTGAGTACCGTGGATCATTAAAACGCGCAGGCATGTTAACACGTGACCCACGTATGAAAGAACGTAAGAAGCCAGGTCTTAAAGGCGCTCGTCGTTCTCCACAGTTCTCAAAACGTTAATATCGTTGTTATATCAACGTTCAAAGCACTTCTTGGAAAATTCCAGGAAGTGCTTTTTTATATGGTATTGACATAGATGTTACCCTTTGAATATCTTAACTATAGAAAGAAAGAGTAATTTTAAGTTTTAGATTAATGATGCATGACAGTTTATGATATTAAATGAAATGCTGTAGTTTTTTTACTTTCTGATATACATATATAATTAAAATATATTTACAATAAATTAAGTTGTAAATTTACTTGTTCTACTTTGTCATGCTATAATGTGTGAAATATAGTAAAGGGGGATTTTGATGAAATTAGTAAATAGTTATGTATCAAATCAACATATAGGAGAGGGCAATTTTCAATAAGGTTTCTCCTATATAAAAATGGAGGAGAAAATATGAGTGAATTAGTTAAAAATTCAGTACGTGTATTATTGAAAGAGACATTTGAAGGAATAGACGGTAAAGGTAGCATATATATTGAACCTAAACCAGATAGCGGAGTTTTAGGAACACTTAAAGGTCTATCAGTTGAAGAAGTTTCAAAAAAAGTCAATGGTGTTACTATTGCATCAATTACTGATCACATCGGATATTATTTATCAGGAATTAATTATATCTTGGAGAATGGCAAACCATCTAAAATGGATTGGGAGAAAAGCTGGAGTATTAAAAAAGTTAGTGATAGGGAGTGGATAACTATTATTGATATACTGGAGAATGAATATAATAACCTCATGAAAAATCTTGATGTTGTAGAATGGGATCAAGATAACACCGATGATATCATTGCAGCACTTGTTCATTCAGCTTATCATCTTGGAGCACTTAGACAAATATTAAAATTAATTTAGAAATATATAAACCAGTAGATATTAGAATTGTATCTACTGGTTTATTAGGTATAGCATTATTAATATAAGCCTTTGAATGATAACTATATAGAAAAGTTATTACTATACCGTTAAATCACTATCTTTTAATAACATATAAACATCTGTGCAAAATGAAAACTTACCTTTAGGATTATATGGTGAAATAACAGCATATGAATTAAGAAAAGCTGAATTCTTAGCAAATACATTAATTCAAAATTCATTAAATGAAATCAGCAAATTTGCTTTAAAAATATATGCACAAGCAATATCTACAGGACATATGCGAGATCATGCTATGATCTCTTCTGACTATAATATTAAGTTTTTAAATTTACTATACAATAATAAATATAACGAGTAATTATTGAAAGAAAAGCTCAAATTGAGTTAGTGAAATATTATTAAATAAACAAGATATTGGCGATGTAGACTAGCTATTTCTACTTTTAATTGTGACTATTTATGTAATTACGCGACTTTTGGTAAAAGCTTAGTTATAAAGTATTTATATTTTAAAAGTTAAACCACTATGTGAATATTTATAACATCTTAAAATTTTTGAACGTAATAAAAACTGTAGTAAAACATGTCAATCACTACAGTTTTTCAATAGATATTTTTAGAGTAGTTTTTAAATAGATGATACAATAAAATTAAAATCAAATTATAAATTTTATCTTTAAAAGAACTTATCTATCAGTAGCATAGTAAATATATCTTTATAACGAGGTAATAGGATGAAAACAACCCTAGAAATTTTAGAACTATTGAATAGGTTAGAATATGTAGTTGCTGATGAACTTGAATCTCAAGATTTAGACTTTAAAAAATGGAATACAAGAAGTTATAGTGAGAATGTTAATACAATATTGGATTATGCGGTATGCATGGCGAATGGAGGTGGAGGAACAGTAGTATTTGGTATTGCTGATAAAACTATAGGAAAAATCCATGCTATTGTAGGTATAGATGATGAAATTGATACAGTTGAATTACAGAGAAAAGTATATGATAATACCGATCCACATATAACACCATTTTTTGAAATCGTAAAAGTTGATGTAGATGAATCAAAAAAACAATTATTGATAATGCATGTTCAAAGTGACAGTCCGCCATATACACTAACTAGTGGGAAAGCAACGATTCGTTTAGGTAAAGAATGCAAACCATTTACAGGCAGTTTGAGAAGAAATATGGTTGATAGTTCAAGTAGTGTGGACTTTACCTCTGAAATCATATATGAAGACTGGAGAAAGCTTATTTCTCCAACTGCTTTAGAAAAAGTGAGAGAGTATATGGCAAGAGATAAAGTGGATATTTCCTTGCAAACGTATAGCGATGAAGATTTATTAATTTCAATTGGAGGATTAAAAAATGGGTATTTAACTAAAGGAGCTTTACTTATTATAGGTAAAACAAGTGAAATAGAGCGTATAATTCCTACGTATAAATGGTCTTTTAGAAAAATGATAAGTGATACAGACTATACAACACGTGAAGATTCTACAAGCGCGATACCAATTGCTCTTTATGAATTGGAAAGATATATCAATACTGATAATCCAATAGTAACAATTGAATCAGGATTAATTCATCCTGAGTATAATACATATCCAATTATTGCATTGAGAGAAGCATTATTAAATTCTTTTGGGCATAGAGATTATAGACTTTCTGGTACTATAATGCTTAAGCAGTATCAAGATAAAATTATACTTTCAAATCCAGGAGATTTTGTTGGAGGAATTACACCTCAGAATATTTTACATCATCCTCCTGTGGCAAGAAATAATCATTTAATGGAACTTTTAGACAGATTAAAGTTAGTCAATAGGTCTAATTTAGGTGTTTCAAGAATTTATAAATCATTATTATTAGAAGGTAAGGAACCACCTATATACAGAAAAGTAGGATTAAATATTGAATTGACATTTTTATCATCTAGTTTGAATGAAAAGTTTATTGATTTCGTTGAAGAATTGAGCTCCGATGGCAAAACAATTGATGTGGATCATTTGTTGATAATTCAATACTTAATTAGACATGAAGAGATAGATACATCAATAGCTTCAGAGCTTATTCAGAGAAGTACTACTCAAGCCAAAGAGATTCTAAGCCAAATGAAAACAGAGTATCAAATCATTGAAGCAGTCGGAAGAGGAAAAGGGAGATACTATACTTTATCAAAAGAATCTTATGATTCATTGAAAAATGATATGAGTTATGAAAGACAATTAAATTTAGATAAACAAGCAATTAAAATAAGAATATTAACGGTGTTGAAAGAAAGGTCATTAACAAATAAAGAAATAAGACAAATAACTGGTTATGATCAGAAACAGGTTCAACGTCTAATGAAAGAAATGTTAGAAGATGGAGTTATGCTAACTGGTTACGGCAGAGGATCGAAGTATAGCTATAAGGATGAATAAAGAGGACAAAAAGAGGACAAAAAGAGGACAAAATCGAGTTGTAGTCATTAAAACCTTTGTATTTAGATAGAAAATAGGACAAAATGAATTAGAAATAGGACGAACGAATCAATATGTTTTATAAAAGTAATAGTGATCGATTGCAAGAACTAATTAAAGCATGCTTTTTTGGTACTATTATTAAACTGACACAAGAGGTTTCGATCTATCGGATGATAAACTCAATAATCGTTATAGAATAAAAAAACTAAAGTACTGCCGACCAGCAGATTTTAGTTTTAAAAATGTTACCCTTTAAGTACCCTTTTATGAAATTGAGTGATTTTTAATGATATCTAAAATTGTAAAAACCCTTTAATATCAAGACTTACGACACTATATGACTATCACTGAAACACCAAAATTTTTTGAACGTAAGAAGCCAGGTCTTAAAGGCGCTCGTCGTTCACCACAGTTCTCAAAACGTTAAGCTGCAGCTGTTGCGAATTTATTCGCTTACAGATGGAGTTCGCAAATTGCGTCAGCAATTTGTGTTCAACTGAAAATACGTTTACAGCACTTCTCGAAATTATTCGAGAAGTGCTTTTTTATATGTTTTTTTGCATCGATAAACCAATATTGAAATATAGCACATTATATATACATAAATTTAATTATACGAAATGGGAAAAACACATTGAAATAATAATAATCAAACTTTATCTCTTCAAATTATAGTAAGTAAGATTATAAATTATTAATTATTCTAAATCACTTGAGTGCTACGTAACGTCATCCTTTATTATTAGTATTAAGGAGGAATAAATATGTATAAATTAAATATAGTTAGATCGGATAAGGTATATTTAGGTTTACTTGATGAGGATCATGAAAATAAGTCGAAATATTTTAAGGATAAACTTCTAAAATATTTTAAAGAAAAATTTGATATTCAGGGGATACCTTTTGAAGGTGACAAATTAGGATTTGATGCATTAAAATTATTAAATATGACTCATATTTCGCCAGAAGAGTTTAATTCAAAAAATACGAGTGAAATTGCTCTGCTAAATGATGACTTTTGGAATGATTGTAAATTATATATAGAAGATTCTATAAAACAATTTGAGAAAAATGGTATTGAATCACGAATAGATGAATATAATTTTACTGTGCTATTAGGGGATAGTACAAAACCCACTATGTATCTAAATAAAAATTATGGTGGAGATGGTGGGATACCTGGGTATATATTCATTTCAATGGTACCCAATCAATATACATTAGATCGTGTAAAAAGTGCGATTGCTCATGAAATAAATCATAATATTAGATATCAGTACATTAAGTGGGATGGTGGTTCACTAAGTGAATTAATTATTTCAGAGGGACTTGCAGAAAATTTTGTAGAAAAAATGTATGGAAAAAAATATTTAGGACCTTGGGTAACTGAAATTGATTGGGATAAACAAAATAATAATATCAAAAATACAATAAAGAAAAATATAGATATTAATAATATGTTTGAGGCTATGCCATATCTTTATGGTGATGAAATTACAAGAATGCAAGGTGGAACGACTGTCGGGTTACCACATGCAGCTGGATATACGTGTGGCTATTACCTTATAAAGTACTATTTAGAAAAAACGAAATGTACAATAGAAGATGCAACTATTAAATCATCTGATGAAATTATTAATGAGGTGAATGAATTCTGGAATACCAATATAAATTAAAAGAAATAAGAGAGATAACAGGTTTATCTAAAAGAACATTACATTATTATGATGAAATTGGTTTATTACCTGCAAGAAAAAATAAAACTAATTATAGAATATACAATCAAAGCGATTTAATCAAATTACAAAAAATACAATTATTAAAGTCTATGGATTTCAGTCTTAAAGATATTTATAATTTAATACATTTAGATGATGAAAAATTAATTGAAAGCATTGCAGAACAATCAAAATTTTTGGAAGAAAAAATAAAAGAATTAGAAAAAACCAAGATAGCTGTTGATAAATTTATCAATGGAATACCTATTATCGAGATTAGTGAATTAAATCAATGCATTAGTGAACAATATAAAAAAGAAGCTGAAATAAGATATGGAAAAACTGAAATATATCAAAAATTTATTAATAACAATAGTAGGAATGTTTTTGAAGAAAATAAAAATAAAGATGATTTAGAATCGATAATACTAAAGTTTTGTAATGTGACTATGCTACCTGTAGAACACAATAATGTATACGAAGTTGTTGTTGAGTGGAAAGATTATATGAATAGATTTTCAGATTTTGATGACGATATGTTATGCATTATTGCAAATGTGTATAGTAAGGATAAAAGATATCATAATTATTTTAATAAGTTTAATAAACCTGGAATTACAGATTTTATTTCTGAAGCAGTGAATTATCATTTAAAAAATAAATAGTAATAAATTAGAAGAAAACACCGGCCAGCAGTTTATTTAGTTACCCTTTAGTTACCCCTGAGTGATATTTGATGTAATTCTATGCAATCGAAAAAATCAGAAATCCTTTAATATCAGGGCTTACGACAGTCTATATAACTGTACGAAACCCTAAAGTTTTTTGGACGTAAGAAGCCAGGTCTTAAAGCGTCAGTCACTCACCACAGTTCTCAAAACGTTAGGCTGCAGCTGTTGCAAGTTTACTTGCTTACAGATGGAGTCCGCAAATTGCGTCAGCAATTTGTGTTCCATAAGAATTTTCAACACTCTCCAGCATTCACTGGAGGGTGTTTTCTTTTATTTCAATATAGATTTAGTGTTACGCTTGAATAAGCAATAATAAAATCTATACTTGAGGTGATTAATATGTACAAACTTGCACGTATTTATGATGAAGATATCCCTAAAGGAAAACGTGTGTTAGTTGATCGTGTTTGGCCGAGAGGGATAAGTAAAGAAGATGCTAAATTAGATGAATGGTTGAAAGATATTGCACCGAGTACGGATCTTAGAAAGTGGTTTGATCATGATCCAGACAAGTTCGATGATTTTAAGAAAAAGTATAAAGAAGAACTTAAAGATAATGATGCGGTTAAAAAGCTCAAAGATATGAAAGGGACAATTGTACTACTATATGGTGCTAAAGATGAAAAATATAATCATGCGGTTGTGCTGAAAGAATTTATGAAAAAGTAATATTGATAACAATAAAAAATTAACATATAGGGAGTATGAAATGAAAGAAGTGAAAATTAAAAAAAGTATATTAAAAATGTTATTTGCTTTTTTAATATTGTTTATTAGTGGATTACTATTAACCTTTATTGAAATTATAGCTTGGGAAGAGAATGGATGGGATATGAGGTTATTGGGAGTCTTTTTAGCATTAACAATGTATTTTTTTCCATGTTCTATCTAAAACATTTAGTTTTTAATAAGCCCTTAGTAACTATAAATGAAGAGGGATTTTATGATAATTCTTCAATGATAGCTACGGGTGATAGATTAGTGCATTGGAAAGAAGTTAAAGATATTTCCTTAAGATATTTTGGTGGACAGTCATATATTACTGTTGCACTGAAAGATCCATATAAAACATTAGAGCATGAAGATCTAGCGACACGCATGATAGCAGATTATAATACTCAATATACTGAAGGTGAAATTAATATAATGCTTAAATTTGTTACAAAGTACAGTGATGAAGAATGTTTAATGTTTATGCAGAATGCTTTTGAAGAATATAAAAGGAAACAAAAATTGTCTGGAAAAGAAGATAAAGAATTTGCATTTCTAGAGAATACACTTGATTAATTTAATGTCATACTTTACATCAGTAAAGTGTGATTTTTATATTACACGAAATTATATATAATAAAATATAATAGTAAAAAATAGAGAGGTATGCTATGTACGGATATGAAGTAACAATCACGAATAGACTGTTAATCGTGTTATCGACGTTTTTAACTATTTTTACGATAGGTCTTTTTTTATTTTTGTATCCCTTGTTTCAGTTTATACATGGATGGTATCAATTGATTTTAAATATTGGGCTTTTCGTATTATTCATCTTGATGTTCGTTGTTCTGAAATGCTCCAAAAATGGTGAAGTTGTTATGATCATCAATGAGAAAGGCTTTTTTGATAGAATATCAAATGATGCTGAACCCGATAAGATGGTTGTATGGAAGAATGTAAAAGATATTACATTACAAAAGCAGGGTGAAGAAAGTATTATTATAGTACAGTTGATTGATCCGAGGCGTCTATTTAAGACGAAATCTACATATATAAAAGATGGATGTATACATATAAAGCTACCGAAGCATATAGGTGTTCAGCCTAAGGAATTACTGAGGGTAATGCATAATTACAAAGCATATTATGAATTATATATTGAGGACGAAAAGAAAAAGAAAGCTGAAAAAAAGAAAAAACATAAACAAAAAACAAAACAATAGAGGTCATTATGAGATACATAAAATTATTGATAATAATGCTAATATTGATGCTTGTTTCACCATTCCAAGTTAATGCGTATACATTTCCTGAATTGAATAAAGATCATTTATATGTACAGGATAATGCCAAAATCTTCTCTGATTCAGAAATTGATTATTTAAATCGATACAGTGAGCAACTGGAAGAAGAGACTGGTGTAGAAATGGCGGTATTTACCGTTAATACTACAGGTAAATATCGAGAATTGTACGCTACAGAAGTCATTAATCATTATGGTATTGGGAAAGAAGATTTAGATAATGGGATTGTTATCCTTCTGAATTTGGATAAAGGTAAAAAATATAAAAATCGTGGCATCGAAGTTCGTGTAGGCTACGGACTAGAAGGTTACTTTAATGATGCAAAAGTAGGTCGAATTATCGATAGAAGCGGTTATGAAACTTTAAAGAAAGGTGATTACAGCAAAGGAACAATTGAAGTATATGAAGCATTTTATGATGCGATTGAGGAAATGTACGCAGAGCTTCCTAAAGATGCATCACGAGAAGAAATATATGGATTAAGCAATTACCAATTTGTTATTAGCCAGTTCTATTTAGATTTATATGAAGAAAACGACTTTATAATGAAACCTGTTATTATAATGGCTTATTATTTATTAATTACAACGGTACTTTCATTTTTATTAAAGTATTACACAAAGGACTTTCATGATATATTCGGTGAGAACACAAATGAACGCAGATTTATGATCATGCATGGTCTAGCTGTAAATGGTCGAGCAGCGCGATACATTAAGATGAAATATAATAATCCTTTCGTGAATATATTATTTTTTCTTCATAGCATTCCTCTGTTATTTATGGAATTTGTGTGCATTATATATTTAGAAATTATAGGTGCATTAAAGGGAAAATTAACTTCAACCGGAATATATAATGAGACACGAAAAGACCCGATGTATCCTGACCTTGAAACTGATACGTTAATACGTATGGAGAAATTACTGCCAGTGAAGACAAGAATATTAGATACATCAGCACCTCAGTTTGGCGATGGTACTCCACTTGGAGGGGGTGGTGGATCGAGAGGAGGATCTGGCGGCTCATCAGGCGGTGGTGGATTCGGCGGCGGGTCATCAGGTGGTGGTGGTGCTGGCCGAAGCTTTTAATAAGTATTTTATATTAACAAAAATAAAGCCGATTGAGAATACACATTAATGTATAAAGAATAACATAAACCACACTTTTTATGAGAGTGGTTTATTTATTTTTATCAATATTTTATTATTTTAAAATAGTAATTGATGGTACTTAAGATAGGGGGAAGATGATTAATTTAGCAATTATTATTTATGAATAATATAAATATCAACCATTTAAATTGTTGATAAATCATTGCCTTTTAAATCTGAATTATTTTTGTGAGAGAAAAATGTCAAAAAATATGTTACAATAATTAAACAGAAATTACTATATTAAAATATATTAGGGGATATTTATATGGAAAAGTACAAACTGACAAAAATAATTGCTGTTACATGTTTAACCTTCTCGCTTACTATATCGTATTCAATAGCAAATGCGAGTACTATCCCGGAGCAATTACGAAATGATGCTAGTGAACTGCGTGCTGAGCTTGATACTAAGAGACAGTCAGTAAGACAAGAGATTGCGCGTACTAAAGCGGATATAAAACAAAATCATGAAGTGATTAATAATGTGAAAGAAGATATAAATGTTGTGAAGGAGAAGCATGATGACATAGAGCAACAGCATCAAGAATTTAAGGACAAAGCTGAGCGCATGATTGAGACGGTAAATCAGGACAAAGCTGATTATGACAGAGTGAAGCAAGATGTAAATGCGCGTATTGATGCTAAAGTAGAGGATATTGATAACAAAGTACAAAATGTTGAAAATACAAAAGATAATATTGTAATCAATACACCAAATTTACCTGATGTCACGATTAAAGAGAAATGGTTTAATGATGCTGATAAACAAACGCTTCAAGGTTTGTTAGATAAGCTTGAGCAAAAAGTGATTACTGATTTACAATATGAAAGAAAAGTGATTGATATTTTAAATCATACGTTAAAATCTTATTTAAAATTACATCAGTATGATTTTAATTTTGATCATCTATTAAATAGTGGGTTTGATATTTCTACATTATCAGAAAGAAATAAAGCTTTGATTGAAAGACTTCAAAATTTAAAGAGCCATAATAAGATAAGTGATGATTCATTTAACATGGAAACCCTGGATATCCTGAAAAATGACCTTAAAGAAAAAGCTGATAAATTAGAACAGCTCAACGCAAAATTGAAATCAGAAGAATCGTCAGATTTAACAAGTGGCTTTGCTGATAATTTTGTAGATAATATTGAAGCAGAACCTGCAGCTCAAACAACTGTTCCAGTAAAACAAATGAGTACAAGTCCTACAGAGCATCATTCTAATTTACCTGATTCAGGGGAACAACGTAATACTACTTTAGTTTCAGTCGCTATTTTGCTATTAATTGTAGCTGTGTTAAGTTTTCTTTTCTCAAGAAAACGCAAAAAATAATTTAGCATTTCATTAATTTAATGATGTCACATTTAAATCTAATGTTTTTAAAGTTATTTTTAAGGTTATAGTACTAATAACTATTAATAATAAGGGAGCAGATACGATGTTAAATTATATCAATAACTTATTCATCGCTAAAGAAATGTTTAACGCAGGTAAGGGAAAGCTTCAGGAAGATGAAAGCTTAGTTAAAATGTTTGAAGAGTTTGGTTACTCTAAAGAATTTATGAAATTAATCGGTGGCGTTGAAACGACTGGTGCAGCATTACTAGCTTTATCTATTTTTAATAAGAAATTTAATCAGGCAGGTTCATTACTTGTTGGTGGTGTGATGTTAGGTGCAATCTATTCGCATTTAAAAGCTGGACAAGGTTATGATGCTACGAAGAATGCGAGAAATATTTTAGCATTGAATACTGCATCGTTACTTGCAAGTTTTAAAGATGAGAAGTAATTTAAGATTTGTATTTAAAATCAATCATTAAACAATAAAACCACAAGTCTTCTTTTGAAGACTTGTGGTTTATTTTAGTTCTCAATTTTATTGTTGATATTACTTTCTCATCAATAATGCACTAACACCTAATGCTGCAGCACCTGCTACAACACCGTAAAACTTTGCGTTTGATTGAGATGCTTCTTTATGTGTGATAAATTGTTGTTTCACTTCATCTTTCGCTACTTTACTTGGTAACTCAACATGATGCATATCTTTAACTTCACCTTTATTTGTATGCACAGGATCAACGATACCTTGTTCTTTCTTCAGTTGATCGAATGACGTGCCGAATCCTTTAACGAATTTCGTTAATACAATAGATCCTTCAATAAAGTCTTTATTTGTTAATACGTTAAGTAATCCTAACCAACCTAAAGGCTTACTTTGGTTATACTCAGTTGAAAGTTTCAAACCTTTGTTAAACTTTAAAATCATTGGCTCGATATCGCTGAAGTTAAATTTACCTAATCCTTGAACAAGTAATAAAGCATTTCTAATAGCCTGATCTGTCTCGGTTTCATTAACAGCTTTTAAAATACGTGTTAAGATAGGATCACTTTGCGCTAATGCAGCATTTGCTGCATTTAATGCTTCATGATCATCAAGTTGCTCAAGTAATCTGAATAATTTGTTCAGTGTATCTTTATGTTGAATTAACTGGTCTTCTAACTCACGTAATTCTTTTGCACGTACCGCTTCAACATCCACTTCCATCGGTTTAACTACTCTTGTAGGTTGCGCCATTATTTATCACCTCTTTTTGATTTAACGATATCTCCAGGGAATACGTAATCAGCTCTATTCCATTTACCTTGAACATTTACGCCCATTTGAGGTACACGGTTACCGAAACGGAAGTTGTTTTCTGGTAATGGTGATTTTCTACTATTATCTAAGATGATTAATTTAGCTTTAGTTTCTTTATATGCTGGTGTTGAAGTATCTTTATCAGCGATAGAACTAGATAGTAGGTTAATTGCTGCATCGCCATTATCGTTCATTGGTAAGTATACTTCTTTACCGAATACGCGGTCAGTAATTAATACGCGAACATCAACTTTACCATAAGGTGATTGAAGTCTTACTAAGTTACCAGTATGAAGTCCTTTTTCATCCGCTAGCTCTTGAGATACTTCTAAGAATGCTTCTGGTGTTTCCATTGCAAGACCTTTAACTTGATAAGTCATATTACCTTCATGGAAGTGCTCAAGTAGACGTCCGTTGTTAACATGGATATCGTATTCTTCAGCATATTCTGTTGGTTCAGTCCAGTCAACAGGGAAGAAGTTAGCTTTCTTATCTTCAAATGGGAACCCATCTTTAAATAATAATGGTGAATCTGTACCATCTTCATGAACTGGCCATTGTAAACTGTTAAAGCCTTCAAGTCTATCGTATGATACACCAGAATAAATCGGTGTAAGTGATGCGATTTCATCCATGATTTCACTTGGGTGGCTGTAGTTCCAATCTGCACCTAAACGTTGTGCGATTTCCTGAATGATTCTCCAGTCTGGTTTAGTACCTTCTAAAGGCTCCATTACTTGATATAAACGTTGGATACGACGTTCTGTATTTGAGAATGTGCCTTCTTTTTCAAAACTTGGAGATGCAGGTAGGACAACATCTGCATATTCAGCAGTTTTTGAGAAGAAGATATCCTGAACAACGAAGAATTTTAATTTCTCGAATCCTTCACGTACGTAGTTGATATTAGAATCAACGATACCCATATCTTCACCTTTAAGGTATAACACATCTAATTCGCCTGCATGCATGGCATCTACCATTTGGTGGTTATTCTGACCAACGTTTGGATTCATTTCAACGCCCCATGCTTTGCTGAACTTATCAAGTACTGCTTTGTCAGCAATCTTTTGATAACCTGGTAAATGCGTTGGCATACTACCCATATCAGAAGCACCTTGAACGTTATTGTGACCACGTAATGGATATGATCCTGCACCTGGTTTCATATAGTTACCAGTAACAAGTAACATATTAGAAATCGCAGTAGAAGTATCACTACCTCCACGTTGTTGTGTAACACCCATCGCCCACATAACTACAGTAGATTTCGCTTCGTGAATCATTTCTGCAATCTTGATGATTTCAGCTTCACTCATGCCAGTATGTTTAGCAGCATATTCAATTGTATATTTTTGTAATCCTTCTACTAAAGCTTCGTAATTATTTACGTGTTTATCGATGAACGCTTGATCTTGCCAGTTATTATCGATGATGTATTTTGTAACAGCATTTAACCATACTAAGTCACTACCTGGGTTAGGACGGACAAACATATCAGCACGCTCAGCAAGTTCATGTTTACGGATATCTACAACTAATAATTTAGCACCACGTAATTTTTGGGCACTCTTTACACGTGTTGCGATAACTGGATGTGCCTCAGCAGTATTTGTTCCTAAGCCGATGATTAATCCAGCGCTTCCGATATCAGTAATTGAACCTGAATCGCCACCATAACCTACAGTTCTCCATAGTCCCATTGTTGCAGGTGATTGACAGTAACGTGAACAGTTATCAACGTTATTTGTTCCTACAACCTGACGTGCTAATTTTTGCATTAAGAATGATTCTTCATTCGTACATTTTGATGATGTGATAAACGCTAATTTTTCTGGACCGCGTGTATCGATTGTTTCTTTGAATTTGCTTGAGATTAAGCTCAGTGCTTCTTCCCATGTTGCTTCTCTAAAGCCATCAGCTTCACGAATCAATGGTTTCGTTAAACGCTCACCTGAATTTACAAAATCCCAACCGAATTTACCTTTAACACAAGTTGAAATTTGGTTTGCTGGACTTTCAGGACTCGGTTCAACTTTTAAGATTTCACGGTCTTTTGTCCATACTTCAAATGAACATCCAACACCACAGTATGTACATACTGTTTTAGTCTTTTTAATTCTATCTTTACGCATTTCTGCTTCAACATCTGAAATTGCCATTAACGGCGTATAACCAGTTTCAACAGCTTTTGTAACTTCTACTGCTGGACGGAATGCATCTTTCAGCATACCTGTTAAGTAGCCAGCTTCACCGACCATACCAACTTCCATCATTGCATTACATGGACATACTGTTGAACAGTGACCACAATTTACACATGAAGAATCATCGATATTTAAATCAGTATTACCGTCCCAGATAACACGAGGTCGTTCTAATTCCCAGTCAATCATTAATGTTTCGTTTACCTGTACATTCTGACAAGCTTGAACACAGCGACCACAAAGTATACATTGATCTGGATCATAGCGATAGAATTTACCGACATTCTTTGGAGCACCTTTTGGTGACTGCGCAGTTGCCTGGTGATCGATTTTTAAGTTTTTAACTGTATTATGTACTGTACAATTACCATTATTAAAATCACAAACAGTACAGTAAAGTTCATGATTTGCTAATATTCTATCCATAGCGATCATTTGTGCCTCAAATGCATCGCTTGAGCCTGTTCTAACAACGTCTCCGTCTTTTAATTCTGTACTACATGCACGAACGAGTTCCCCATTAACTTCAACGATACAAGCATCACAAGTTTCAATGGCCCCTAAATCTGGATGATAACAAAGTGCTGGTACATCAATACCTTTATAACGCAAGTAATCTAAAATACTTACTTGAGTAGGGACATCCATTGGTTTGCCATTTAAAATAATGCTGACCATTTGAGATGTTGCTTCTTTCATATAAAAACCCCTTTTCATATTTAAGTTTCTAAAACAATATTTGTGCCCAATTTAATTATACGACTAATCGATAAATATTCAAAATAATGTTTAAAGAAATTACATAAAATTTAACATTACTTCTGAAGAATATTTTATGCTGACTGATTTTATAGTAAACGCTTTCAAATTAAATGCCATGAACACTAAAATATATAGTGTATACAAAAATCCAAACGACTACCCAAATCGTAAGTTTTGTTTTGTATTTTAAGTTTTTACATAAATAGTGAGAAAGAAAATATGCCAATAATGAAACAATCATAAATCGTAATAAACGTGCAGGGATAGAACCTATAATAAATATTGGTAAACTCATGTGGTTTGGCGCTTCAAATCCAAACAGTTTATATGGTACTCCGAATATCGGGCCAGAAATAAGACCGGTGAAAGGGTGATTATTCATAGCCGCTTCAACATGCTCTATCATATAAGGTTGAACAGAAGGAACAGCTAATAATATGTTTTCTACTATGTCAGGATTATGTTTTGCAGTTAAATATATAATTATCCCTCCTGCAAGTGCACCGATGAGTGTTAGTATAAGAACTTTAGTAACTTTTTTTATATTTTTTTCAGTAATGGCAATATAAGATAAAAAAACGTCTGGAATGATAAAAAATATTGTTGCTTCAGCAAATCCCCATAACAATGCGATTAAACTGACCATAATTATCCCCTCAAAACAAATATTTTATGCAAAATGTATTTTATAATTAAAATAGTAATGTGTATAATTACATTAAATATATCATATTAAAATTAATGAGATGAAGTACATGGATAAAAATAAAACAATAAATTATTGTGATAAAAAGCAAGGAGAATTGTATGATTAGTATTTATGAACTGAAACCAAAATTTCAACATTTATTAATACCTATCGTTGATAAGTTGCGCGCGGTAGGGATGACACCAAACCAAATAACAGTGAGTGCATTGGTTTTATCTATTATTACGGGAGCGATCATTGCATTGAATTACAACAATAGATGGATTTTTTTACTGATGCCGATAGTGATGTTTGTACGTATGGCACTCAATGCAATAGATGGCGTTATGGCAAAGAAATATAATATGAAATCTAATCTAGGTATGTTACTTAATGAAATTGGTGATGTAGTTAGTGATCTTGTATTATTCTTACCTTTTATATTGATAGTGCATGATAAAGGAATCTCTGTTCTTTTGTTTATTGGTTTTTCAATTGTTAGTGAAATGGCAGGAAGTCTTGTCCAGATTATCGGCGCTAAACGCATGTATAATGGTCCGATGGGTAAAAGTGACAGAGCATTCTTGATTGGTTTAGTATCATTATTGATTGCATTGAATATAAAAATTATTCCTTTTATACATATCATCCTGTACATCGCAACATTACTCATTATATTAAATACGTATATAAGAATCGCTAATGGATTGAAAGGAGCATCATATGAATCTGAATAGGTTGTCGGATGAAATGATAACTGTATTGATTGGTATTTTCATAGTACTCATCATTTCAACGATTATTAGTCAAATATTACTCAGGAAATATCCGAATAAAGATACTGAAAATATTTGGTTGCGTGTGAAATCGTGGTGGATGATGTGTATTATTTTCGCGCTCGCACTCATAATACATAAAACAGTGTCCCTTATCTTTATGGCATTTCTTTGTTTTATCGCATTAAAGGAATACTTTTCATTAATTCCAACAAATCGAAGTCATCGTTTAGTATATTTATGGGCGTATTTATCAATACCGATACAATTTATACTCATTTATAAAGGTTTTTATGGATTCTTTATTGTATTCATCCCTGTTTATATGTTCTTGTTTATTCCAATCCAGGCATTGATTGTTGGAGAAACGAAAGGATTTTTACATTCTATGGCAACGATTCAATGGGGAATTATGCTGTTTGTCTTTAGTTTAAGTCACTTAGCATATTTAATAGTGTTGCCGGGTGATGATAATATGGTATCTGGTGCAAGTCTAGTATTATTTTTAGTGATACTTACACAAGCGAATGATGTATTTCAATATATTACCGGAAAACTCTTTGGTAAACGAAAGATTATACCAAAAGTTAGTCCTAACAAAACATGGGCAGGATTTATTGGAGGAATCATTCTTACAACAATTCTCGCAACAATTTTAGGTCCTTTACTTACGCCTTTTACTTTAGCAGGAATGATTATTGCAGGAATGTATATTAGTGTTAGTGGCTTTATCGGAGATGTGAATATTTCAGCACTGAAACGTGATTTAAATATAAAAGATACATCTCAGGCAATACCAGGACATGGTGGTATATTAGACCGTGTGGATTCATTAACCTATACAGCACCGTTATTCTTCCACTTTACACGATTCTTCTACTTTTAGAATGGGGATGTAGACATGAGAAATCTACTGTTTGCTTTAATTGTAAGACCGATTGTATTTATTGTACTTGGTCTCAATATTCGTAACTATGAACGTTTAAAGAAAGAAGGACCACTTGTGCTGATTGCGAATCATAACAGTCATCTCGATACAATTGTGTTAATGAGCCTATTTAGAGGTAAGAGTTTTAGTCATGTACGACCAGTGGCTGCTGGAGATTATTTTCTGAAGAATAAACTATTAAGCTGGTTCTCAACAAAAGTAATGAATATTATACCGATTGAACGGAAGATGACAAAAGATTTTAAAGGGATGTTTCAACCGATATTAGATGAATTAGATAATGATGGTATTATCATATTGTATCCAGAAGGATCACGTGGTGAACCTGAGAAATTATCAAAATACAAATCAGGTATTTATTATTTAATGAGAGAAAGACCGGAAATACCGATTCAGCCAATATTTATGCATGGTTTAGGAAAAGCATTGCCGAAAGATAGCTTTATACTCGTGCCATTTTTTGTTGATATCTTTATAGGTGAACCATTCAAGTTCACTGCCGATAGGAAGTTATTTATGGAAGACGTAACAAATCGATTAAACGTTTTAAGAGATGAAGGAAACTTTAAAGAGTGGTAGTCTATTAAATAAATAATAATTATTAGGGGATGTTTGTATGTTTTTACCACAATTGTTTAAAGTAGAAGATTTTAATGCGCTAATTACTTTCTTGAAAAGAAATTCATTTGCAACGGTTATATCATCGCAAAACGATGTACCTTACGCATCCCAGGTACCAGTCATGGTTGATGTAATTGATGATGAAATTGTGTTGTCGTTTCATTTAGCAAGACCAAATCCGCAAAATAAAACGCTTACAAACAATGATAATGTACTGATTCAATTTACCGGTGCACATGGTTATGTATCGTCTTCTTGGTATGAACAAGAAGAAGTTTCTACGTGGAATTATCAGGCAGCGCAGCTAAAAGGAGAATGTGCTGTACTCGATCAAGATGAACTGATGGAAGACTTAAAACGTTTGACTGATCATTATGAAACAGGTGACAATGCGAGAACTTTTGATACGTTAAGTGAAGATGTATTAAAACAGGCTAAAGGGGTTATCGGATATAAAGTAAAGGTTCGTGAAGCGGGTCTTAAATATAAACTAAGTCAGAATAGAAGTGACAAAGATTATAAAAATATCGTCTTGAATTTACGTGATAGTGATAATCAGGTTGATAACCGCTTAGCTGATGAGATGGAAAAGATAAGAACGATATAAGAGATAAATAAATACAGGTTATTGATTATAAAATAAGCAAATAAAATGAATAAAAAAATAAAACGTAGTATGATGATACCACTTTGGAGGTGTGGTAATGGAACATATTAAGGATTATGACACATTGGTAGATAAAATGAATCAAGAGAAGTTTGTATTATATGTAATGAGTGAGGAATGTAGTGTTTGTCACGCAGACCTTCCAAAAGTAGAACGCTTAGTTGAAAATTATGATATACCGAGTGCAAAGATTTTAGTCAATGAAATCCCAGAAGCTGCGGGTCAGTTGTCTCTATTTACTGCTCCGGTGATTATATTGAACGCGCAAGGTAGAGAATTTCATAGACAAGCACGTATTATAGACTTTGAAGCATTAGACTACCGTCTAAGTCAGTTAAATGATTTATAGGGAAAGTGAATAAATACAATATGAAATGACAACTTCGGTTGTCTTTTTATTTTGACTTTTTATCAATGCATGGTATATTTGTATCTGTATTAGATACAACAACAAAACGGAAGTGAGATGAAGTTCATGGATATTAAATTTTCAGTTGCACTGCACATTATGGTAATGATATCAGAATCAACAGAGGTTCAGAATTCAGACACTTTAGCGAATAGCGTAAATACGAATCCAAGTTATATCAGAAAGATTACAGCATTATTAAAGAAATCAGATTTAATCGAAAGTACACAAGGTAAGAGTGGGATGTCACTTCTTAAATCAAGTCGAGATATTAATTTATTAGAAATTTATCAGGCAGTACATCCAAAAGAAGTGAAACTATTAAATGTTCATACAGACGTAAATCCAGAGTGTCCTGTCGCTCAGAATATTGAAGCGGTGCTCAATCCGATATTTACAGATGCTGAACAGCAATTATTTCAATCATTAAAAGCACGAACATTAGAAGATGTTATTAAACAAATGAAGGAGAATCATAATGAAAGCCATTCAAATCAAGCAATATAGTAAAGATATTAAAGTAGACACTAATAAAATAATATCGATAATTGATTATAAAAAGTAATTATATAAAAAGTAATTATATAAAAAGAAATTATATAAAATAATATTAGGAGTGAAATACATGTCAGTAGAAAAATTATTTGAACCACTTGTATTAAGCAATGGTGTAACGATTAAAAATAGATTATACAAAGGTGCGATGAGCGAAGGGATGGGTGACAAAACACATCGTCCTACAGAAGAACTTGTTAATGCTTATAAACATTGGGCTGATGGTGGTATCGGGATGTCGCTTACAGGGAATGTAATGGTTGATAGACGTTATCTGGGTGAGCCTGGCAATGTCGTCATTGAAGATGATAGAGATTTAGATATATTAACACGTTGGGCAGATGCAGGTAAACGTAACGGTAGTCATATTTGGATGCAAATTAATCATCCAGGTAAACAAAGCCCTAAATCAGTATCAAAGCAACCGATCGCACCAAGTGCTATCCCGATTGGAGGAGATGCTGGTAGTGCATTTAATCCACCACGTGAAATGACAATCAATGAAATTAAGGAAACGATTGAACGCTTTGTTACAGCTGCAGTAGTAGCTAAGAAGGCAGGATTTACTGGTGTTCAGATTCATGGCGCACATGGTTATTTAGTAAGTCAGTTCTTATCATCAAGAGACAATCGTCGCTTTGATGAATATGGCGGAACATTAGAGAAACGTATGCAATTCTTAATTGATATTTATACAGGAATGAGAACAGCGTTAGGCGAAGATTTCCCAATCAGCTTGAAGATTAATTCAACAGACTTCAATGATAAAGGATTCTCTTTAGAATATTCAATTGCAGTAATCAAGAAAATGGCTGAATTAGGTATTGATCATATTGAAATTTCAGGTGGAGATTATGAGAAACCTGAAATGATGGGTGATGGTGAAGTATACTTTTTAGATTATGCAAAACAAATCAGTGAGATAGTAGATGTGCCAATCTCAGTTATCGGTGGATTCCGCAAACAAGAAAGTATGATTGATGCGATTACAAATACCGAAGTAGCGATGATCGGCATTGCACGACCACTCGTATTAAACCCTGAATTACCAAATCAACTTCAGAATGGAACTTATGAAGATATGACCATTCCGAGACTAACGACTAAAGTAAAAGCATTGGATAAAATGTTAGGTGGATTTATCGGCATTGCTTATTACGAGCAGCAAATTAGAAAGTTAGGTAATGATCAAATACCGGTAGTACACACAAATGCATGGAGTCCATTATTTGACCTTGCTAAAACACATGGTGCTAGAGCATTCACGAAAAGAAGAAGATAATTATTATCCGGGATGTTTTTACATCTCGGATTTTTTACGTCCATTCCTATCTTAAATAGATGATTTCATTTATTAAGCAAATCAATTTATAGTAAACTTAAGAAAAGGAGTGATATTCATGACTTTACTAGAACGAATTCAGAACATCGAAATATTAAAAGATGATCCAATTTATGATGAGATTCATGAGCATAAAGGAAACAATGAAAGATTATCATTTGAAATCAATGGTGGCTATAAAACAAATTCAGAAGTGTTGAAAATTCTTGGTGAAATGACGAGTCAGACGATTGATGAAAGTGTTGTCGTATCTCTGCCATTCTATACTGACTACGGAAGACATATTAAATTCGGAAAAGAAATCTTTATCAATAAGAATGTAACATTTGTTGATTTAGGCGGTATTGAGATAGAAGATAACGTATTGATCGGACCATCAGCTAGAATTATTTCAGTGAACCATATTGTAGATCCTGCGAAACGACGTGGTCTTGTTGTTAATAAAGTTGTTATTAAGAAAAATGCATGGATTGGTGCAAATGTCACTGTATTACCTGGTGTTACAGTTGGAGAGAATTCAATTGTTGCAGCAGATTCAACAGTAACAAAAGAGGTACCACCGAATACCATTGTGGCCGGCACACCTGCTAAAGTAATTAAGGAAATTGAATAATGTTGGTATCAAGTATTTTAAAAAATGGAATCAGCGGATTTAACAGTAATAGTAATGAAATGATGATTCCGGAGGAAAAACAATTTCAGGCTTTTTGTTATGCGTTTGCAATGGAAGTTGAAGGGATAATAGTATCATTTGATACAAACTTAACAGGTAAAAATTTTTATTCTTGTCATATTATAGTAAATGAAGGAGATTTCTATGTACTATTAAATTCGATTTATCCAATGATTGCTTTTGCAAGAAAAGTTGGTTATTTTGACATTGAATTTATTGATAATGAAAAATACAAACAATTCTTTCAGAATTCTTATCGCTTATTAAATATATCAGAATTAAATGAGAAACTAATTGATATGGAACATCAATTAAATAAATATGAGTTAGAACAAGCAAAATATTACGAAAGTAAAACTGCAGGAGAAGTAATCTTTAATCACTGGGATTAAGATAGGAGCTGATTTGATGAGTACACTTGTTATTATCACTCATCCAGAAATGCATAAATCAATTGTTAACCGTATGTGGAAAGAAGCTTTAATTGAAGCGGATATTGATGTCGTTGATCTATACGAATTATATCCGGATTCAAAGCTGGATATTTATGAAGAACAACAAAGATTACTAAAGTACGATAAAGTAATTTTTCAATTCCCGTTCTATTGGTATAGCAGCCCACCATGGTTAAAACAATACCTTGATGAAGTATTCTTGTTTAACTATGCATATGGACCTGAGGGCACAAAACTAAATGGTAAATCATTTGGGTTAGCTGTCACTGTAGGAAGTCAAGAATCGGATTATACTGCAGCAGGGTTCAATAAGTTTACTATGGATGAATTATTGACTCCATTTGAAGCAACGTTCCATTATGTTGGTGCGCAATATATTGGATACTTCGTGCAATTCGGCACCGTCAATCATGCGACTGAAAGTGAATTGAGAGAAGGTACAAAACGATATATTGAATTTGTGAATAGACAATATGAGAGATGAACTTAATTAAATAAAGAGTAAGTACTGGTAATTGAAATTTATCAGTGCTTACTCTTTTTTTCTAGTGATTCAATCTATACTCATAAGAAACACCTAGATTCTCACGTAATGTTTCACCCTCATATTCTGTATGGAATAATCCGCGTTCTTGTAAGATAGGAACAACTTGTTCTACGAAATCTTTAACACCATCATGTGATGAGTCTGGAACGATTGAGAATCTGTCTGTCGCATCTGCAACAGCTCCTGGCATACGCCACGTCTTAAATTCACCACCATAACCAGAAACCATTTGTAACGCAAGTTTCATCTTGCCGCCTCGCGTTGAATATTCATTAACAGAGATGGGACAAGAGATATTATCGATTCTTAAAATGATGGAGTCTTATGGCAAGAAGCATGGGGAACAGGCAGAAGATTATATGTAACATAATTAAAAGCACAAGAAAGGAGTTTAATTCCTTCCGTGTGCTTTTTAAATTTCAAAATAATAGTGAAAATGATTTTTACATCCAGGATTGAATGGATGCGTACAGTTAGGACATTGTGTAACATTGACATACACATTAATCGGGATTTCTGTTTGGCAAACACCACATAAAACAGCTGTCACTTCAGAATGTATCGGATATTTTTCAGCTGGAGATTTATGATTAATCTCTTCATAACACAAATGACAAGGATAATATGTATTGCTATCAGGGAACCTATAGCATACTACATCTACAGGCGCGTTATAATGCGCACATCTTCCTTGTTCATCTACTGCTATACCTTCTATAAGGTGTTCCGTCATATATTCCACCTCTTACTGTTGTTCTAGTATCCCATCTTCCATATGGTACACTTTATCGAAATACTCAAGTAACCTCGTATCATGCGTTACAACAATCGCTGCCTTATTACTGTCTTTAACGATTGTACGAATCATTTGAATCACTTCAACTGCACGTTTCCCATCTAAACTTGCTGTCGGTTCATCAGCCAGAATAAGCGAAGGGTTAGTGTACATCGCTTTAAGAATTGCAACACGTTGACGTTGTCCGCCTGAGAGTTCAGCAGGGAATTGATTGAGCACATTTTCAAGGCCTAGTTGTTTTACCTGACTTTGAAATTCAGCTGTTTCAATATGATTTTTATTCACTTTGTCTAGTAACTTAAACTGATCTTTGACCTTCAGGAATGGGACTAAATTTGACGACTGTAATATAAATCCTATCTTCTTTAGACGTAGTTTCGCGCGTTGTTTCTCTGAAAGTTTACTTACATCATCATTATCGATTATTATTGTACCGTTTGTTGGTTGCTGAAGTAATCCGGCGATGGTTAAGAATGTACTTTTACCAGAACCAGATGGGCCGATGACAGCTACCATTTCTCCTGCATTGATATGGAAATCAACAGGTTTTAGTGCTTCGACATAAGTTTGGTCTTTACCAAATGATTTGTTAACTTCTTTTAATGTTAATACCATATGCTCACCTTATCCTATCGTTTTTAATGGATCTACTTTTTGGATTGAACGGATAGAGAATAATCCACCGATAATCGCTGTTAATATAATAACGCCGGCATAAATTCCAATCATTGACCATACAAACTTTATTGGTACAACATCAGGTATGATGTTAGCAGTGATTATAGTAAGTATCAGTGCAATGACGACAGCGATAACTGATAAGATTAACGTCTGGATGATTAATGATCGCGCTAAGAAGCCATTGCTAATCCCTTGTGCTTTAAGTAGACCAAATACGGGTGCTTTTTGAATCGTTAATATATAAAGGAATATCCCGATAATAAATGTTGCAATCGTAAATAAGAAATAACTCATGACATCTAGTGTCAGTTTTTGCTCTGTGTAACCTGGCAACTTAGTAATAAACGTTTCTTTATCAATTGCTTCAAAGTCACTATCGATTTTTTGGGCTTTATAATTCGAATCTTTAATTAAAAATGCATTCGCTTTATCTTTCAAACGGTTCATAGAAAGTTTGTCTGCAGTTGCATTATTACTGTACAACACATTCGCTGCATTATATTTTGCGTTATTTGTAAATCCAACGATCTTTAAATCTTCATCACTACCAGCAATATCAACAGTATCTCCGAGTTTAAAGCCTTTTTGTTTTAATCCATCGTTCGCAACCACTTCGTAATCATCGTTAAATGACTTACCTTCTGTAATATTAGGATTGATGAATGTGTCTTTATCTATCCCGAATAACAATGTATTTTGTTTTTTATCACCTTTTGCGATGATCACTGCAAGATTCTTAATTGGAGCGACCTTATCGAACTTATTATCTAATGCATCTTTCTCCATTAAAGATTGTGCTAAGTTTCTGTTAGATTCTTTCGTGACGACAATTGCATCTGGATTCCATTTATCAATTGCTTCTCGGTTCATTCCCATTAAGCCATTAGATAATCCAGATATTAAAAATAATAAATATGAAATTAAAACAAGTACACCGATAATCAGTGAGAACTTGAGTTTGTTATGCATGATTTCTTTCCAGGCTAAGAACATCTGTTTTCCTCATTTCTATAAAATTTAATGTCTAGATATAGACTCAATTATAGATTAATTGCGACCTAATAATGAAGTACTATGTATTAAAAATAATCTTCCTTTTAAAAGCCTACTCATTTTATTATACCAATAGTCAATTTATCATGTGAGGTATATGCAAAATGAATGGAAAAGTATATTAAGGGTATTAAAAAGAATAAACATATTTTATAAGGGGTGAGATAATGATAAAAAAATACAAAGTTGTAATACTTGGAGCAGGTGCTGGTGGTATATCAACTGCAAGTAGATTAAAAAATGCAGGGGTAAAAGATATACTTATTGTTGATCATGCGAATAAACATGCATATCAGCCCGCCTGGCCACTGGTAGGTTCTGGGGATGAAAATAAGAAAGATACGGTTAAGCCTATGAAAAAAGTTATACCGAATGGAATTGATTACGAACAGCAAAAGGTGAAATTTATTCAGCCGGTAGAACGTAAAGTTCATTTGGATAACGGTGAATATGTGATGTATGAATATTTAGTGGTAGCACTTGGCATCCAGCTTGATTTCAATAAGATAGAAGGTTTAGAAGAAACTTTAGGAAAGAATGGTGTATGTACGAACTATCTTTATGATTATTTAGACTATACGTACAAGACGTTGAAACAGACAAATGATGGCAATATCATTGTAACGAAACCGAAATCAGTAATTAAAGGTGGGGTCTCACCAGAAAATTCAATATTTACTTTTGATGAGTTTGTTCATGACAAGAAAAAGGATCAACCACATTTAATCTTTAAGACGGGAAAAGATACGCTATTTCCTGTAGAAAAGTATAGAGCATATATTGAAAAACATTTGCATAATAAGGATATTGAGTATGGATTGAATCAGGAACTTGTGAAAGTTGATGGCAAGAACCAGCGTGCTACTTTTAAAGATTTAGTTGCTTTGGAAACATATGAAGTGCCATTCTCGATGCTACTTGTTACACCGCCGATGAGTGCACCTGACGTCGTGAAGCAATCTACTTTAAGTGATGCTGAAGGATGGCTGGATGTAAATCCAAATACATTACAGCATGTGCGTCATCTAAATGTATTTGGAATAGGAGATTGTACGAACTTGCCAACAGTAAAGATGGGGGCTGCAGTGAGGAAACAAGTGCCTATTCTTGTGAAAAACTTATTATCACAAATGAATAATAGACCGTTATCTAGTCATTATGATGGCGCAACGGCATGTCCTGTAGCAACTGAATATGGACAGGCGTTTATCGCAGAATTCGGATATGATATGAAACCGAAAGAGTCGATGCCGATCGATCAAGGTAAGACAAATCCATTGCTATATCAAGTGAAGAAACGTGCGATTCCATTTATGTACTGGCATGCGATGTTAAAGGGCAAAGGTTAAGTGATGTTTTACGTATTCGCAGTAGGGTAAAGTAATCGTGTATGCGAGCCAATAGGAAATAGTATATTAGGAGTGGTAAAAATGAAGAAGCTTGCAAAAGTAATAGGTGCAACAACATTAGCCGCAACAATGTCTCTAGGTGGAGTGCAGGGTGAAGATGCACTTGCTAAACAGAAGATGGTCAAGGTTCAAAAGCCTTATTATAACTATTCAGGATACACAAGTGGAAATGCTAAATTTGTATTAGATAAAGACTTTGTGCGTGCTGTAAAAGTCAATAATGTGAAGATTAATAAACATAAAGTTGATTTACAACGCATTGTTTCTGGTGTATCAGGTACAGGTTACACAAAAGATGTATATGATCAGAACTATACGTTCTTTAAACAAGGGGACAAAAATCCATATACAGCTACTTTAGGAGTGAAGAACAAAGAGCTGAAAATGAGTAGTGTAAAAAAAGTATATGGTAATGATTATCTATTTAAAGGAAAACTCATATCAGATGGCAATAAAGCTATTCCATCAAAAGTTGATGGTGTATACATCTATAATCTGAATGGTAACGCTATACAGTTTGTTGTTGAAAAAGGATATGTACAGAAAATAATACTTGGTCATGTCGGAATGGCTTAATTAAGGGTGGAGATGAATCTCCGCTCTTTTTTCATGAAAAATAATAGTATTAAGGGTGATAACATTGTAAGGGAGATTTCTATAGACGTCTTAATTACAGGATATGTTAATATTAATTTATATACTATATAATATATGTATTTTTGTTAATGAATTTAAGTAATTTAATTAAGGAGTATCGTATATGAAATCATTTTTCCAATATTATAAACCATATAAAGGTCTGTTTATGCTGGATTTCGGTTCTGCAGTGTTTGTTGGAGTTTTGGAACTTGTCTTTCCACTGATTACGAGTCTTTTCATCGATAAGCTGTTACCGACAAAAGACTGGAATATGATTGTGCTCGGTGCAATAGGATTATTTCTTGTGTTTTCCTTTGTTACAGTTCTTAAGTTTATCGTCACGTATTGGGGACATAAGCTTGGAACAAATATAGAACGTGATATTCGTAATGAACTTTATCGTCATCTTCAGCGATTAAATTTCGGATTCTTCGATAACAATAAGACAGGGAAACTTATCGGTCGACTCACAAATGATTTGATGGATATTGGGGAACTTGCGCATCACGGTCCAGAGGAAGTGTTTGTCGCTGTAATGACAGTTATTGGGGCACTTCTCATTATGCTCACGATTGATGTGAAGCTTGCGCTTATTACATTCTGTATCGTACCGGTGATATTTATCTTAACAATTTATTTCAACAAAAAGATGACAACACAATTCCGCAGATTATTTGGCAATGTTTCTCAGTTTAATGATGTTATTAGCGAAAGTATCGGTGGTATTCGTCTTGTACAAGCATTTACTAACGAACGCTTTGAAGAGAAGCGCTTCCTACAGACAAACGAAGACTTCCGTGCAACGAAATTAAAAGCATATAACTTTATGTCATGGAATAGTTCGATTGGTTATCTGGCACAGAAATTTACGTTGATTATTGTATTGATTCTTGGATGTTATTTCGTATTGAATAATGCAATGAATTACGGAGAGTTTGTAGCATTTATTATGATTACGGATATATTATTTAAGCCGCTTCAATCGATTAACTTGATTATTGAATTGTTTCCAAAAGGGATTGCAGGGTTTAATAACTTTCAGGAACTGATGAAGACAACAACAGATATTAAAGATGCACCGAATGCAATTATGTTTGAAGGCACACCTCAAGTGATTTCATACGAAAATGTAACATTTAAATATGGTGATAAGACAATACTTGACGATTTATCGTTTACAATAAATCGTGGTGAAAAGATTGCTTTAGTTGGTCCAAGTGGTGGAGGTAAAACGACAATTTGTTCGATGTTACCAAGATTTTACGATCCGGTTGATGGACGTATCACAATTAACAATGTAGATATTAAACAGATGACACTTGAATCTTTACGCAGCAAAATTGGGCTTGTACAACAAGATGTGTTCTTGTTCAGTGGTACGTTAAGAGACAATATTGCTTATGGAAATTTAGAAGCAACAGATGAAGAGATTATGGATGCAATAACTAAAGCGCAATTGAAACCATTCATTGATACACTTCCAGAAGGGATACATACAATTGTTGGTGAACGTGGAACGAAACTTTCAGGAGGACAGAAACAACGTGTGTCAATTGCACGTATGTTCTTAAAGAATCCTGAAATTATCATACTTGACGAAGCAACAAGTGCGTTAGATGTTGAAACTGAGAATCGAATACAATCAGCATTTAAACAGTTATCTGAAGGTAGAACGACATTAACCATTGCACATCGACTTTCAACGATTAGAGATGTAGATCGTATTTTTTATATAGAAGATGGGCATATTGCAGAGATGGGTAGTCATGAGGAACTCATTAACCTGAAAGGAAGATACTACAAGCTACAACAAGCTCAATATGCACAAGTACTGGGATAAATATTTTTTAAAGAGGGTGTGTCAATAGACACACCCTCTTTTCTTGATACCTATCAATGTTTAATATTATGAAACTTGTTACATTATAAGTAAGAACAGGAGGTAATTAAAATGCAACGTTTCATTATGAAAAGTAAAGATTACATTATGGTATTGTGCGGTACATTAATTGTTGTTGGATTGATAGCAGAATTTGTGCTTAAAGTTCAATTAATTTCTGAAATATTACTAGGTTTAGCATCGATTCTTGCTGTATCACCAATTTTGATACAAGGATATCATTCTTTACGTGTGAAGGTGATTAGCATTGATGTTTTGGTCTCTGTAGCTGTATTAGGTGCATTGTTAATTAGGAACTTTGAGGAGGCAGCAATTGTATCATTTCTATTTTTACTTGGTGCATTTTTGGAAAAACGCACGTTAAAAAAGACAAGATCAGCTATACAGTCACTCGTTACACTTGTGCCTGAAAAAGTAGTAATCTTACGAGAGCATGGCAGGACTGAAACTATCGATATTGATGATGTCGCAACTAATGATATTTTATTAGTAAAAACAGGAGACAAAGTGCCGGTAGATGGTCATGTGGTTTATGGAAGCGGTGCATTGAATGAAGCAAGTATTACAGGTGAATCAAAATGGGTTCAGAAGAGCTTAAATGATAAAGTATACGCTGGAACAATAGTTGAGAATGGAACCATTCGTATTCAAACTGAGACAGTTGGAGAAGATACATTATTCGGTAAAATAATTGAACTTGTTGAAGAAGCACAAGATTCAAAATCAGCAGCAGAAAAATTCATTGACCGTTTTTCAAAATATTATACACCATTTGTACTATTACTAGCTGTAATCGTTGGTATTTTGACGAGAGATGTGGCATTAGCAATTACTATCCTGGTATTAGGCTGTCCAGGAGCATTAGTAATTGGTGTACCAGTATCAAATGTAACCGGTATTGGAAATGGAGCCAAACATGGTGTACTTCTGAAAGGCAGTGAAATGATAAACGACTTTAGTAAAGTAGATACAATTGTTTTTGATAAAACAGGAACTTTAACTGAAGGCAATCCTACCGTTGCCTATAAAAAAATTATTGGTGAAAATAAACAATCTATATTATCTTACCTTTATAGTATTGAACATGAGTCGAATCATCCACTCGCAAAAGCAATTTTAAATGATATCGGAAGTCAGAAAATAGTTCGTTTTGATAAAGTTGATGTAATTAAAGGAAAAGGTATTGTGGCTTATAGCGGCGATAAGAAAATTATTCTAGGAAATTTAAGTTTAATGCATAATTATGATGTTGAAATCAATAATAATAATCGTGAAAAAATAAATAAATTAATTGAATCCGGTCAATCAATAGTGCTTATGGCAATTAATAAGGAGCTGAAAGTAATGATTGGTATTCAAGATCAATTAAGACACGATGTAAAACGAAATTTATTACAACTTAAACATCAAGGAGTAAAAAAATTAATCATTTTATCGGGAGATAATCAAGGAACAGTGAATCGTGTAGCTGAGCAACTACCGATTGATATTGCATTGGGTGGGATGTTACCCGAAGATAAAGCTGAATATATAAAGATGTTACAAGATAAAGGAGAAAGAGTTGCATTTGTAGGAGATGGTATTAATGACAGTCCGTCACTAGCAACTGCAAATATTGGTATTGCGATGGGCGGCGGAACAGATGTAGCAATTGAAACTTCAGATATCGTACTTATGCATTCTGCAATGGAGCAATTATCCTATGCTCATGGGTTAACTAAAAAGATATCCAATAATATGAAGCAGAATATCATTATTGCACTCGGAGTTGTATTAGTATTATTGTTAAGTTTAATATTCGCTGAATGGATGAATATGACAATTGGAATGTTGGTTCACGAGGTGAGCATTATCGTTGTTATATTAAATGGTATGCGATTAATGCGCTATCGAAATAATACCAAACTTGATAGCTATCAAGTTAATAATAAGCAAAAGGCGATATAATTGAACTAAATCATATAAAGGAGTGAACGGATATGAAAGCAACAATTCAACTAGAAACATTGTCTTGTCCATCATGTATTCAAAAGATAGAAGGTGCAGTTAAAAGTGTGTCAGGAGTAAACAAAGACTCTGTAAAGGTAATGTTTAATGCGAGTAAAGTAAAAGTAGATTTCGATGAACACATAACAGAAATCGAGTCAATCAATTCAGCAATTCAAAACATGGGTTATGAAGTAATTAGTTCGAAAGTGAAATAATAATATGTTATTTTAAACATAACAGTAATGGAGGTGAAAAGATGAGGTGTCATCATCATTTTTGTGTAGAAAGAGTGCCGCTATTTAACCATTTGTCGTATGAAGAACAGGAAATGATCAATAATTTAGTCACACATCACCACTTTAAAAAAGGAAATATCATCTTTTCACCAGAAACTGAACCACAACTATCATTAGTTGCACAAGGTGTAATGAAAGTCTATCGATTATCATCGAATGGTAAAGAACAATTGCTGCGCATTGCAGAAGTCGGAGATTTTGAAGGAGAAAATTTTGTGTTAGGTGTTAACAATGAAAGCCTATATGGTGAAGCAATCACTGATACAGAAATCTGTGTATTAAAACAGAGTGATTTTCAAAATTTACTTCTACAGTACCCTAACATATCACTGAAATTACTTACAATTAATGCTATGAAGATGGAAGAAGTTGAAAAACAAACACAATTCTTAACGATGGAAAAGATAGAAGAACGACTAGCATTATATTTGTCATATCTTCATAAAACATCAGCTTCATCCTACATCGAAATACCCATGAAAATGAAGGAACTTGCCGCTTTTTTAGGGACAAGTCCCGAAACAGTATCTAGAAAATTTAAATTATTAGAAGATAAAAATATTATTGAAAGAGATAATAAACTGATTAAAGTAATTGATGAAAAAAAACTATATAATTTTCGATGACTATATTAAACATATAGTCATTTTTTATTGTTCTTTTACAATGGATATTGTATGGTTATATTTTGGTTAGAATAAATTCGGAGGTCTTTATGAATCAATATTTACAACGAGAATGGCTAGATAAACCATTTCAAAATATATTAGCGGGAATTGTTGTATCTCTCGCTTTAATTCCTGAAGTTATCGCATTTAGTGTCATTGCTGGGGTAGACCCTATGGTCGGATTATATGCATCATTTATTATTGCGGTGACGATTGCTTTTACAGGTGGCCGATCTGCGATGATATCAGCAGCAGCTGGTGCGATTGCATTATTGGTATTCCCGCTTGTTAAAACCCACGGGGTGGATTATTTACTTGCAGCAACAATATTAATGGGTATCATTCAGGTAGTATTTGGCATGTTCAAAGTCGGTAAATTACTAAAATACATTCCAAATACAGTGATGATGGGATTTGTTGATTCACTAGCAATCTTAATATTTAGCTCTCAGTTACAACATATATTCGGACTGACAGGTGTTACTTATGTATTTGCAATTGTTACAATTGCGATTGTTTATATCGTTCCGAGGTACTTTACGAAGATACCAGCGCCACTCATTGCAGTGTTATTATTAACGATCATCTCGATAATGACAAATGCCGATGTTAGAACTGTTGGTGATCTTGGAGAAATTAAACGTACTTTACCACATTTCTTTATTCCAAATGTACCATTTAATCTGGAAACTTTATTGATTATATTGCCATATAGTTTGTCGATGGCTGTTGTGGGACTTGTAGAAAGTTTACTTACTGCAAAGATTGTCGATGATGCACTGGAAAATGAAAGTGATAAAAATGTTGAATCTCGTGGACAAGGCATTGCCAATATCGTTGCAGGCTTTTTCGGTGGTATTGGAGGATGCGCAATGATCGGTCAATCTGTAATGAATTTGAAGTCTGGCGGCACAACAAGATTGTCATCGTTAGTTGCAGGTAGTTTTTTAATGTTTTTAATTATTGTGTTAGGGCATTATGTGATTCAGATTCCTATGTCTATTCTTGCAGGTATTATGGTTGTAGTATCATTTAGTACGTTTGACTGGGGAAGTTTCAAATTCTTACGCAATGCTAAAGTTACAGATATTATCGTAGTACTTGTTACAATTATACTTGTATTAGCAACGCATAATTTGGCGATTGGAGTTATTGTAGGGAGTATAATTAACTTTATCTTTAATAGAAATGATTATCTTAAGCAAACGAAAGAGGTGTAGAGATGTATCAGTCAGTAGTTATAGCGGTGGATGGTTCTGATAATAGCTTCAGAGCAGCTAAAGAAGCATTGAAGATAAATGCTATGAAATATACATTATTAAGTATCGTTTCACATGAAGATTCAAAAGATGCAGTACTGCATAGTGAAACAAGCAGTGTTGATCAAAGAAAATCTTTAATTCAACCTATTATAGAAGAATATGAGAATAATGATATAACATATGAAGTTCGCATAGAACACGGGGTACCGAAAGATACGATTATTCAAATAGGAAATACGCATGAATATGATTTACTTGTGATAGGAACGCGTGGTCTTAACGCATTTCAGGAAATGGTGATGGGAAGCGTCAGTCATAAAGTAGTGAAAGAAGTACATATACCGGTGATGGTTGTGAAATAAATTGAGTAAGCTAACTTTTAAAGCGTTAGCTTATTTTTTTATAATTTTTCAAATCTTATATATTGACACATACCTCCTATGGGTATAAAATAGAATTAAATTAATACCTGATAGGGGTATACGAGAGGGTGATAGTATGGAGCATCAACATACAGTAACACCAAGAACTGAAGAAGAAAAAGAAAAGATGGTAAAACGGTTAAAGCGTATTGAAGGACAAGTTCGTGGTATTCAGAAAATGATTGAAGAAGATCGTTATTGTGTTGATATATTGATTCAAATTAGCGCGATAGAAAGCGCGTTGAAGCAAGTTGGTTTCTCCGTAACAGAACGTCATATGAATCACTGTGTGAGTGATGCAATTAAAAAAGGTGAAGGTGCTGAATCAATTGATGAATTGATGAAAGTACTGCGCCAATTTGGAAAGTAGGTGTCAGTATGAAAGATATTACATTACCTATAGAGGGTATGACTTGTGCAGCGTGTTCTACTAGAATAGAGAAAGTACTCAATAAAATGGACGGTGTAGATGCAAAAGTTAATTTAACGACTGAAAAAGCAAGCGTTCAATATGATTCAGAAAAAGTGAGTGTAGAAGATATCTCAGAAAGAATTGATAAGTTAGGCTATAAAGTTAAGCCTGAACATATTGAACTGGATGTTATGGGCATGACTTGTGCAGCGTGTTCATCAAGAATTGAAAAGGTACTGAATAAACAGCCGGAAATTAAGAATGCTACTGTTAATCTTACGACAGAAGAAGCAACGATTGATTATTATCCAGGAAATATGGATGCACAAATGATTATCGAACGTATTCGTAAACTAGGTTACGATGCAAAACTTAAAAGTTCGGATGAAAATAAGGCTTCAGCGAAAGCGGATGAATTGAGGAAGAAAAAGATTAAACTCATTATTTCAGCTTTATTATCATTACCGTTATTACTAACAATGTTAACGCATCTGTTTGGTATCCATTTGCCGCATATATTTATGAACCCGTGGTTCCAGTTAGCGTTTGCTTTCCCTGTACAATTCATTATTGGCTGGCAGTTCTATGATGGAGCCTATAAAAATTTACGAAGTGGCGGAGCGAATATGGATGTGCTTGTTGCATTAGGTACAAGTGCTGCATTTTTCTATAGTGTTTATGAAGGATTGAAGACAATTAATAATCCCGATTACATGCCACATCTATATTTTGAAACAAGCGCAGTATTAATTACATTAATATTGTTCGGTAAATATCTTGAAGCAAGAGCGAAGTCACAGACAACGCATGCACTATCTTCATTACTTAATTTACAGGCAAAAGAAGCAAGAGTGATAAGAGACAATAAAGAAATAATGATACCGGTTGAAGACGTTATCGTTGGAGATACATTGATCATCAAGCCGGGTGAGAAAGTACCGGTTGATGGAGAAATTATTAAAGGTCATACATCTATAGATGAATCGATGCTTACGGGCGAATCGATTCCTGTCGAGAAAACTATCGGAGCAAATGTCTTTGGAGCAACGATGAATAATAATGGTAGTATTACGATACGTGCAACGAAAGTGGGTCGTGATACAGCATTACAATCTATCGTGAAGATCGTTGAGCAGGCGCAAGGTTCAAAAGCGCCTATCCAGCGTCTTGCTGATATCATTGCAGGATACTTTGTACCAGTAGTGATAGGTATAGCGGCTATAACATTTATCATCTGGATGATATTTGTGACACCTGGTCAGTTTGAACCAGCATTAGTAGCTGCTATTGCAGTGCTTGTTATTGCTTGTCCTTGTGCTTTAGGACTAGCTACACCAACATCTATTATGGTTGGTACCGGACGTGCAGCTGAAGCAGGAATTCTCTTTAAAGGCGGAGAACACTTAGAAAGAACACATGAAATTGATACGATTGTATTGGATAAAACAGGTACGATTACAAAAGGTGAACCTGAAGTAACTGATTTTACAGGCGATGAATTAACACTACAATATCTTGCAAGTAGTGAACAAGCTTCTGAACATCCATTAGCAACCGCCATCGTAAAATATGCAAAAGAAAAAAATATAGAATTATTAGAAACTAGTCAATTTAATGCAATACCTGGCCATGGTATTGAAACAGTTATCGGTAACCATACCATACTCATCGGTAACAGAAAGCTAATGACAGATCATCACATTGATATTGATTCAAGTATCAATCGAATGGAGCAATTTGAAGCAGAGGGTAAAACGGCCATGCTAATTGCTATCGATAATGAGTTACGTGGTATTGTAGCAGTATTAGATACAGTGAAAGATACTGCAAAACAAGCTATTGAAGAAATGAAAGCAATGGGCTTACAAGTTGTGATGCTGACTGGAGATAATGCGATTACAGCTAACGCCATCGCGAAATCTGTTGGTATTACAGAAGTCATTGCTGAAGTGCTGCCAGAACAAAAGTCTAATAAGATTAAAGCGCTGCAGGATGAAGGAAGAAAAGTTGCTATGGTAGGAGATGGTGTGAATGATGCGCCAGCGCTTGCATTAGCGGATATCGGTATCGCAATTGGCACAGGTACAGAAGTCGCGATTGAAGCAGCTGATGTTACGATTCTAGGCGGAGAGCTTACACTTATACCTGAAGCGATTAAAATTAGTCACGCAACAATTAAAAATATAAAACAAAATTTAGGATTCGCATTTGGATATAATATTCTTGGTATACCAGTTGCAGCCTTAGGATTACTTGCACCATGGATTGCTGGTGCTGCTATGGCTTTATCATCAGTAAGTGTTGTGAGTAACGCCTTAAGACTAAAAACTGTTAAAATAAAATAGAACATATAAAATACTAAAAAGTGAGGGAATTATTATGGAAACAATTCTTAAAGTAGAAGGTATGACATGTGGACATTGTAAAGAAGCGGTAGAAGGTGCAGTAAATAAATTAGATGGTGTTAAATCAGCTGCGGTTGATTTAGAAGCAGCAAATGTAACAGTTGATCACGAAGAATCAGTAACTGTTGATGCAATGAAAGAAGCCATCGAAGATCAAGGATACGATGTAGTTAAATAATATATTTATAAGTATCATGTTCCGTTATGGAATGTGATACTTTTTTTATTACTTATTTATTAACATTTATATGGATGAGTTATCAATAACACATCAAAATTTGATATGCTAAATGTAAGTATAAAGAATGAGGATATCTACTATGATTGAATTTAAAAATATATCAATGCAGTTTAAAGATACAATAGCTGTCAATAATTTAAATCTTATCATTAGTTCAGGTGAGTTTGTTAGTATACTTGGGCCGTCAGGATGTGGCAAGAGTACTACTTTATTTATGCTTGCAGGATTACTACAACCTACAAGAGGACAAATTATTATTGACGGTAATGATGTAACTCATTTAAAGGCTGATGCACGCAATATTGGTATGGTATTTCAGGATTATGCACTTTATCCACATATGACTGTCTTCAATAATATCGCCTTTCCACTGAAGATGAAGCGATTATCGAAACGTGTGATAAAAGAGAAAGTAGAATATGCTGCAAAGCTAGTAGAAATTGATACATATTTAAACCGTTTACCAAAAGAACTATCTGGTGGACAACAGCAACGTGTTGCAATAGCACGAGCTATTGTCAGAGAACCAGAAATATTATTATTAGATGAACCTTTATCAAATTTAGATGCAAGATTAAGAGTATCAATGCGTGAGGAAATCAGAGCGATACAACAGCGTTTAAATATTACGACGTTATTTGTTACGCATGATCAGGAGGAAGCCTTGAGTATAAGTGATAAGATTGTCATGCTGAACGAAGGAAAAATGATGCAATACGATACACCATATAACATGTATCATCATCCAAAACATGTGTTTGTTGCAACTTTCATCGGACGTCCACCTATGAATATATTGAAATTAGATAAACAGCAATCAAAGCAGTTAAATCCAAATCTAAATATCGATACCGATACAATGATCGGTATTCGCCCGGAACACATTATCATCTCAGAGCAAGGTTATCCCGTGATTATTAAACGTGTTGAACTATTAGGGAAAGATATCGCTGTTACAGCTGAGGATGCACAACATAGGCAGATAAAATATTATACAAATACTAATCCGTTAATAGGAAATAAAGTATATTTAACAGCTGCTTTAGAAAATATTCACCTCTTTGATTCATATGGCAATCGCTAATAACGCCTCTCATACTTTAGACCTATATTGATTGGAATGAATTGACAAATAGAGGTTGTGGAAGTAGTATTAATGAGCAATGAATTTATCTAAATAGGAGAGATTACGATGACAACAAAAATGATCAATAAATTAATCGCAACTGCAGCTGTTTCTACAGTTTTATTAACAGGGGTAAATGTTGCTAAAGCAGATACAGTAACAACAACTAAAACAACAACTACAACTACTGTAGTGACAACAGTTACAAAAACTGATGAAGTAAAGAGCGGAGCAATCAAAGCAGGTACAACTACGACTACAACTAAAGCGACACCAACAAAAAGTGCTACGAAAGTAACAGAACCTTATTATAACTATAATGGTTATACTTCTCGTAACGCTGATTTCGAATTAGATAAATACTTCGTACAAGCATTAAACTACGGTAACTTTAAATTAAATAATTTATCAGTTACTAAAACACCGACTATTCAATCTAAACCGGTTAAATCTATGGTAAATGATACTGTAGTTTACAAAACTAAAGGTGTAATTACATCTATGAGTTTCCCAGTTAAAAAAGGAGTTATTAAAAAAGCTGATTTCTTAAAAGCACATGCTGCAAATACTTTAATTAGTGATAAAACTTCAAAAAGCAAGAATTCAGTAGCAACTTTCAAAACAAAAGTTGGATCTTACTCAGCAAACTTTGATAAAGCGGGATACTTAACTTCAGTTAAAATTAATCCATCAGTTGTAACTTATACAAAATAATAATAAAGAACTAGGGAGACGAATATTCGTCTCCCTATTTCTTTATATTTTTATTTATGAACTGCAATATGCTTTGCAGTAGATTTATGCGTTGCGAGAACAGTAACTTTAGCGACAATCGTTGAAATCATCACAGCACTAATGAACCATGTTGCAAAACCAACAATTATACTGAGTGGCCAGTTAGAAGTTGTACTTAACATTCCCCATGTAGCAAGAATTGAACATAGACAACCGGACATACCAAATATTGCACCACGACAAACGTGACTAGCAAGTTCATCACCATATTCAAAACCTGCAATGACCATTGATAATAAGAAGACAGCAGGAAAAGTAGCGAATATACCGCCAAAGTCTTTCCATGGTATAATACACGACACGAAATAACTGAATGCTACTGTAGAACCACCGATTAAGAATTTAAGCATTAATACTTTTGGTTTCATAGAGAGGACTTCCTTTTAAATATTTTTTAATACAAATAATGCGCATGAAATAACGAACCAACACCCGACAGAGAAGGCAGCACCTTTTTTAAAACCATGTTTCGTTACATAGATTGAAGTGAGTGCGACAGTAAAGATACAACTTGTTATGCCCATGATTGCACCGCTGCTTAAATTCATTGAAGCATTAACTAATTCATCGCCGCTATGGTCAACTGATAAAGAAAGAATCGCTGCCAGGAATACAGCAGGCATTGTAGCGATAATACCACCGAGCTTACCACCGACTTTACCTGCGATGATTGAAGCGGCAGTTACTGCAATACCACCAATGATAAAGCGCAACAACAAACCGGTAAATGAAATACCGAACATATAGATCATCTTCTTTTCTAAATTTAACGTGATTTATTTCACATATTAAGATACGCCCATTCTGTGTTGTTGTAAATAGATAGCATTTATATATCATAGGATTGTCACAATTGAATAAAATATGAACAACCCTCACCTATGAATAAGTGAGGGTTGTCTGTTTAAACTTCTGTATTCTCAACTACAGCGTGTTTATCATTAAATATATTTTTATTGAAGTTTCCTAAGAATTTAGAAGTTAATGTTCCTGAAAGCATACTACCATTTACATTAAGCGCAGTACGTCCCATATCAATTAATGGTTCAACTGTGATTAATACCCCTGCAAGTGCAATTGGTAATCCCATCGATGATAGAACGATGATAGCAGCAAATGTTGCACCACCACCAACACCGGCTACACCGAATGAACTAATCGCTGTGATAATCGCTAATTGAACGATAAATTCAGGTGAAAGTGGATTAATACCAGCAGTTGGTGCAATCATTACTGCAAGCATTGCAGGATAGATACCGGCACAACCGTTTTGACCCATCGTCGCACCAAATGATGCTGACATATTTGCTGTTGCATCATCTACACCTAAAGCGTTTTTTTGTGCTGCGATATTTAAAGGAATTGTTCCAGCACTAGAACGAGATGTGAAAGCAAATGCTAACGTTGGGAAAACCTTTTTTAAATATTGAATTGGATTTAAACCAGTTAATGTAATGATAAGTAAATGAATGATGAACATTGTTCCTAAAGCAACATAAGATGCTAATACGAATTTACCCAGTTCGACTATACCCGCGAAGTTTGTACTTGCGATCATATTTGCCATTAATGCAAGTACCCCGTAAGGTGTTAAGCGTAAGATGATTGTCACAAGTCGCATTACAACAGCAAATACAGCATCCACCATGTTTGTAAACATAGCAGCATGTTCCGGTTGTTTTCTTCGAACCCCAAGTACTGCAATGCCAACTAAGAATGAGAAGATAACGACAGCGATTGTTGAAGTAGGCCTTGCACCTGTCATATCCATAAATATATTGCTTGGAATAAAATTGACGATACGTTGTGGCATTGTCTTTTGTTCCATCGTATCGTAACGTTCTTGAATTTCAGTACCACGTGTCTTTTCGTCTTGACCAATGCTAATATCTTCTGCGTTTAAATCAAATAATAACGCTGAGGCGATACCGATTGTTGCTGCAATTAAAGTTGTAGTAATCAATATTCCGATTACCCAGCTGGCCATCTTACCAAGTTGATCCGTAGTATTTAAATTAATGATAGAACGGATGATAGATACCATTACAAGTGGCACAACAATTAACATTAATAGCTGAACGTAACCACTACCGACAATACTGTACCAATCTAGCGTACCTAAAGTTACTTTAGAATCAGTGCCATAAGCGAATTGAAGTCCGACGCCTAATAAAATCCCTAAAATCATACCTGTGAAGACGCGTTTAGAGAAAGAAATATGTTTCTTGTTCATGAATATAAGTATTCCTATGAGAATACTAAGAATTAAGATATTTAAAAAAATAAACCCGTTATCCATTGGTTTATACCTCCATAAATAGTGAATTTGATTGTACTTTAGGATAACATTGACTGTAATGATAAAACAATAGCATTCGTAAAAATTACGTAATTAGACAAAATTAAATTTCTTAAAGTAGGTGTAAAGGCATGAATGAAATCCATAAGGTATATGCTTTTGCTCGTGAAATCGAGCAGTTAAAAACGATTCAAAGAAAAAGTGATACGTTAGATGGAAGATATGAAAATAGTGCTGAACATTCATGGCAGGCAGCACTTGTTGCGATGCAGTTTGAACAGTTCTATCCTGAACAAGTAGACATTAATCAGGTGATCAAGATGCTATTGGTTCATGATTTAGGTGAAATCTATGCAGGAGATACATGGGTATTTGATGACCAGGCGAAAAGTGACTCGTTTGATAGAGAACTTGAATCTCTGAAGAAAGTAGTTTCAATGTTAGATGAAGATGATCAGAAGCGTGCAATAGATCTATGGACTAATTTTGAGCGTGGTGATAATCATGAAGCAAAGTTTGCGAGAGTGATTGATGCATTAATCGCTTTGATTAATCTGTATGAAGTAAGTGAAGAGAATTACAATCCATATAATCTGACTAAATCACAGGTGACAAATAAAAAGATATTTATTAAGAATGATGCGCCAGCAATCTGGGAACTCGCAGAAGAAATTATTGAGAAATGTGTTCGGAAAGGATTGTTGAGGGATGCGTGAGTTCGATGCGATACGTTCTGCAGAAATTGAATACCATGATGCTTTTTATAAATCTACGAAATTATATGAACCTGGTAGTTGGATAGGAAAGCCAGTCGCAAACGTAATGGAAGCATTTGAAATGATAGACAGCTCAAAACCACTAAAGATTTTGGATTTAGGTAGTGGTGTTGGTAGGAACGCGATCGCCATTGCACAGATGTCGATAGATGGCACAGTTATAGATTGTGTTGATTTACTGCCATCAGCAATTGAAATACTTAATGACAATGCTAAAGCGTATCATGTTAAAGATAAAATTAATGGAATTGTATCTACTATTGAAGATTATCAAATCAATAAAGAATATGATTTCATCATTGGTGTTTCAACACTTGAACATGTCAATGATGAAGCGGCGTTTAAAAAAATATTAAAAAATATAAGAAATCATCTCGTAATCAATGGTATTGCCTGTTTAATTATTAATTCTGAAGTTCAAGAAAAAGATATCGAAACAGGAGAATTATTAGTACCGCAGTTTGAAGTGAATATGCTGACAAAGGGGATGCAGCAGTTAGTGCATAAAATATTTAGTACTTTTGAATTTGTAAAAGAAGAAATTAAAAATTTAAACTATACAATAAATCGTGCAGGTAAAGATGTAAATTTAAGTACGAATGCAGTGACATTTATTATTAGGAGGACAAAATGATAATAGGTGAAATAGACATTTATTTTGGCATAGACAAACCGACACCCTATTTTCAAGTCAGTGATGAATACAGAATTCGTTTTGGTTATGAAATGATGAAAGGCAGTTTAATTAAGCAAATTGTTGAGGATACGTTTAGTAATGAACCGATAAGTATGGAATTTCTTTTACAAATAAAGGAAGACCAACGCATTTATAAAGAGAAAACTAACTTAGCTCGATATTTTAAAATTAAAAACTGGAAAGAAGTATTTCATAAAGGTGAAGAAGAGGTTGACTATGTTAATGCAATCGTGAAGGGTATTGATCAAAAGTCATTGATAAAATATATTACTAAAGTTATTTGCGGACATGAAAAATCATCTTATATTATATTCTTTTCTTCAAATAAATTAATTTACGTAAGTGCGGATGTAATCGATATTGTCAGTTTTGATACGGCGTTTATTGAGAGGTTGAAAGAGAAATATAAAGATATTTATGACATGTATTGGGTAGGTAGACCTAACGACGAATAAAATACTGGCAATGAACACATATAAATCGCGTTTATAAACATTTATAACCAAATTTAAGTCATTCCATAAGGGATGACTTTTTATTGACGTTTTTACAGATTTCCCATAAGCTAATAAAAATCGAAAAATTTAGATAATAAGAAAAGAGGACGGACATGAACAGACTATCTATTAAAATTGATGAGCGTATTGAACTGGTACAAGCAGAAATATTTCATGGGGAAGATTTGTATAATGTGATTGATCAAAATAGAGAGCACCTAAGAACATTTTTGACTTTTATAGATATCATCACTGAACCTGCACATGAAACTGCATTTATTAAAAAGATGATGAATGAATTTGCGCAAGGAACGGGGCGCTTATTTTTGATATTTGTTGATGGAGAATTATCTGGAACGCTAGATTTACATGCGATTAATCAAGGTTTTAAGAAGGCGGAGATCGGTTACTGGTTGAAAGAAGATATAAATGGTCAAGGGATTATGACGAAATCAGTAATTGCTTTATGTGATTTTGCTTTCAATCAAATGGGTTTGAACAAACTATCGATCAGTGCTGATGTTGACAATATTGGTAGTAATAAAGTTGCAGAGAAAGCTGGATTTGAGTTTGTTGGTATGGATAAACAAGATGTTCTATTATACGGTGAGTTTAGAGATATGAATCGTTATGCTTTATTGAAGGAAGATTTTAAGCGATAGACTGACGATTTTGTGAATGTTTGTGAGAAAGGTCCCAGCATTACTTTGTAAGGTGTATATTAAATGTATCTTATATAGTGAGGTGTACTATGATAAATTTCGAGCTTACAAATGAAATAAAATCAATACTGACAAATATTCAAAGTAATAAGGAAGATCATTCAGTTGCTAACTTAGAAAAATATTCGTTGGTTGATTTCTTAATCGCTATTATACAAATACACTACACGGAAGGTATTTCTTCAATAGAAGAAATTCATAAATTGATTGATATGTATAATTGTCATATGAACGAAATGATACAGGAAGTATATATTTCACTTGACGATGATCATCCGTTAAATATTTTGAAAAGAGAAAATGATACCTTCATTACTGTTTTAGAACGTATGGAAAAGAAATTGACGATTGTAGCATCTAAAAAAGACAGTTCAATGCTTGAAGAAGATTTAAAAATAATAGGTGCATTATATGCACATTATAACCGTAAAGAAAAATTGATATTTCCGATATTAGAACGAAAACAAGTTTATACATTACCAAGAAAGATTTGGGCACTTGATGATGATAATCGCGCTACTTATCATCAATTCAAAAACCGTCTAAAACGAATTGATGAAATTGAGTTTAAGCATATTAGAAAATCGTTTGATACGTTAAATAAAGGTATGAAGCAAATGATATTGCATGAGCAAGACATTCTTATTCCTTTAATTCAGGAATTATTTACAGCACAGGAATATGAAGCTATCGCCAATGAAAGTAAAGCATTTGGTTATGCAGTAGATGTTAAATCAGTATGGTCTGATAAAGATAAAGTATATCAAACAAAAGAAAAGAAAAGTGAAGGTAAAAATCAAAACATTAAAATAGGTGGCGGTTACTTAACCTTGAAAGAAGCGGAATTAATACTTAATAATATTCCGTTAGAACTGACATTTGTTGATAAGAATGGATTATTTAAATACTTTAATGAAATTACTGAATCTGTGGATATGATGTTTATTCGCACACCGATTTCTATTGGTAGAAGTGTAGCGAATTGTCATCCACCGAAGAGTTTGAAGAAGATGATGCAAGTTATGCGTAAACTTAAAAATAGGGAGCAGGAAACTGTGACAATGTGGTTTAAGAAAGGTGAAGAATATATTTATGTAACATACAAAGGCGTCTTTGATGAAAAAGGTGAGTATCAAGGAATTCTTGAATACGTTCAGGATATTCAGCCGTTCCTGGATTTGCCGAATGTCGTTAAACGTGATATTTAAAAGGAGTGTTAGTATGCATGTTGAAATGATGTTTATCGGAAAACCAAAACAACTAGGTAGTGAAGAAGCTTCAGATAAATTAAATCAGTCATGGATTTCAGCTATCAATCGAGATGCCGTTTCACGTGGAAATTTGACCGAACATGGCTTTGAAGATGATGAAGTTGCGGATAAAAAGCATCATGGTGGTGTAGACAAAGCTGTATTTTGTTATGCAATCGAACATTATCCGTTATGGCGAAATGAATTGAGTAAAGATATACAACCAGGTGGTTTTGGTGAAAATCTCAGTGTTACACATATGAATGAACAAACAGTATGTCTAGGTGATATCTATCAAATTGGTAATGCACTTCTTCAAGTTACGCAACCACGTAAACCATGCTGGAAGCCGGCAAGAAAATATCGAGAAATAGAATTATCTAAGATTACTGAAGAAAATGGTAGAACTGGTTGGTACTTAAAAGTGCTTCGTCCTGGAGTAGTGAGTGTAAATAATAAAATTGAGTTGATGGAAAGATCAAATCCAGAGTGGACCATTGCAAAGTGTAACGAAGTGATGCATTTTTCTGATGAGTTAAGTCTAGTGAAGGAATTATCTGAAGTTGATGTTTTGGCTGACTCATGGAAAGTCAGTTTAAAGAAAAAACTATCAGGAGAAATTGAAGACAAAACACATAGATTATATGGACCGAATATTTAGTGGGTGATATGATGGCAAAATTAATGATACTTAGAGGTAATTCAGGAAGCGGTAAAACCTCAACTGCTAAATTACTGCAAGAAGCTCTGGGCGAAGGAACGATTCTTATTTCTCAAGATTTATTAAGAAGAGAAATGTTACGTGTTAAAGATAAGGTTGGTAATATTTCGATTGAATTGTTGAGAACAATGATTGAATTTGGTATGGAACACTGTAAATATGTTGTAGTAGAAGGAATATTAACACGTCGTAAACATGGAGATATGTTGATAGAGATGGTTAATAAATATAATGATGCGTCTTACGTTTATTACTTTGATATTCCATTTGAAGAGACTTTGCGTCGTCATCAATATAAACAAAATGTTGAATTTGGTGAAGATGAAATGCGTCAATGGTTCCTGGACAAAGATTATTTAGGAGTAGAAGGAGAATTTATTATTACGGAAGAATTGTCTCAAAAAGAAATAATTGAGTTGATAAAAGACCAAGTGATGTAAGCAGTAGGTTATAGCAGTATTTAAAGACAATAATTAAAGATTCCGCTAAAATTAAGTAATAATAGCGGAATCTGTTCGAAGATACTAAAGATACCGCTAAAACGTGTGAGTAATAGCGGTATCGAGCTATAAAAGATTAAGATACCGCTAAAACTAAGGAGAGATAACATGATTCGATTTGATAATGATTATTCAACTGGTGGACACCCGTTAATTCTAGAACGTTTAGTCTTAACAAATGATGAGCAGCACCCGGGTTATGGTGTCGATGACCACTGCACGCGCGCAGCTGAATTAATAAAAGAACGATGTAGTGGAGATGTTGATGTTCACTTCTTAGTTGGTGGCACACAAACAAACAAGACAGTGATTGCATCAATGCTACGTCCTCATCAGGCTGTCATTGCAGCCGATTCAGGGCATATCGCAGTTCACGAAACAGGTGCAATCGAAGCAACGGGTCATAAAGTTATTACAATTCCGGGTATCGATGGGAAGTTACGTTTAGAAGATGTAGAAAATTATGTTGAAGATTATTGGAATGATGTGACATTCGAACATATTCCGCAACCGAAGATGGTCTATATCTCGCAACCGACGGAATTTGGGACATTATATTCTAAGCAGGAATTAACAGATCTTTATAACTTCTGTATACAAAAGAATATGTACTTGATGGTTGATGGAGCACGTTTAGGCTATGCATTAGCGGCTAAAGAAAATGATGTAACGATTAAAGATCTATCTGAACTCAGTGATGTATTCTATATCGGTGGCACTAAAGTAGGCGCACTATTTGGAGAAGCAGTAGTGTTTACTAATGATGCATTAAAATCTGATTTTAGATATTTCATTAAACAAAACGGTGGAATGCTTGCAAAAGGTAGATTGCTCGGTATTCAATATGAGGTACTCTTTGAAGACAACTTGTATGAAGCAATTTCAAAACATGCCGTTGAACTTGCCGATAAATTGACGAAAGCATTTGAAGAAAAGGGTATACAAATGAAATATCCATCACCTACGAATCAAAGATTTCCAATATTAACGAAAGCGCAGATTGAAACACTTCGTGAGAAATATACATTTGCTGATTGGGAGAAAATTGATAACAATTTGTTTGCAGTACGCTTCTGTACGAGCTGGTCAACAAAGCGTGAAGATGTGGATACATTAATTCAAGATATTAAAGCACTTTAAGGAGGAACTTATGAATCATTGGGATGATAAGTTTAAAGATGACACATATCTATATGGTGAGGAAGCGAATCAATTTGTTAAAGAACAATTTCAAGATAAAGGTAAAGGATCAATTGCATGTTTTGCTGAAGGTGAAGGGCGTAATGCAGTATATTTAGCGCAATTAGGATATGATGTTGCTACATTTGATTATTCTAAGGAAGGTTTAAAGAAGACAGAAAAATTAGCAGAGAAGTTTAATGTACATGTGGAAACTAACTTAAAGGATCTTACAGTTGAAGAAGCCGTAGATAAAGCGCAATTTGACAATGCTGTAATGATCTTTGGTCACGTTGAAGAAGATAAACAACAAGTATTATTTAATAATATGATTCAGTCCGTTAAAGCTGAAGGAAAAATATACTGTGAATTATACGCAAAAGCTCAGATTGATTATGGCACAGGTGGACCAAAAGATATTTCTATGTTGTATGATTTAAGAGACGTTAAAAAATATTGTGAATCTAACGATGTTAATATTATCGAACTCGCTGAAAAAGAAGTTATACGACACGAAGGTGATAAACATAATGGAAAATGTCGTGTTATTCAAGGTATATTGGAAAAACAATAATGAAATTGCATTACTCAAAATGGGTAATGCAATTTTTATTTATCTTTTGCTTTATATGATATTTACTGCTACGATTTTAATCATTAAAACAATCGAGGTGTATTTATGAACATTGCTATTATTGGATTGGGTGTAATCGGTGGGACTTTCGCCAAAGCAATTCGTGCAAGCTATGGACAAAAGCATCGTATAATGGCAATCGATGTAAATCATGAGACTTTGAATATGGCGATAGCTGATGGGGTCATTGATGTTGGTGAAACGAGTAATCAGTCCATCCTGAGTGAAGCTGATCTGGTTATTTTTGCGATATACCCTAATATGATAAAGGATTTTATTCTTTATCATCGAGATAATTTCAAAGATGGCGCAACGTTAACAGATACTGCTGGCGTAAAGTCGGTGGTGATGAAAGATGTGGAAGAAATACTACCTCATAATGTTTCTTTTATTTTCGGTCATCCAATGGCGGGCCGAGAAAAGAAAGGATATGCATACGCAGATGCTAGTGTATTTCAAGACGCAAACTATGTCATCACGAAGTCAGATTTGAATTCAAATCAAGAGTTAGAAGCATTTAAACAATTTTTATATCCGCTCGGTTTTAAACGTATCACAGTTACAGATGCTGTGATGCATGATGAGATGATTGCACATACGAGTCAGTTAACGCATGCAATTGCCGTGTCGTTAATCAACAGTGATGATAGATTGGATGAAACGATAAAATTTATCGGTGATAGTTATCGTGATCTTACGCGTATTGCTAATATGAATGAATCTCTCTGGCCGGAATTATTTAGCCATAATAAAGAAGCTTTATTAGATAATATGGAGCGTTTTGAAGATGCATTTACTACTTTGAAAGAAGCGATTAAAAATGATGACTTGAAGGTGATGGAGAGCATTTTCAAAGCATCAAGTCATCGCAGAATTCGCTTGGAACAAAGTGATATGAAGAAGTGAATATCATAACTTTTTTAGTCTATTTTCAGTTTTGAGGTAAACGATAATAACTGTAATCAGTAATAAAATAATAGATGCAATTGAACTTTGCTCTTCATAGCCTATAGTTATTTCAATCAAGAGTTGAATAATGCCGATGATGAGTAAGATTGGGCACAGTTTTTGGATAAGTTTTGTAGAATATTCCTGCGCCACTTGCCAATGTCTTTCACTTTGTAGAGACCTTGGTGTACGGTAGCCGGCAAAGTAGTTTGGTTTATCGGTAAGGATTGTTTTATAGAGAAGCGTGTCAATAATATATAATGCGATAGCCATAATAATTGTAATCATATTAGCACCTCCGTTTTCTTGATGATAACAGTTTATAAAATTTATTTCTATTTTCTTTTTATTATAATCATGCTATTATATTAAATAATTTAATAACAATTTGTATACACGAAGAGAGTAATATTGATTTGTTCATAAGTAGCGAGCTATAGAAGGTGGAAGTATAGCATGATAATTGATATGAAGCGCACTTCGTAAATGATATGTTGAACTTATAGTAGGGATATCCGGTGGAAACATCGTTAACAATCATTGAGTATGTCTGTTGACATGAACAAGAGTGGTACCGTGAATCTAGCATTCGCCTCTTTTTTTAGAGGTGGATGCTTTTTTATTTTATAAATTTTTAGGAGGAGAATAGATGAAGCATTTATTAGCTAATATTTTAAGAAAAGAAATTGAAGTATTGAGTGAAACTGAAATATTAAAGTTGATTGAATATCCGAAGCATGAGCATCAAGGAGATTTATCATTCCCATGTTTTACGTTAAGTAAGCATCTGAAGAAGAGTCCAATAGTTATTGCACAGGAAATAAGCGAGCGTTTGAATGATGAACAAATTGATAAAGTTGAAGTTGTGAATGGTTATTTAAATGTATATTTTAATAAACAAACACTAGGAACAAATGTTATTCAGGAAGTATTGCGTGATAAAGAAAGCTTTGGTGCTCAAAATATTGGTCAAGGCAAAGTGATAACGATGGATATTTCTTCACCGAATATCGCCAAACCTTTCTCGATGGGGCATTTAAGATCAACTGTTATCGGTAATGCTATAGCTAATATTACAGAGAAATTAGGTTTTAAACCGGTAAGAATAAATCACCTTGGAGACTGGGGAACGCAGTTTGGTAAATTGATTGTAGCTTATAAAAAGTGGGGGAATGAAGCTGACGTTAAAGCAAACCCAATACCTGAATTATTCAAGCTATATGTTAAATTTCATGATGAAGCAGAACATGACGAAGCTTTAAATGAAGCGGGAAGAACAGCATTTCTAAAACTAGAGCAAGGTGAAGCTGAGCATGTAAGACTCTGGACATGGTTCAGAGAAGTTTCGCTACAATCGTTTAATGAGATATATGCGCGTCTTGGCGTTTCTTTTGATTCGTACAATGGAGAAGCATTTTACAATGACAAGATGGATGCTGTTGTAGAAAAATTGGAAGCATTAAACTTACTCGTTGAAGATCAAGGTGCTGAAATAGTAAGGCTCGATGATATGCCGCCAGCGCTTATTAAGAAAAATAATGGCTCAACTTTGTATATTACAAGAGATTTAGCAACAGCAATCTACAGAAAAGAAACGTATGATTTCTATGAGTCATATTATTTTGTAGGTAATGAACAGTCACTTCATTTTAAACAATTGATATCCGTGTTAAAGATGATGGGTTACACGTGGGCGGAAAATATGGAGCACATATCGTTTGGTATGATCTTAAAAGATGGCAAAAAGATGTCTACCAGAAAAGGGAAAGTTATCTTTTTAGAGGAAGTGCTGGATGAAGCGGTGAATATGGCAAAACAAAATATAATCGCGAAATCAAATGAGATTGAAGACATTGATAAAGTAGCTGAACAAATCGGTATTGGTGCTGTAATATTTAATGACCTGAAATACGATCGTCAAAATGATATTGAATTTGATTTAGAAGATATGTTAAAAGCAGAAGGCAATACGTGCTTATATCTTCAATATACAAACGCCAGAATTCATGCCATTATTAGAAAAAGTGGACTGGAAACAAGTCACATTAAAGTGAATGAAATAGATGATACGGCATGGGATATCGCTAAAGATTTAATGATGTTTGAAGAAGTCATCTATAATGCATATGTGAAGCAATCTCCTGCAGAAATAGCGAAGTATTTACTGCAACTTGCACGTCACTTCAATAGTTATTATGCGAATGTAAGAATAATAGATGACGTTGCAATGATTAAGGATAGAATAGCTTTATTATTAGCAGTCTCTATCGTAATAGAAGAAGGATTAAGTTTGCTAGGTATTGAAACACCAAGAGCACTTTAATATATTTATAGCGTTGAATGAAACTTCACTAAAATGATATATCCTCATCAAACATTTCATCAAGAATTTTAGTATAATGTGGATATTATCATATTTAGGAGGATATCTCTTGAGGTTATTATTATTATCCGTTGGAGTTATTTCGACCATCCTCGGATTTGTTGGTACATTTTTACCGCTCTTACCAACGACACCATTCTTATTGCTCGCAGTCTTCTGTTTTGCGAGAAGTTCAGATAAGTTTCATAATTGGTTAGTGCGAACAAAAATTTATAAATCTTACGTTCAGGAGTTTTATGAACGTGGTGGCTATACATTGAAGAAAAAGTTTCAGTTATTATTAAGCGTCGTTATTGTTGTAGGGATTTCGATTTATTTAGTGGATAATATTTATGTAAAAATTGGACTTAGTGTAATGCTGTTGATGCAGGCAATTGTTTTGTTTACGGTAATAAAGACGTTAGATGAATAAAAGCTTATGACAAATTTGTCATAAGCTTATTTTTTTACTTTAAGTTAATAACAGTTTCACGTTCGATTAATTCATGAGGCACAACAATCTTAGTGTTAGAAATGTCTTCTCCATTCAAATGTTTAATAAGCATTTTGACTGATTCGTGACCGAGTTTTGCGGTATCGATATCAATGGTAGTTAAGTATGGGTGTGTTAATGTCGAGAGTATCGAGTTATTAAAGCTGATAACAGAAAGATTATCAGGCACTTTATAGCCGTACATTTGTACAAGCTGCATAACACGTAGTGCAAATATATCGTCAAGCACCACGATAGCAGTTGCTTTTGTTCGGATCAAAGTATCTTCAAAGTCAGCATAATCTGTATGTTCTATAATTGGAATACTATCAAATACTTTGAGTTGATTGAGCATCATTGCCTTCTGATAGCCAAAATATCTTTCGAAATAAATACCTTCTTTAATCGTATTAGTAACAAAAAGAATATTGCGATGACCATTTTCAATCAAATGTTCTGTAGCATGTTGGCCAAGTAACTGATTGTCATTGTCAATATAACTAATTATATTATGCTGTGTATAAGGCTGCCCAATGAGTGTAAATGCAATTTGCTTTTCAAGCAAGTATTTTATTACGGGATCACCTTGGTGAGCATATGCTAATATGAAACCACCAACTTGCTTTTGCTTGTGCATCACTTTAACATCTTCTAATAAATCTTCTAAGTTCTTAGCTATAGCCACCGCAGTAGTCATATTATTTCTTCTTGCTTCATCATTAATAGCTTCGATTATTTCTAAGAAGAATGGATTGGCCATTCGTTCTTTTGAATTGAGTGGAGGTAGGATAATTCCTATTGCATTTGAAGTTTGCTTCCCTAAGTTTCTGGCAGCGATATTTGGAACATAGCCCATTTCCTGCATCACTTTCTGAACTTTTCTTCGAGTAGCTTCAGAAATAGAAGGATGATTATTAACAACACGTGAAACTGTTGATGTAGCGACACCAGCTTGTTGTGCAACATCTTTAACTGTAATGGCCATAATAATCCTCCGTAAGTCTTTTTCTTAATAATATATGCAACCGATTGCATTGTCAATGATGGTTTTTCCACAAAATTTCATAGCATTTATGCAAATAAAGTATATTATTTTATGAATTACTGTTTACAAAACAAATTTCTGATGATATATTTATCTCAAGTAATGCAACCGATTGCATAAAAAGGAGAAAAAATTATGAAACAGTTATTAAGCTTTGAATTTTGGCAAAAGTTCGGTAAAGCACTGATGGTTGTTGTAGCAGTAATGCCAGCAGCAGGTCTTATGATTAGTATTGGAAAATCGATCCCATTAATTAGCCCAGACATGCAAATGTTAATCACGATTGGTGGTGTCATTGAAAGTATTGGTTGGGCGATTATCGGAAACTTACATCTTCTCTTTGCGTTAGCTATTGGGGGAAGTTGGGCAAAAGAAAGAGCAGGCGGTGCGTTTGCAGCAGGTATCGCATTCGTATTGATTAACCGTATTACAGGGGCAGTATTTGGTGTTAACAGTGCAATGCTTGCAGATGATAAAGCATTCACGCATACATTATTCGGCACAAAGATTATGGTTAAAGGTTTCTTTACAAGTGTATTAGAATCACCGGCATTAAACATGGGGGTATTCGTTGGTATCATCGCAGGTTTCGTTGGTGCGAATGCATATAATAAATACTATAATTATAGAAAGTTACCTGACGCATTATCATTCTTTAATGGTAAACGCTTCGTACCATTCGTTGTTATTCTTTGGTCAACTATCGTTGCATTAATTCTTGCTATCGTATGGCCATACATTCAAGCAGGTATTAACAACTTTGGTTTATGGATTGCTACAAGTAAAGATACAGCACCAATCTTAGCACCATTTTTATTTGGATTCTTAGAGCGTTTATTATTACCATTCGGTCTTCACCATATGTTAACGATTCCGATTAACTATACACAACTAGGTGGAACTTACGAAATATTATCAGGTTCACAAGCAGGTACAAAGGTATTCGGACAAGATCCACTTTGGTTAGCTTGGGCAACAGACTTAGTGAACCTAAGTCACGCTGGAGATACAAGCCAATATAATCAAGTATTAAACGACTTTACACCAGCACGTTTCAAAGTAGGACAAATGATTGGTTCAACAGGTATTTTAATGGGTCTTGCACTTGCAATGTACCGTAACGTTGATAAAGATAAATTACCAAAATACAAATCAATGTATTTCTCAGCAGCATTAGCAGTATTCTTAACAGGAGTTACTGAGCCGTTAGAATTCATGTTCATGTTTGTAGCAGTACCTTTATATGTTGTTTATGCATTCATTCAAGGTGCAGCATTTGCGATGGCAGACATTATTAATTTACGTGTACACTCATTCGGTACAATTGAATTATTAACAAGAACACCACTTGCGATTAAAGCAGGATTAGGTGGAGATTTAATCAACTTTGTATTAACGACAATCGGATTTGCAGTAGTAACTTACTTCTTAGCAAACTTCTTAATTAAGAAGTTCAACTTCGCAACACCTGGACGTAACGGAAATTATGAAGCAGACATGGCAGAAGAAACAGGAACATCAAATGTTCAAGCGGATGATCAAGTTGTACAAATTATTCATTTACTAGGTGGTAAAGCAAATATTAAAGATGTTGATGCATGTATGACACGTTTACGTGTAAGTGTAAATGATAAAGGATTAGTAGGTAATGAAGCAGCTTGGAAAAAGGCTGGTGCGATGGGATTAATCGTTAAGGATAACGGCGTTCAAGCAGTTTATGGTCCAAAAGCGGATGTATTAAAATCAGATATCGAAGATTTATTACAATCTGGTGCTGATATTCCAACGCCAAAGCAAACTGTTGTAGAACCAACTGTATTAGATAACACAGATACTAAAGGATTTACTGGTACTACGAAAAACTTATATTCAGTAGCAGATGGTGAAGTTATCAGTATTGATCAAGTCAATGATCCAGTATTCTCACAAAAAATGATGGGTGAAGGATTTGCAGTGAAACCAGCTGACGAAACAGTTGTAGCACCAGTTGATGGTGAAATCGTAAGCATCTTCCCAACAAAACACGCAATTGGTATTAAAACAACAGATGGAATTGAAGTACTTGTACACATGGGTATTGAAACAGTAAGTATGACTAAACCAGCATCACGTGTAGTAGTGAACGATGGACAAAAAGTTAAAGTAGGCGATACGTTAGCGATTATGGATATCGAAGCAGTTCAATCTGAAGGTAAAGATACTACGATTATTGTAGTCATTACGAACAGTGAACGCGTTGAATCGTTAACATTAGATAAATCAGGTCAAGTAGCGAAAGCTGAAAAAATCGGTTACATTGAAATATAATAAAGGGGTAGCTTCGGCTGCCTTTTTATTTTGACTAGAGGAGAGTGTATGATGAAGTTACTGACATTAAATACACATAGTTGGTTAGAGGACCATCAGGAAGAAAAGATAGATCAAATTGTTACACAAATTATAAAAATGGATTATGACATCATCGCGTTACAAGAAGTGAATCAGTTGATAGAAAATACAAATGAAATTAAAGATAGTTATTATTGCCCAGGTAATGATGGAATTCAAATAAAGGATGATAATTTTGCATATATTATTGTTCAGAAGCTTAGGGCACAAGGGTATGACTATTACTTTAGCTACGCGATGAGTCATATCGGTTATGATAAATATGAAGAAGGCAGTGCGATACTATCAAAACAACCAATCAAACCATATTCAGAATTTGTTTCAATAGATCGATCTCCTGATAACTATCGTTCAAGAAAAATATTATTTGGTGAAACTCAAGTGAACAGGAAATCAATTGTTGTGGCAAGTTGTCATTTCTCTTGGTGGATAAATAATCTGGATGGATTTAGTTATGAATGGATGAATACAAAGCGTATATTAGAACAATATAATCAACCATTGATTGTTATGGGTGACTTTAATAACCCGGAAGGTACAGAAGGCTATGACTTCGTATTAGACAACAGTGATTTACTAGATACGTATACAAAAGCTGAAGTTAAATACGGCCATCATACAATTGAGAAGAATATCGCAGGATGGGAGAACAATGGCGGAAAGTTACGCATTGATTTCATTTTAGCGAGCAATGAATTTAAAGTGCAATCGAGTAAGACAGTATTTGATGGTGTGAATGCACCGATTGTTAGTGACCACTTTGGCGTTGAAGTTGAAATCACAGAATAGTCATATATTCTCTATATTTAAAGTTGTTTGCAGGTAGGAATTGCAATATGCTTTAAGTATAGAGATTTTTTATGAGGAGGATGATGATGAAAAAATTAATGTTAATCACAGGTGCAATCTTAGTTGCAGTATTTATGGGATTTGCTTTATTTATGAATCAAGGTGACGGAGAAGATAAGTTGAAACGTGACTTTACGCCGGCTGAAGAGAAGATAATGAAAGACAACGTTTATGATGCAGAAAAGTTGAAAGCTTTTGACGGTAAAGACGGACATAAATCTTATGTCGCTGTTGATGGTGTTGTGTATGATGTCAGTGACGTTGAAATGTGGAAAGGCGGAAAGCATAACGGTTTAGAAGCAGGTAAAGATTTAACAGAGGGATTCAAATCATCACCTCATAGTGGAGGATTCCTAAAAGAACTTAAAGTTGTAGGATCTTATAAGTAAGTGCGTAACACCTCTGATGAGGTGTTTTTTTGGTTTGCTGAAATTGAGTGGCACGATAATTTTGAATATCGTGCCAAATTTTTTTTGTATTCAATGATAGAATTTAATCAACACGTACGAATATATAAGTAGTACTGGAGGGAGAGACATGAACGAGTGTGATTTAAAGATTATTCAATTGATTCAATCACATGATGAACAAGGGATTCAATTATTGTTACAGCAATATGGTGGATTGATGAAATCAATTTGTAAGAAAAATTTATATCATTTTGACAGTCATTTAGATGAATGTATCAATGATTGTTTATTTGGAATTTGGAATAACATCCATCAATTTGATGCGAGTAAAAACTCATTTAAGAACTGGATATGCGTCATTGCAAAGTATCAATCAATAGATATGTTACGCAAATATCAAAAAGACAAAGCAACTGAGACGTTGGAAAATAATATAGTGTATTTAGACCAGGGATTAAAGTTACATGAACAAGCATGGTTTGATTTGATCAAAGATTTATCAGAAGTAGATCAACAAATATTGACGATGATTTATTTAGAAGGTTATAAGCCTGAAGAAGTAGCTGCAATGTTGGGACAAAAGACGAGTAATATTTACAATAGAGTATCTCGTGCTAAGACAAAGCTGAAATTTGCAAAGGAGGATTCACAATGAACAATATATATAGAAAACTCAATGATATTCAATTTGATGAAGTGATTGAAGAAGAAACAATGACAGAGGTTGAACAACAACAATACTTTAATCAGTTCAAAATGAAAAATAAACAAAAACAGCCTTCAAAGATGAAGAAAAGAACGATTCAAATTTCAGCAGCAGCTATGTTACTGGCTGGAGGTTTACCATTTATGAATCATGATATTCAAGCAAATGCTGTTAAAATGATTGAGAACATCACGTATTCATTTAAAGATATAATCACACCACAAGCTGAGAAATACGCAACGCATATTAACGAAACAATTAGCATAAGCAAAGCTGACGTGAAACTAACAGATGTATTTATTAATGATAAATATTTGACGTATAATTTGTTAGTTGATGCTAAAGGTAAAGACAATGCCCTTCATATTGCAGACCCATTATCCGTAAAAATTAATGGTAGAGAAATGATGGAAGGACTTTCTGGAAGTAGTGAATATTTAAAAGAAAAGAAAGTGCATAGTGATATTGGTATCATTCATCTGCGAGAAATACCACCCCAAGGGAAGTTAAATGTTGAAATGACTTTTGGTAGTTATGAGGGAAATGGTAAAAACTTTGGATATAAATTTAACGTAAATCCATCCGAATTAAATAAAAAAGTTAAATCAAAAATGATGAACGAGACGGTTTTAGTGGGGAAAGAAAAAGTAGATGTTCAACAGGTATCGATTAATCCATTATCAGCACACATCAAGTTATCTTCTAGTAATGAATTTAACTATGATATTAATTTATATGATGAGAATGGTAAAAAATACTACTTTAATTTAATTTCTAGACATGAGGAAAGTGGTGAATATCAATCTACATTGGTATTTAATCAAGATATTGATTCTACGGGTAAAATTGATGATTTATATAAAGCGAAGTCTTTGGATTTTGAAATAATCGATAATGGTAAGACGCATAATGGGCAGAATAATGTAAAAAATAAAACAAATAAAAAAGCATTACATGTTGAATTCTAAAGTAGTAACACCTCAGTGATGAGGTGTTTTTTGTTATGAAGTTTTGGGCGGTTCTATTTAGGAATCGTCCTGAATTATTATATTTGGGGCGATTCAAACAAGGAACCGGCCCAAAATAATACGTCATCATCCTAAATCCTCAACCTAAACACCACATTTATGTCATAATAATAAAAAACAACGGTGGTGGTGAGATGATGAAGGTTTTGATTGTAGAGGATGATTTGGTCATCGGGAAGATGCTCGCTGAGGAACTGAAGAAATGGCAGTTAGAATCTATCTTAATAGAAGATTTTAATCATGTGATGGATGTCTTTAACGCAAATGCACCAGAACTTGTGCTACTCGATATTAATTTACCAGCATTCAATGGCTATCACTGGTGTCAGGAGATTCGTAAAGTTTCTACTGTTCCAATAATTTTCATTAGTTCTCGTAATGATAGTATGGATCAAGTGATGGCGATGCAGATGGGTGCGGATGATTTCATTGAAAAGCCGTTTAATATGACGGTCACGGTTACTAAGATTCAAGCGCTATTACGCAGAACATATGATTTTACTACTCAAGTAAATAATTTAACTGTAAGTGAGTGTGAACTTCTACTAGAATCGGCAAAACTCAAATATAATGATGAAACTATTGACCTCACACACACAGAACTTCAAATCATACATGCTTTATTCCAGAATAAAGGGAAGTTTGTCAGCCGTAATACATTAATCGAAAAGTGTTGGGAGTCAGAGCATTTCATTGATGATAATACTCTTGCAGTGAATATGACGCGATTACGCAAAAAGCTTCAAAAGATTGACCTTCATGATTTTATTGAAACGAAGAAAAATGTCGGATACCGCGTAGGTGATGTATGAGTTTCTTTAAAACGATTCAACGTGAAATTTATATTGTTGTTTTAGTATGCACATTATTCTTATTTATTTTATGGATGTATGATGTACCATTTCAAGCGTATCTTTTAAGTGTATGTATCGTATTATTTATTTCATTGCTATATTGGATAATTCAATATATGAACTTTAAAAAAGAGCGAACCCTATTTGAAGAAAATGAACTGTTAAAGCAGGAAAATCATAAGCTGCGCAATGATTTTATCAACTATCAAAGTGAAGTAGAGTCGTATTTCTTGATGTGGGTGCATCAAATAAAGACACCGATTACGGCATCGAAACTATTACTTGAAGATCCGGATGAACAAGTGATATCTCAAGTTCGTAATGAAGTGCTGCAAATTGATAACTATACCAATCTTGCACTCAACTATTTGAAACTAATGAACCAGAAGACGGACATGGTATTTATGGAAGTGAGTATCGATGAACTTGTTCGTCCTCTTATCAAACGTTATGCCATTCAGTTTATTCATTATCAAACAAAGTTGCATTACGACAAGAGTGAAGCCTTAATCTTAACAGATGCAAAGTGGGTTTCTATCATGATAGAGCAAATTTTAAACAATGCTTTAAAATATGCGCGTGGAAAAGAAGTATGGATTACGTTTGATGAAACGACAAAGACATTATCCGTCCGAGACAACGGTATCGGCATTAATGCGAGTGATTTACCGAAAATATTTGAGAAAGGTTTCTCTGGATACAACGGTAGGTTGAGTGAGAAATCGAGTGGGATTGGTTTATATATTGTCAGCACAATCTCTAAGCGATTAGGTCATAAAATTAATGTTATATCTACAATAAACGAAGGTTCGACATTCACGATTCAATTTAAATAACTCCAATCTTTCATTTTTGTAAGATTAACGGCTGTCTTTGTAAGAATAAATAAAGGCAGCCGTTTCAATTAGCACGTAAGATAAAGGTAACAACAAACAAGGAGTGAACGTAATGTTACTTAGTATAAAAAATGTTAAAAAAGTATTCGGTAGAGGTGCCAATCAAACAGTTGCTTTAAAAGATATGAATTTCTCAATTAATGAAGGTGAGTTCGTTGCAATAATGGGCGAGTCAGGTTCTGGGAAATCGACATTGTTAAATATCATCGCAACATTCGATACACCAACTGAAGGATCTGTAACAATCGGTGGACAAGATTTAAGTATGCTAAAGAATAAAGAAGTTGCAAAGTTTCGTCGTGATATGTTAGGCTTCGTGTTCCAGGATTTCAATGTATTACATACGATGAGTAATAAAGATAATATTTTAATGCCATTAGTACTTTCTAATATGAAACCTAACGTCATGGAAGAAAGATTATCACGCCTTGCACCAAAGCTTGGTATTTTAGAACATCTGGAAAAGTTCCCGAATCAAATTTCTGGTGGTCAACAACAGCGTGTAGCAATTGCCAGAGCATTAATTTCAAATCCTAGTTTATTGCTGGCTGATGAACCAACAGGCGCATTAGATTCTAAAACTTCAACAGATATTATGAATTTATTCCAGGATATTAATAAAGACAATCAAACGATTCTTATGGTTACACATTCTACGATTGATGCAGCGTATGCAAGTCGTGTCGTATTTATTAAAGACGGTATTTTATATCATGAAATATATCGAGGAGATGAAACACAAAACGAATTCCAAAAACGCATTTCTGACAGTCTATCAATGCTATCAGAAAGAGGTGAGTAGGATGATGCAATTATTATTCAAGCTAGTAATGAAGAACTTTAAAGCATTAAGACAAATATTTATACCATTTTTATTAGCAACAAGCGTTATGATGGGATTACAGTATATTATGCTGTCGATGATAAATAATGATTATATCCAAAAGCGGCATGCTGACTTACCGCAGTTGCTTGTCTATTCAAACATCCTGGTTGGTTTATTAACGGTTGTGTTTATCATTTATGCGAATCGCTTCGTTATGAAACAACGTCGACAGGAGTTCGCATTAAATATGATACTTGGGTTAGAAAAGCGTCATATAAGATTGATGTTATGGTTCGAAGCAATCATACAATTTGTAGTTATCAGTGTTATTAGTATCATTGGTGGTTATTTATTTGGAAACCTGATCTTCCTGATGTTAAATAAATTAGTTAAGACAAAAGGAATGTCACTGATGAACTATCCATTTGATTTCAAAGCAGCAGCTATTACGCTATTCATCATGGCAATCACTTTTTGTATATTGTTTATAATAAATAACATTACACTTACGATGCAAAGTCCAACACAATTAATGCGCACTCGACTTGCTGGTGAGAGGGCAACGCCGAAATGGAAGCTTGCAGTGCTGTTCATCATCGGGATTTCTACTTTAGGTTATGGTTATTATTTAGCACTGGATGTAAAAGGTGTACTAGATTCTCTTCAATCTATATTTTTTGCGGTACTACTTGTAGGTGTTGGAACATATTGTTTATTCATGTCGTTAACTATAATTGTGTTGCAGTTGTTGAAAAGAAATAAGAATATTTATTATAAGCCTAATCAATTTTTTTCGATTTCTGGATTATTATCGCGTATGAAATCTAATGCGGTAGGACTTGCTAGTATTACAATGCTTATGACGTTTTTAATGGTGACGCTCGGGATGTCACTTTCTGCATATCGTGGTATTGAAGCACAAGTTGCAGGTAGTATGACTCAACAATACGAAATTAATTTATATGGGGATCAGAAAAAACAAGTTAAAAATATCCAGGAAGATATCAGTAAAATTGCTGACGTTGATAAATTTAGGTATAGTGAACTGTCATTCTTCCCAATTATTAAAGATGGCCATAAATTAGTACCGATAAATGATCAGGTTGGACTTAAGTTAAAAGGTAAAGATATGACGTATGTTGTACTTACAACTGAAAAAGACCATAATATTGCACGAGACGAGCAAGTTTCAGTAAAAGACGGTGAAATCATTGTCAGTACAAACGCAGATAGATTTACTCATGATAAGACGTTAAAGATAATGGGTAAAGAGGTAAAAGTACAGATAGAGACTAAAAATTATATCGGCAATCAAGTTGCTATTGATGCGATGTATATTATTGTTAAAGATAAAGCTCAATTTGATGCATACAGAAGTTATTTTAAATCATTGAATAATCAAACAAACAAAATAGAAGTTCCAGAAGCGAGTGGAACACTTGGATTTAACGTGGATGCACATGAAACAGCTTTAAAGAAAGCTATTCCAAAGCTTCAGAAGAAATATGGCATACGTATTGAAAATAAAGAAGATGTTCAAAAAACAATTTACGAGTTAAATGGAGGATTAATCTTTATCGGTATCGTCGTATCAATTACATTACTTACAGGAGTGTTCTTAGTGCTATACTATAAACAACTATCAGAAGGGTATGAGGATAAACGCAACTACAATATTATGCAAAAAGTAGGATTACCACAAGAATTGATTAAGAAGACGATTAACAAACAGATTATCTGGATTTTCGGTTTACCGATTATTATTACTGTTATTCATACGCTGTTTGCGACGAAAATTATATTTAATTTACTTGGTGTATTAGGTATTCGTGATAAAGCGATGTTCTTTTCATGTTATGGTATTGTAATGCTCGTAATTATGGTCGTTTACGGTATCATGTATCTGATTACATCGAGAACATATTATAAAATTGTTAATGAGAAATAAAAATTGGGGCGATTCTGAGGAAGAACCGTGCCAAACAAAGCGAAATGGCTCGATTCCAAAGAAGAACCGTGCCAAACAAAGCGAAATGGCCCGATTCCAAAGAAGAACCGTGCCAAACAAAGCAAAATGGCCCGATTCCAAGGAAGAACCGTGCCAAACAAAGCGAAATGGCCCGATTCCAAGGAAGAACCGTGCCAAACAAAGCAAAATGGCCCGATTCCACTAAAGAATCGGGCCATTTTAACTATCTTAAATTTCTACTCAAACGTCTTCACAAATGCTTCAATATTTTCAGCTTTTTCCCACGCATCCACGTTCATTGGATCGATATGAATAATCGGCCCACCTTCAGTCGTGATGTATTCACCTTGTTCAGTGCCTAATCCATCAACGAATACTGTCTTACCGTGCAATGTGTAGTAATCTTTCAATTCATCTTTCATCTTGTTACGTACAGCGATGTATTCTTCAACATCACTATTTTCGTACATGTAACCTTCGATTAAAGTGTAGCCTGGAACAATACCTTCATGGTCTTTAATTGTTGCAACGTATGACCAGTCAATAACGATAGTGTGATCACCAGAGAATGAGTGACGCGTTAATGGATAAACACTTCCACGCCATTCGATTTCTGCATAATCCGGAATATTCTTATATTCCATCGTATATTCTTTCTCAGATTCATACGCTGTAATGAATGGTACAACTGCTAACCATTCTTTAATCTCTTCAACTGTGTCGAACATTCCTACGATGTGATGTTTTTTACCATCAATAAACTCTAGTTGATACATATGAATCTCCCCTTAAAAAAGTTTTCTTAAAGATAAACTTTAAGTTACTTCGATTATAATAAAGCGTTTTCATTTCTGCTACTGAATGGTAAAACTTTTTCAACTTTTTTCTGACAAGTTCACAATACCTTCATATTTAAACAGATATTTCTAAAAAAATTTATTAAATTGTCTTTTTATGATTGTCATAAAAGTTTTAATGTGACATACTAATTAACATAATAGTATAACCTAATGGGTTAATTGGTATAACACAAAAAATGATGAGGTGACTAAATTTGAGTAAATTTGTATATGCATTTGAAGAAGGAAGTCAAAATATGAAAGACTTGTTAGGTGGTAAAGGCGCAAACCTTTCAGAAATGATGCGTCTAGGTTTACCTGTTCCTAACGGATTTACAATCACGACTGAAGCTTGTATCGAATATTTAGATCGTGGTGAACAATTATCAGACGAAGTACTTACACAATTAGATGAGAAGTTAAAAGAACTAGAAGATAAAACAAATAAAGCTTTCTCTTCAGATGAAAATTTACTATTAGTATCAGTACGTAGTGGTGCGAAAATCTCTATGCCAGGTATGATGGATACGATTTTAAATTTAGGATTAAATGATGAAAATGTTGAAAAATTAGCTGCAAAGACAGAAGATGCACGTTTTGCGTATGATTGTTATCGTCGTTTGCTACAAATGTTTGGTAGTGTTGTATACAATATTCCGATGCCAGCATTTGAAGAGTACTTTGAAGACTTCAAAAAAGTTAAAGGGCATGCAACTGATGCTGATGTACCCGCTGAAGATTTGAAAGAGATTGTTGAACAATATAAAGAAATCTATATCGAAGAAGCACATAAACCGTTCCCGCAAGATCCAAAGAAACAGTTAACTGAAGCGATAGAAGCGGTATTTAAATCATGGAACAATGATCGTGCACGTATTTATCGTGATTTAAACGAAATTCCTCATGATATCGGAACAGCTGTAAATGTTCAGGAAATGGTATTTGGTAATAGTGGTGATCGTTCTGGTACAGGTGTTGCATTTACACGTAACCCGGCGACAGGTGAACATAAATTATATGGTGAATACTTATTGAATGCGCAAGGTGAAGACGTTGTAGCAGGTATTCGTACGCCGAAAGCAATCGAAACTTTAAATGAACAAATGCCGCATGCATATGAAGAGTTCGTGAATGTAACGAAGAAATTAGAAAGTCATTACAAAGATATGCAGGATATCGAGTTTACGATTGAAAATGAAAAGTTATTTATCTTACAAACGCGTAACGGGAAACGTACTGCAAAAGCTGCGATCAACATTGCTGTAGATATGGTAAATGAAGGTGTCATTTCGAAAGAAGATGCTGTTGCAATGGTAGATGTTAAATCAATTGATCAATTGTTACATCCTAACTTTAATGAAGAAGCATTAAAATCTGCTGAATTAGTATCAGACAAAGGTTTACCAGCTTCTCCAGGTGCTGCAACAGGTGTTATCGTCTTCTCGGCATTAGATGCAAAAGCGAAAGCTGAAGCAGGTGAAAAGGTTATATTAGTTCGTCCTGAAACTTCTCCAGAGGATATTGAAGGTATGATTGCTGCTGAAGCGATTGTAACGACACATGGTGGTATGACGAGTCATGCTGCGGTAGTAGCACGTGGTATGGGTAAATGTTGTGTGACGGGATGTTCTGATCTTGAAATTAATACGAAAGAAAAGTACGTAAAATATGCCGGTAAAACTTTATCTGAAGGTGATGTTATCTCAGTTAATGGTTCAACAGGAGCAGTATATATTGGTGAAATTGAAACGACGAAAGCGGAAGCAAGTGATGTCTTTGAAGAATTTATGGGCTGGGCAGAAGAAATCGCACGTTTATCTGTACGTATGAATGCAGAAACTGAAGGTGATATTAAATCAGGTTATTCATTTAACGCAAAAGGTATCGGTTTGGTACGTACTGAGCATATGTTCTTTGGTGAAGAACGATTAATTGAAATGAGACGTTTCATCTTAGCATCTACTTACGAAGAACGTGTAGAAGCATTAAATAAAATCAAAGTTTATCAAACAGAAGATTTCGAAGGTATCTTTAATTTATCTCAGGATCGTCCGTCAATCGTACGTTTATTAGATCCGCCATTACATGAATTCTTACCGAAAGGTGGAGAAGAAGTTAAAGCAGTGGCCGACCAGTTAGGCGTTACGACAGATTTCTTAGAAAAGCGTATCAGTGAATTACATGAATTTAACCCGATGCTTGGTCACCGAGGCTGTCGTTTAGCGATTACTTATCCTGAATTATATGAAATGCAGACGGAAGCAATCATTACAGCTGTGTTGAATTTAAAAGAAAAAGGTATTGAAACAAAGCCTGAAATTATGATTCCTTTAGTTTCAACTACACAAGAATTTGTCATCTTAAAAGATGTTGTTAAGAAAAAAGCACAGGAAATCATGGATGCAAAAGGTGTACAAGTTGACTACCTAATTGGTACAATGATTGAAACACCACGTGCATGTCTAGTTGCAGGAGAACTTGCTCAGCACTCTGAATTCTTTAGTTTTGGTACAAACGATTTAGCTCAATTAACTTATGGTTTCTCTCGTGATGATGCCGGTAAATTCATCAACGAATACATTAACCGTGAAATTCTTAATGTCGATCCGTTCCAAACATTAGACGTTGAAGGTATGGGACAACTTATTAAGATTGCAGTTGAAAGCGCAAAATCAGCAAACCCAGCCATTAAGATTGGTGTTTGCGGTGAGTTAGGTGGAGATCCTAAATCAATTCATTTCTTTAATGATTTAGCAATTGATTATGTCTCATGTTCACCATTCCGTGTACCAGGTGCTATTTTAGCGACTGCGCAAAGCCAGGTGAAAAAATAGTAGGAGGTACATTTTGAGTAAATATGAAACAAAAGATTTATTAATCTATATCATTTCAGACTCAATCGGTGAAACCGCTGATAGAATGCTTCATGCAACGTTATCTCAATTTCCGAAACTAACATCTGTAAGTGTGAAGAAATTTTCATTCATCAAAGATGAAGAAGAGTTTAAGAACATTTTAGAACTGGCAAAACAAAAAGAAGCAGTCGTAGTTACAACGCTTGTAAACCCTGAATTTAATCGTCTGGGACAAGCATTTGCCAAAGAAACTGGACTTTCATATATCGATTACATGACAGGCTTGATCAGAGTCATACAAAATCATACTGATATGGAACCGGTCGGTGAAAGTGGCGCACTGAGAAAGATGGATGAAGAATACTTTAAGCGTATTGAAGCGATTGAGTACTCAGTGAAATATGACGATGGTAAAAACTTTCATAATTTAGCAGAAGCAGACGCTGTTATTGTTGGTGTTTCAAGAACTTCAAAGACACCGTTAAGTATGTATCTAGCAAATAAAGGGTTTAAAGTTGCGAACATTCCTTTAGTGCCTGAATCACCTATTCCTGAAGAAGTATATCAACAAAAGAACTTAAAGGTATTTGGACTGACTGCAAGTCCGAACTATATTATGAATATACGTACAGAACGTATTAAAGTTTTAGGACTTTCAGGACCAGGACAATATAATGATTTGAAACGTATTAAAGAAGAATTGAGCTATGCTGAAGAAGTATTCAATCGATTAAATGCTACTGTTATTAATACAGAGTATAAGTCGATAGAAGAGTCGGCATTCTATATTGAACAACATTTAAGGAAACGTAAATAATAATATCCAGGATTGAGACGGAATTTGTCTCAATCTTTTTTGTTTTAAAGTAAGATATATTGAAAATTAATTTATCAAAACACCATACGAGAATGACAGTTTTATGATATTATGGTTGAGGATTAAAAGGAGGTAATTATGGAAAAGGGAATGAACAAAGGTATAGGATTTTTTTCAGCTTTAGCACTTGTAATGGGGACTGTTATTGGTTCAGGTGTATTCTTTAAAATATCTAACATAACAGAAGTAACAGGAACACCAGGTATGACGTTGTTTGTATGGCTATTAGGTGGTTTGATCACGATATGTGCCGGACTGACAGTAGCGGAACTTGCAGCAGCAATTCCGAGAAATGGTGGACTGACGACATATATTGAATATACGTATGGTAAGTTTTTTGGATTTTTAGCAGGCTGGGCACAAAGTTTTATTTACTTTCCGGCAATGATTGCAGCACAATCGATTGTATTTTCACAGCAAATTGATAATTTATTTCATATTGGAAAGATATGGCTATTTCCGGTAGCAGTTATCGCAATGGTTTCAATATTATTGATTAACTGTCTGGGCTCGAAGGCTGGTGGGATATTGCAATCAGTCACTTTAGTTGTAAAGCTTATTCCGATTATCGCTATCGTCGTGTTTGGTTTAATGCAGACTGGCGATGTTCAGGTATCATTAATACCTACGACAGGTGATACAGGCATTAATTTCTTTGTAGCCCTTGGTGCTGGATTGCTTGCGACAATGTTTGCTTATGATGGATGGATTCATGTCGGTAATATTGCCGGGGAAATGAAAAATCCGAAAAGAGATTTACCATTAGCAATCACATTAGGTTTAGGTCTAGTTACAATTATTTATTTACTGGTAAACGCAACATTTTTATTTACATCACCAATTGCTGAACTGAAAGGTAATTTAAACGCAGCAACTGATACAGCGGTAATCTTGTTTGGCCAGTCTGGTGGAAAATTAATTACCATCGGAATAATGGTATCCGTGTATGGTGCATTAAATGGTTATACGATGACAGGAATGCGTGTACCAGAAGCGATGGCGAAACAAAATTTATTACCGTTTAAAAATGTATTCACGAAACTTACAAAAAGTGGTGCGCCATGGATGAGTGGTTTGATTCAGGTCGTTATTGCGATTATTATGGTTTCTCTTGGTGCTTTCGATTCAATCACAAATATGCTTGTATTTGTAATCTGGGCATTTTACTGTATGGCATTTTATGCGGTATTTGTATTACGTAAGAAAGAAAAAGAACTCGTTCGTCCTTATAAAGTGCCGTTGTATCCAATCATCCCTATGATTGCTTTACTGGCAGGACTGTTCGTTATGCTTAATACTCTATTTACGCAATTTGGGTTAGCATTAACAGGGACTATCATCACACTTTTAGGAATACCCATCTATCTTTATCAGATGAAAAAAGAACAATATTAAAAAGCTCTCGAATGAGAGCTTTTTTTGTGTTGTATTTTATATATTATTCATTTTAAAATCCAGTATTAACTGATCGGTATGTGCCACGATTTCTCTAAATAAACCTTGTGCATTGACTTTCTTAGCAAGTGTAGGTGCCTGACCGCACCACATATGAAGAATAGCAGTGTCACCGTTCTTAGCTGCGCTTTGACGAATACTCGTCGTTAAATCATTTTGAAGCGGATAAGGCAGTATATTTGTACCACTCGTTTCCAAATCATTAATAAAATCATTTTCTATACCACGCGCACTTTTACCGCTGAATACTTTTGTTACGGTTGTATCCTCAGGTTGTGCATGGATGATTGCTTCTTTATGCACGTTTGGTGCTTTACTTTCGTGCGTTGTTAAGAAAGTAGTCCCCATTTGCACACCGCTCGCGCCTAACATAAGTGATGCAAGTATACCGCGCGCATCCATTATTCCACCTGCTGCGATTACAGGTAGAGACACGCTATCTACAATTTGAGGAATCAATGCCATTGTGCCGATTGAACGCGTTTTTGTAAACGCGCCTTTATGTCCACCTGCTTCAAAGCCTTGTGCAACCACCATATCTAATCCACTTTGTTCAATCATTCTTGCTTCTTCAATTGAACTTGCTGTACCGATTGTTATAATACCTTTCTTTTTTAGCAGATTAATAATCTGTTGTGCCGGGATGCCAAATGTAAAACTTACAACTGGAACTTCCATATCCATTAACAACTGAATTTTATCAAGAAAAGTTTGTTCAGAGTGTATTTTAACATTTGCTGTCTTTAAATCATATTTATCATAATAAGGTTTAAGTTTCTCCTGCATCATTTGAATGGCACTATCGTCGTATTGAATATCTTCAGGCACGAACAAATTTACAGCAAAAGGTTTATCGGTAAGCTTGCGTACAGCCTCAATTTCATCGCTTAACACATCAGTGGTCATATATCCAGCACCAATTGTTCCTAACCCCCCCTCATTACTGATTGCTGCAACAAGCTCTGGTGTTGTGCTTCCAGCCATGCCCGCCTGTACAATTGGATATGCAATGCTTAGTTGATCTGTCAATCGTGTACTGTTCCACATATCGTTCACCTCTTTGTTATCATACTGTCACTATAACATATTAATAAATTGAAACTAAATTTTTCAATGTGACATTACTTAATTTATGCTATATTTAAATAAAAAATGGAAAAGAAGAGGAGAACATTATGCGTGCGATTCAATATTTAATGTTATCAGCAATGATACTCGTGGCTGGATGTGCAAACGAAGAACAGAAAACAACCGAGAAATCAACAAACACAGAACAAACGACTAAAGAAAACAAAGCAGAAAAAGTGACGACTGAATCAAAAGATTCGTCTGAAGAAGATGTAACCGCAGATCAAATTGATAAAGATAGACCAGCTTCGAATACAACAACGATGAAATTAATCGATACAATAAGTGAAGGACCGATTACTCCAAAATCAGTTGTCGCGAATAATAAAGGTCAGGTTATTGCAAACAATATGATGTACCAGCATACAATTACAGTTTATGATGCGAAATCACGTAAACTCATTAAAAAGTTATCGGATACAGTAGACTTTAAAAAGTTCGGTATCGAAGGTTTTGATAAACCTGTAAGTGGTGCACCAGTTGAAGCAGTTTGGACAAAAGATGGGAAGTATGCGTATGTATCTCAATATCAATTAACAGACCATGGTGCAGAAGCAGAAGATATGTGTTCATCAGGTAAAGCAATCGCAGAATCTGTCGTATATCGTTATAATGCTGAAAAGCAAGACTGGGATCAGGTCATTCAAGTTGGTCGTGTGCCAAAATATGTAGCACTTACACAAGATAATTCAAAATTACTTGTTTCTAACTGGTGTGATAAATCATTATCAGTAGTAGATACTAAGACAGCTAAACAAACAGAACAAATCCCATTAAATGCAATGCCACGCGGTATTGTATCACTGCCAGATAATAAAACAGCTTACGTTACAGCGATGTTCTCGAATGAAATTTATAAAGTGAATTTAGAAACAGGGAAAAGTGAAATGATTCTGCAGACCGGACAAAGACCACGTCATTTAGTACTCGATAATCAAGGGAAGACAATCTACATTACGGTGGCGGGTGCTAATGAACTATTAAAATATGATGTTGCAACAGATAAAGTTATTGCGCGTGCTACTACAGGAAAAGAACCACGTTCAATGGCAATTTCACCAGACAGTACAGCAGTGTATATCGTTAATTATGATGAGAATACAGTATCAAAATTTGATACGAAGACGTTGAAAGAAATCACGCGTGTTGAAGCAGGATTTCATCCAATCGGTATCACTTATGAAAATACGACAGGTGATGTATGGGTAGCAAACTATGGTGGTACAATCTCTGTTTATGATGATAAAGTAGCAGCATCAACAGCTACATCAAAATAAGTTATCATTATGTAAATTAATTAAGTTGTGATATATTTAATTTGAATTACAATATACATTTGGAGGTCTATCATGACAGAATTAATTCCTTACTTAGCGTTTGAAAGTGCAAAAGAAGCGCTAGCATATTATGAAGAAGTATTTGGAGCAACAGACGTTAACAGATTACCAGTAGGAAAAGAACAGGCAGGACAATTTGGTGTAGACCCGGAACAAGCTGAAGAGATGACAATGCATTCTGAATTTAAAGTAGCGGGACATAAATTATATGCAGCAGATAGATTTGGTAAAGCTGGAGATTTCAATAATAGCATGACATTATCTTTAAACTGGGACAAATCAAATGCTGAAGATACTGCAGCAATGACTGAACTATTCAATAAAGTAGCAGCACACAATGAGACGAAAGTGCATATGCCGATTGAAGAGCAATTCTGGGGCGGTGTGATGGGCGCATTAGATGATAAATACGGTGTACACTGGATGTTTAACGGAAACTAGAATAAAAAATTAATCAGACCAAAGTTAAAATAGCTTTGGTCTTTTTATATGCTATTAAAGTATAATGATGTGTGAGGGGGGAGAGTATGGCATTAAGTATTTTGTATCATGACGATAACAAACTAAAACGTGTTAATACAATAGATGATTTACCAAAAGATGCAACCTTCATTTGGTTTGACTTTGAAGGGGCGAATGAAGAAGAGAGTGAACTTTTTAAACAACATTTTGACATTAATGGATTAACGATAGAAGATGTAATACACAGTAATTCCAGACCGAAATATAAAAATTATAATGCATATGAGTATTTAGTATTCCAGAAGTTTGAACGCGATACATATGAAGCAGAAACGATTAATGTGCTCCTGAAAGATAATGTTTTTATTACCTATCATGAGGAAGATATTGAAGCAACAGATGAAATAGATGCTTTAGCGAAAGAATTAGAAGAAGAAGCACCAAGTAATTTGACACCAAAAGTAGCAGCAATGATGTTGCTTGATAAAATAGTAGATTTCTATACGGAGACTGTAGAATCGATAGAAGATAATGTGCTTAGTTTTGAAAAAAGACATTCTAAAGATAAGAAGCAACATTATATAATGGATGATATCTTTGACTTAAGAGCAAAATTGATTCGTATTAAAGGGATTATCGTACCAATGAGTGAACTGGTAGATGAATTAGAACGTGATCAGCATATGATAGAAACAGAACACGATCATCATTATATTCACCATATTCAGGACCATATGATTAAGCAGAAGAATATTATAAAAAATTCGCAGGAACTCACGGATGAAATAAGAAATAACTATGAATCGTATAACAACTATAGAATGAACCGTGTAATGCAGATGTTAACCCTCGTATCCACTGTATTTCTACCATTGACATTGATTGCAGGAATTTACGGGATGAACTTTGAGTACATGCCGGAACTGAAATGGAAGTATGGATACTTTACAGTACTGATCGTAATGGCGTTATTATTAGTTGTAAGTATGGTGTATTTTAAAAAGAAGAAGTGGTATTAACATGTTAGGATTATTTAAAAAGAAAAGATCAAAACCAGAAGTAGATGAATCTAGAATTGATTTAAATATTAGAAAAGAATTAGAGAAGACATTTATAAAAAGACACGTGATGAATGAAAAAGCTGTGAATGCAATCGTAAATATCTTTAGGAAATACCCACAAGAAATAATAATCGTTCATAGTTTTTCGAGTGAACCTAGATATAACAAAGAAAGTTTTAGGATTAAAATTGAAGAGATAATGAATTTGTCTTTTGCGGAGCAAATTGGGTATATAGACACTTTATTATTGATATATGACAGTGAATATCAACCATTAATTTATTGGAATATAATTAGTGGAAACTTATATATTCATCCTAAATTTGAAGATATCACAATTGTTGAAGATACTTTTAATCTTACTGAAAATTATTTATGGGAATCCTTCAATTCAGATGTTAAAGACATAATATATTTTGTTGATACTAAAATTAGAGGATATAAATCCATTGGATGGTCAGCTACATGGGATTCACTTGAGTTCTTTGAACTAGTAGAAGCGTTTAATATCACAGGAGCAATATTAAATGAAGGTTATGAAGAAACGCATGAAATTTTAGAACAATACAAAGTTGAATATGAAAAATATGAAGGTTTCTTACTTATCAATGGAAATATTCATCCTGAATTTTTAATGAAGTATTATAACATTAATGGAAATCAGGGCACTATATGTGAAATGGCACTTTTTGTTGATATGAAAGAACCAATTTCTAAAGAAATGATTAAAGGGAAATATGTAGATATAAAAGACTATAAGGTTATATTACCTATAGATGATTATGATGATATTCTATGTTTCTTTAATTTTTAGTATTTCCTTAAGGATGTATTATTAATTTTATGCAAAAAAAATAAGCCCCTTGAGGGCTTATTTTTCAACATTAAATATTATAATTTAACGATGTTAGCAGCTTGAGGTCCACGTTGACCTTCTTCGATATTGAATTCAACTGCTTGACCTTCTTCTAAAGTTTTGTAACCGTCTCCTTCGATAGCACTGAAGTGAGCGAATACGTCGTCTCCACCTTCAACTTCGATGAATCCAAAACCTTTTTCTGCGTTAAACCATTTAACTGTACCTTGTGTCATAATAATGACCTCCAAATAATTATTAAATAATATCTAATGTTTTACATAAGAAAACTTCACATATTTCAAAAAGCAAACCCTTAACACGATTACTTTTTGTAATATGTGAAGTCCTTACGTTTCTTGCATATGTTCGATATATTTGTACTAAGTATATAACGCATATCAAGTTTTGTCAATGTATTTGTAACTTTAGTTTATTTTCACCTGGTAAGTGTGCCATAAATTGTTGAATAGAGTAGCATGAATCTACTTCTTACATAAAGCTTTTATTTTCTTTAATGTAACTATAAAGCAACACGATTAAAGTTGCGCCTAAGTAAACGAGTTCAGGCACGTCCTGAATGATATTTAATGGTTTGGAAGTATCAAGTGTTAATAATTTATAGAATGAAAAGAAGAACAGGATGCCGATAACATAATCGAACGCTTTTGCATAAGCAGAAGTTCCGATCATTCTTTTTTCTTTATCTACTGGGTGTTTTGTTTTAAACATCGTCGTTTGACCATATATTTTATATTTAAATAATTCGAACAAGATGAAAGTTAGAATAACGATACCAGCAAGTAATTCTCTCATGAAGACACTCCTTATGGTTTTTTATACCAATAATGTTAACATATGAATAAAATATTCTCAATAAACAAAAAAAATAAGCCCCTTGAGGGCTTATTTCTTCACATTAAATATTATAATTTAACGATGTTAGCAGCTTGAGGTCCACGTTGACCTTCTTCGATATCGAATTCAACTGCTTGACCTTCTTCTAAAGATTTGTAACCTTCACCTTGAATAGCGCTGAAATGAGCGAATACGTCGTCTCCGCCTTCAACTTCGATGAATCCAAAACCTTTTTCTGCGTTAAACCATTTAACTGTACCTTGTGTCATAATAATGACCTCCAATAAATTATTAAATAATATCTAATGTTTCTCCTACAAAGAAAAATTCACATATTACAAAAAGTCTCGACTTAACACGATTACTTTTTGTAATATGTGAAGAAGCTTTGTTTGTTGCATATGTCCGATATATTTGACTTAAGTATATAACGGATCGTTTAATAAGTCAAACATGTGTTCTTGTGATTTGGTCTTAATATCTCGATAAAGTGCGTAGGTATCAGTCAAATTGAGTGAAATATTTATTTTTATATTGCCTAATTGGATCAATAATAGCTGTAAAAATGAAATTATAGATAAAAAAAGATAAGCCCCTTGAGGGCTTATCTTTCAACATTAAATATTATAATTTAACGATGTTAGCAGCTTGAGGTCCACGTTGACCTTCTTCGATATCGAATTCAACTGCTTGTCCTTCTTCTAAAGTTTTGTAACCTTCACCTTGAATAGCGCTGAAGTGAGCGAATACGTCGTCTCCGCCTTCAACTTCGATGAATCCAAAACCTTTTTCTGCGTTAAACCATTTAACTGTACCTTGTGCCATAATATAATGACCTCCAATAAATTATTAAATAATATCTAATGTTTTACAAAGAAAACACTTCACATATTACAAAAAGTGTTGTCTTACATTATTACTCTTTGTAATGATGTGAAGAGCCTTAATTTCTTGCATATGTACGATAATATTTGAATTTATTATATAATGATTCATCACAATTGTCTAGTATTTATAGTCACTTTAATACAATATGAGTAAAATAAGAATTTATTTTACGTGTATTGAGGCATATATTAGGAGAATTGAAATAGTCTTATTGTACCAGGTGGTGCTGTAAATATTCGATAAATTGAATGAAACCATGTTTCTCAACAGTCATATCGTATGCATTATCAGTGCGGTGAGAAGAATCATGATTTTCTAATAAAGCTTTTAAGTGAATCGTAATATCGATAGTCGTTTCATGAATATTCTTGATATCGATATATAATGATGGTTCTACAAAATGATATTTACCTGTGTTCAATGATTGAAGGTGACTGAGTATAATCAGATCTTCTTCATATAATATATGTTTAAATAGTAAGTTACGATGCCCATTAATAAAAGCAATTTCAAATTTCACTACTTTTGGATCATGTTCAATACTGTATACTTTATAGATCATTGATGTACTATTGTTGATATCCATTAAAGGAAGCGTGTTATTCATCATGATCACCTCGATACAATTATAGCAAAATATGTAATATAAATGAAAATGATAAATAGTAATCACGACGTTAAATGAAATTTCCTAAATACAAAGAAGATATATTTAAAATAACCTGATCATCACTACAGCACATACTAACAATCCTAAGCCTAACATTTGAACACGTGTAATTGGGACTTTTTTGGCACCAATTAAACCGAACATATCAATGATAATGCTGCATAAAATTTGCCCGAATAAACAAATGACGACTACTAATCCAGTACCTATTATAGGGACGAGATATGCCATAAGTAAGACAAAGAAAGCACCGATAATCCCACCGCACCAGATCCATATAGGCTTATCTTTGCCAAATGCCAAATTAAAATTGCTTAAATTCTTATTCACAAAAGTTACAACAATAAATAACATCAAAGTTCCTACTAAAAATGAAATAAACGCAGCGTGAACAGCTGAGTGGAGTAAGCTGCCTAAATGCCCATTAATTGCAGATTGACTGGCCATAAGCATCCCTCCAATAACGCCTAACAACTGAAAAGGTAATTTATTGCTGCTGCTACCTTGAATATGGATGGCCTGTCGTTTCTTTCTCAGGTAATCTGGTAATACGATTACACACAATACACCGAGTAATAAAATAACAATTCCGATGAATCGCAAAATGGTGAAACTTTTCTCGGGTGAATAAAATAATCCAAAATGATCAATAAGCATACTCATAATAATTTGCCCCATAATTGGAAGTACCACTGTTTGCACGCCACCTAGTTTCGGAAAAAGTAAAATGTTTGTCGTAAGACCGATAAGACCGAAAATACCACCTAGCCAGATCCATAACGGATTGTTGAAGAAAATTGATGGTGCGATTAAAACACTATGTTTAGTCGCGAGTGTCATGATGAATAAAAAAATTGTTCCCACTAAAAAAGAAATAAATGATGCTACAAATGGTGATAAAACATATGTGCGTAACCTAGAATTAACTGCAGTTTGCACAGGAATCATCAGCCCAATAACAAAGGCAAGCAATATATATAACATAACAACACTCCTAAAATATAATAAAATAATCATACACGATTTGAGAGTGAATTTCATAAAATAGATACAAATATTTTGACAATGTAGAATATAAGGTTGTTAAATATTATTTTTATTTTTATGTTAAAATTATTTTAAACGATAAAAACTGTAGGTGAGGAAATGGGAAATGAATTACTGAAAATATTAATTGATGAAAAAGCAAATCAAATCATTCAGCTGACACGGGATAAAGCGATGACAACGAAAGAGATTGCAAAAGCTTTAGATGTTAAGACATCAAATCTGTATTATCCTATTAAGAAACTGATGGAAGTTGAAGCGTTAAAAATAGTTGAAGAAAGACAAATCAAGAATATGACTGAATATTATTATTCAAGTGAACACTTAAATAAATCACCAATTAATTTTGATTTTCCAGCAATAAAAGAAAACTTCGATACTATACTAGCGTTTTACACATTAGAAGTTCAAAAAGTATTCGATGCACTCAAACGAGATGCTGATGAGTATGGTAAATTGACTGATGAAGAATTAAAGAAGATTGAGACACCTAACAGTGCTCAAATGTCTAATTTAGAAGTGCAATTACCATATGAACAATGGATGGAATTAATGAACGAAATGAGAGCTTTAAGTCAAAAGTATGAAGAAAAGTATAAAGATTTAGATCATAAAAATGTGTATCAAATTCAACTGTCATCATATAAAGATGAAACTGAGTAGAGTAGCATAAGCTGCTCTATTTTTTTGTTTAGTAAAATAGTCTGATAATTTTCATTGACTTATTTATTTTTATCAGTAAAATATATTTTAACGATAAAAAATAATAGGGGTGATGATATGTCGGACAAAAATTATCTTTTAACGGGAAGGCTCATTTCAGCGTTAGGTGATTCAATTTATTCAGTGGCAATTATGTGGTATATCTTTGATGTGACAAAAGATGCTTTTATTACGAGTGTCACTTCAGCAATTATCTTTACACCAGGTATTCTTTCTGCTTTTGCTGGCCCGGTAATTGATCACTTCAATCGCAAGAAGATGATGCTAATCGCACAAATCATGCAACTATTTATTATGATCTTTATTGCAGTGATGTTCTATTTGAATCTTATGCCTATAAGTGTATTATTATTTAGTCTGTTTATCTTAGGATTAATAGAAGTAGTAGAAGGTAATGCGGAAAGTGCATTGTCTCCTTTGGTGATGGAAGAAGATGAACTTATTGGATATAACAGTTTTGTAAGTACAGGTTCAACGATAATAGGTGTCATTGCAAAATTAATAACAGTTTGGCTAGTCATGAAAGCTGGTATAGAAAGTGTTTATTTTCTAAATGCAGCGACCTTCTTCCTAGCTGTGCTATTCTTCTCCAAGATAAAATACAGCCATATTGATAACGGCGTATTTAATACTGAAATTTACAGAACTTCTATAACTGATGGATGGAAATATTTCGTGGGTAATAAGTTGTTTTTATTTACCTTACCTGCTATGATCGCAAACTTTACAGGTAGTATGACCAATGCGATATTGCCGGCATTTACTTATAGTAGAGGTGGAGATTATGCATATGGCTATTATTTAACGGCGAGTGTTGTCTTCGCTTTGATAGGTTCTTTGATTACTCCTAAATTTAAAGATGTAGATATTAACAAGATATTAATGATTTCTCCATTGATATCTGGTGTATGTATGGTACTTACAGCTATCGTTCCAAATTATTATGCTTCAATTTTCTTTTATGGTTTAATGACGTTACCAATTATGGTGCTAAATATCAGTATGTTTACTTATATTCAGAAGATGGTTGATAACAAAGTGTTAGCACGTGTAGGCACTATAATGAATGCACTATGTATGGTAGCGATGCCTGTTGGATCATTGCTTGGAGGCGTTGTGGCAAAACAATTTGGTGTAGATGTGCCAATTTATATTTCAGGCATTGGATTTATGAGTTTGACAGTAGTGTTTCTGCTGTTACAGCGTAAAGGTGGAAAGATTGATATACAAAAAACCGTCTAAGTTATACTCAGACGGTCTTTGCTTTTGGTGACTCATACCATTCTTTTAGGAATGCGTATAATACTTGAGAGAATCGTTCTAACTCTGTTGCACTAATTCTTTCGTCCACACTATGTGCTTCAGATAATTGTCCTGGCCCATAAAGGATCGTCGGTATACCGAAGTCTGCTAACCATCCACCATCTGTAACAGTTGAGCTCATTTCGTGTTTTAGAGGTGTATTGAATACTGATTGATGAGATGTCGCTAGCAGTTCGAATCCTGGATGGTTTATAGGTACTGTAAAACTTGGGAAGATTTCACCTTTATCTTCAATCATTGAAGTGCCGCCCCACTCAAAAGAAAGCGGATTTTCTCTTAACCATATATCAGCATCGGCTACTTTATTTAAATAATCTTCTATTTCTTTCGTAATATCATGATAATTTTCTTCAGGTAAATAATGAACCGTAATCCAGAGTTTACATTCATCTGCAATAAAGGCTGGATGTCTGCCACCTTCAATGACAGCTGGATTAATCGTATTTGCACCTGCAGGCATTCCAGGACTTGATTTCATTACTGCCCAGTGCTGTTCAAGTTCTCTTAAAGCGGTGATCACTTTCATCATTTTTTCGATTGCACTGGCCCCAAACAAACCACCGCCTGCATGGATGGTATTCATTCTGGCGCCATCGTGGATGGTATTATTGCTTTTAACAGTAATCCATCCTGTAATAACGCCACCTTGACCTTGTGCTACACAGTCACTTGTGTCTAATACCAGTGCTAAATCAGCTTTAGGAGAATGTTCGCAGGCAGTTTTTGTCCCGGCTTCTCCAACTTCTTCACCGACGACTGAATGAACAATAATATCTCCTTTAGGCTGAATGTTTTCGTGTGATAGTCTTTCCAATACATAAAATAATGCACTCATGCCACCTTTCATATCACTGACACCTCGCCCATATAACCAGTCATCAACTTGAGTGAGCTGAAATGGCGGATATGTCCATTCATCTTCGCTTACTTCAGCAACATCTACATGTCCGTTTAATATTAATTTTGGAGCATTTGCATCCGTACCTTTTAGTGTCGCTACGATTACAGAATCATTTTTATACAGTGGAATTCTTTCGATTTGAAAGTTAAGATTTTTTAGTAGCTGTTCAATTTCATTTTGTAATGGGTCTGTATTCCTTGCCGGAGGACTTTCAGTATTATAACTGATTAATAAATCGAGTATGTCGTAAAGTCGGTTGTTCAAATCAATCACTCCTTCATCATGTTGATTTAAGTATAACAACGAATAGGATGAATTTGGAAATGAAAAGGGGATGTCCGAAGACATCCCTTATTTCCATCGTTCTAATTTCTTCAATTGCATCGGATAGAAAGCTTTCATCATAAATTTAGCAACTGGATTCCCTTTGCCATTTGAAATACCTTGCTTACCGCGTTCAAGCATTTCTTCCATCGTAATATTAGGATCAATATACTTACCGTCTTTGTAACAATAATTACAATACTTAGAGCTTAAGCTCCCATCAACTTCTGTACCACGAACATCTTCACCGTGCAGATTAAGTGGCATACCACAACTTTGACAAAATTTCTCCATATGAACGCTCCTTATACATGTTGATCAAATAATAATGTATTACCGTCTAAATCTTTTACCATAAAATATCCTGGGCCAGATTCGTTCTCAGCTGTTAACGGTGTGATGCAATCATAACCTGCTGCCTCTAATTTAGCTGCGATTTCACGTACATCTGTACCAGCAATTTCCTGACCTTTCTCATTCCATTTCGGATTAAACGTCATCATAAACTCTTCAAACATTCCTTGAAATAATCCGATACGTGCTGCACCATTACTTAACACAACCCAGTTTTGCGTAATGTCGCCACTGACTTGTTCAAAGCCTAATGTTTGATAAAATTTAAGTGATGCATGAATATCCTTTACCGGTAAACTTACTGAAAAATTGCCTAATTCCATCAATCTTCACTCCTTATCCAAAATAGTATGCTGCTAACGTCATGATCATAATACAAATCAGTTTGTAACTTTCATTAATTGCGATTAATTTAAAGGATTTCATTTCAAAGAAATAGTTTTTAAGAGCTGAAAAGATAGAAATAATTGCAATCGTAAATCCAGCACAGAAAATATTTAAATCTGTGTGCGACAATATGAAAAAGATGAGTAGTGATACAAGAATTTCTACTACAAAACCTGTAATCATTTGAGGTGTACCACTACCTGCTGCTTTGATTTGTTCATCTGAAATACCGACTTCTCGTTGCCATAACTTACCGAATAATACGGTATACCAAAGTGCGCCTACCATAAAGGCTAATGCTCCGGCAATAATTGCTGCTAATATACTCATTAATTGTTCTCCTTCATTGCTTCTACTTTTACGCGCTGCATAAAATCATCAACAACTTTTTGATTTTGTTTTTTTGGCATTAATTTAAGCATCGCTTTTCCAGCAAAGTTGACTCCTTTATTCGAACCGCTGTAAATGAAGCGCGTTTCGTGCTCTGAAATCTTTTCTAATACATAATCTGCTTCAATATCAAACATCTTAGCAAGTTGAAATCCAGATTTGTTGTGTTTGCGGGTCGGTGTATCTTCATGTTCTAAATCCGTCACGATGTACTTCATTACCTTGTTGCCTTCTTTGTACGATTGTTCATACGTAGAACCCACAACACCCGGTTTCTTTTCTAATACTTTCATTTCAACAATTTGAGGCATAATGCGTTGAATGTTTTCTAAATCAAATAATGACCATACTTTTTCGATATTTACAGGTATTATCATTTCTTCTTCCCAAGTAATCATATGTACCTCCATTTCATGTGTTCAATTTAATCTTATACGATATTGTTCTAATTAGCGAAAGAAAAGTAGCGCATTACATGGGTTAGAATGGTTAAGATAGTTAATTGTGATAAAATAATAAGAAATGAATTAAGAGGTGATAGCTTGGTTGTACTTGTTTCCGGTGGTGGATCAAAAGAAAGCAATGTTGTTGTGAATCAGTATTTTGCTGATTTAATTAATAATGGAGCGGTTCTATACATCCCAAATGCGGGTGATGAATCAATTAGGAGTTACCAAGACAGCTATGCCTATGTTAAAGATATGTTTAATAGTATAGGAATTCGTAAAGTTGATTTGTGTACAAATTTGAATAACATCTCCCTAGAAATGCTTAATCAATATGAAGCAATTTATATCAGTGGTGGTTCTATTTCAAAGTTAGTTGGTGAAATCAGATCTGCAGGCATAGTAGAATTAATTGCTTGGTATGAGAAAGAAAAAGTAATTTATGGACAAAGTGGCGGTGGTATATCACTTGGAAAAGACGTTTCGTATTTTGAAGAGGCGCGTGATACGAAACCTTTGGGTTTAATTGATTGTGCAATTACTTGTCACTATAAAGATGAATATTATGATCATGTTTTAAATGGAACTAGAATGAATACATATTGTATTCGAGATAATGAAGCCGTGTTATTTGATGGTGATAATGTTGAGTATATTAATGGAGAAGTTCTTTACATAGATAGAAATAATAATTAACATCACATTTTATATATTCTATGTATCCTGGTATACTTAAAGTGTATTTTGAGTTGTGCAAAATTTAAATAAAAGGGGATGGCAATATGATTAAAGCAGTGCCGTATTTCATTTTCCACAATACTTTAGAGGTGCTAGATTTTTACGAACAACATTTAGGCGCAAAGATTATTAGCAAAACTTTAGGTGATGACGAAATGTTCAAAGACATGCCAGACGAATTCAAAATGCCTGATGACGTTGCAAAGCAATTCGTAATGAATGCCGAGTTTGAGATTTTCGCCGAACGTTTTATGGTGAGTGATACTTGGGGTCAAAAAGAAGTGAGTAATGAAGGGACTTCAGTTTGCTTCACATTTGATGGCAACAATGAAGAAGAGATTAAAGCTGCAACTGAATTTTACAACAAAGCTATTGCAGCGGGTTGTAAAGAAGAAATGCCTTTAGGACAAACAGAATGGTCTAAACTTTATGGTCATTTTAAGGATCCATTTGGTGTGACTTGGATGATTAATGCATTATAGTTACAAGTTTTCCTTCTCCGAATGGGGGGGGATTTTTTTTATCGGCCAATATTGTAGTGAATTTGAATATATGAGCAAAAATTGGCCGATAAATTGAGTTTATCGGCCAAATTTTGTTGGAAAGCAACCGAATCTTAAAATATTGGCCGACAAAATACCGGCAATGAAATCATAAAAATGGGCGAAATTCGAAAATGATTGCCGGTAAATCGAAAATACCGGCAAATAACATGAGTAAACTCATCCTTTCCCTTTATGACAAATGTCATATTAATCTCATGACGTATGTGAATTATCTTCTTAACTACATTTCTGTTTAATAAAGGTAAGGAGGGTGATTCCCATGATTACAATTACAAACTTAAATAAAGATATTGGTAAGAAACATATTCTAAAAGATATAAACTTAACGATTAACAAAGGTGATGCAGTAGCGCTTGTAGGTCCTAATGGTGCTGGGAAATCAACATTGATTGATTGTATGTTAGGTAATAAAAAAATGACTTCAGGTAATATTGAGGGTCAGGCTTTGATATTGGATCATTATAAGTCGAGTGTTTTATATCAACATACTTATTTTACTCCGAACATGAAAGTGAAACAGATTATTGAGTTTTTCCAAAACTTATATCCAAACGCTTTAACGATTGGAGAAATCAAAACAATCACCCAATTTGACGATACGGTGCTAAACACTGAAGCGGATAAAGTTTCTGGCGGTCAAAAACGTATTTTAGATGTTGCGTTGACTTTGATGGGGCGTCCTGAATTTATCATTCTAGATGAACCTACTGTTGGTATGGATACTTCTACACGTAAACGTTTTTATGAATTAATTAAAGAACTGAAGGTAGAAGGTAAGACAATTTTTTTTACTTCACATTATATAGAGGAAGTTGAAAGTTTATCTGACCGTATTGTCGTACTGCATCAAGGAGAAATAGTACGTGATTCAACACCTCGTGCACTGCGTGAGGAATCAACGCAGAAACAAATTGTATTACCTAGGAAATATGAAGCGGAAACAATGGATTTAAAGGATATTTCATCTACAAAAGTCGACGGTGAATACATTATCATTCACACAGCAAAAGTTGATGCTGTGGTTCAAGTATTGTTGAATCATCATATTAGTTTCGAACATGTAGAAATTACGAATGAGTCATTGCTTGACCGAGTATTTAAAGTTGTGGAGGAGGAACGTCATGAAACAGTTTAAAGCGATGTTAAAGTACGAGATGATTGATATGAGCCAGCGTAAAAGTGTGTTTATCATGTCAGTCTTGCTACCTGTTGTATTCTTTTTAGTGTTTGCTGCTTTAATGAAGACGCCAAAGCCTGAGCAAATGACATTTTATATCCGTGATTATATGCTTTCAATGACGACGTTTAGTTTAACAAGTTTTGCGATATTCACTTTCCCAGTTGAAATGATTAACGATAAGAATAATGGGTGGAGCCGTTCATTATTTAGAACGCCATTGAACCCTATCATTTATTATTTATGTAAGGTCATAAAGATTGTCATCATGTTTATGATTTCAATTGTCATTGTATTTTTAGTTGGCCATTTTGTAAAAGACGTGAATATGAGCGCACTAGAATGGATCATCAGTTTCTTTGGATTACTGTTTGGCGGAACTATCTTCTTAACACTTGGTATTCTATTATCTCAATTTAAAGATGCGCAAAAAGTCAGTACACTCGGTAATATTTTATATCTTGGTTTAGCAATGTTGGGTGGTTTATGGTTTCCAGTCGTGACATTCCCAGAATGGTTACAACCAATCGCGAAACTAACACCAACGTATAACTTTAAAAATATCGCAGCAGGACAATTTGAAGAAAGTTATCCATGGGAATCGATTGGGATTTTACTTATCTATGCTGTCATCTTTATAATGATAAGTGTATGGATGAGAAGGAGATCGGAAGTGATTTAATTGAAATGGAAACACATCAATTTGATGCAATACGGCACATCATTGATATTTTTAATTTTTCCTATAACGAGTATGTTGCAAACAGCATCACTTGAATGGAAATTGATGAAGCTATTATTTATTGTTCTGTATTTAATATCAGTCATCTACATGATGAATAGTAATAAGAATAAAAAGATATTCATTGCGTTTTGTATTGTGATATTAAGTATCACGATATTTATTCATTTTTGTAATCCTGGTAATATTTTATTCTATCTATTTCCGATTTCATATGTTCCTTATGCCTTAGGAAAGAATATAAATTCTTTATACGGTAGAATAACGCTGATTACTTTGTTGTTAAATTACGCTGTATTATTTATTCAAAGTCCTTCATATGGCATCGACTTATCACCGCATGTATTATTCATTATCATGATGATGTTCTCTATGGATTACTTCGCAGAGCAATCACGCAAGCAATATGAGATGAACATTAAGAATGAAAAGCTTGCGTTGCTTTCTACACAAATTGAACGTAATCGTATTTCTCAGGATTTACATGACTCACTCGGGCAGGTATTTAGTACGCTTGCTGTCAAATCTGAACTTGCGGTGAAATTGATCGATAAATATCCTGATATGGCGAAAGAGGAGTTACAGGAAATTCATTCACTATCACAGGAATCATTATATAAAGTAAGGTCAATCATTGAAGATATTAAATCGACTACAATTGAGGATGAAGTAACACAAGTTGAGAAAATATTGAATGATGCAAATATTGAAATTGAGAGAAAGGTTCATTACGAGTCTGTTAATGAAATTCAGCAGCATGAAATTAGTATGCTGATTAAAGAACTGATTAATAATGTTATCAAACATAGTGAGGCAACGAAAGTTCAACTTCTTATTGATCAAGTTGATAACATATTAAATTTATCATTGAGTGATAATGGTAAAGGATTATCAAATGGTATGAGTTTAAAAAGTATCGAAGCGCGAGCGCAGGCAATGGATGGTATCGTGAAAACGAAAAGCTTAAATCCAGGACTTGGCGTATATGTCACAGTAGAGGTGAAGTCATGAAATTACTACATGCAGAAGACCAAAGTATGTTACGTGAAGCAATGAAGAAACTGTTGGTGATTAGTGGTACGTTTGATGAAATTGTAAGTGTGTCGAACGGCGCAGAAGCAATCAATGCTATTGATGACTCATTTGATATTGCATTGCTTGATATTGAAATGCCTGAAAAGAGCGGATTAGAAGTGCTTGCATATATTCGAGAACACAAGTTAGATGTAAAAGTTATTATAGTCACAACATTTAAACGTCCTGGTTATTTTGGACGTGCTGTAAATTTAGATGTGGACGCATATGTATTAAAAGAACGCTCAGTAGATGAACTTACAGAGACGATTCATTCTGTCATGCAGGGGAAAAAAGAGTATAGTCCAGAACTTCTGCCTTTAATGCTCACTAAAAATCCATTAACTGATAAGGAGCAGGAGATATTAAAGTTAATAGGAGAAGGATTGACGAGTAAAGAAATCAGTCAAAAGTTATTTTTGAGTGATGGCACCGTCCGTAATTATACGAGCATTATTTTAGAAAAACTCGGAGCAGATAACAGAGTACTTGCATGGAAGATGGCAAAAGAATTGGGATTTATAGACTGAAGACTGTAAAAAATGCAGTCTTCTTTATTTTTAATTTAAATATAGACGATCATCTATATTCAATGTATACTATAAGTGGAATATAGACAATCATCTATATAAAGAGGTGAAACGATGGATTATGAATATTTGGCTAAGTTGTTGAAAGTATTATCAGATAAGAATCGTCTGGAAATTGTGGATTTACTGAGCTGTGGTCCGTTATGTGCATGTGATATTTTAGAGCATTTTGAATTCTCGCAACCGACGTTATCGCATCATATGAAACAATTGAAACAAAGCGGTATCGTAACGAGTTGGAAAGAGGGTACGAACGTGATGTACGCTAACAACTTAGAAGTCATCGAACAAATCGTCAATTTACAAAATCAAATTTTTGTACCACATCAAAATTGTGTGTGCAAAACAAATGAGGAGTGTTAATTATGGTAGAAATTAAATTATTTGAACCAGCGATGTGTTGTTCTTCAGGTGTATGTGGCCCATCTCCTGATCAGGAACTGATTCGAGTGAATGGTGATATTGAAAAGATGAAACAAAATGGAATTAAAGTATTACGTTACAACTTAACGAGCGCGCCGAATGCTTTTGTGCGACATGAAGCAATCATGACATTAATCAAAGATAAAGGTGAAGCGATTATGCCGATTACGATGATTAACGACGAAGTTGTCAAAACAGGTAGTTATATGACAACAGATGAAGTATTAGATATTATCGTAGTTCATGATTTACAAAATAACTGTTGTGCCCCTGGGGGTAACTGCTGTTAGGAGTGAAGTATCATGCAAAAATTTAATCCAGATGCTATACCTTTAACAAAATATTTATTCTTTACGGGTAAGGGTGGTGTCGGTAAAACATCAATTTCGAGTGCGCTTGCTGTCCATTTAAGTGAACAAGGCAAGCGAGTGGCACTCGTTAGCACAGACCCTGCGAGTAATTTGCAGGATATATTCGAAATGGACTTAACGAGCGAATTAACTCAAGTGCCATCATTACAAAATTTATATGTAGCGAACTTCGAACCTATTGAAGCGGCTGAAAAATACAAACAATCTGTCATCAAACCATATATCGGAGTTCTTCCGGAGTTTGCGATAAAAAACATGGAAGAACAACTAAGTGGTTCATGTACTGTAGAAGTTGCAGCTTTCAATGAGTTTACTGGCTTTCTGGCAAATAGAGATTATGCAGAACAATTTGATCACATTATCTTTGATACAGCTCCGACAGGTCATACGTTAAGGATGCTCGAACTGCCTGATGCATGGTATTCATTTATTGAATCATCAACGCATGAAGCATCGTGTCTTGGTCAACTTTCTGGTTTATCGGACAACAAAAAAATATACTTAGAAGCAGTTAATAAATTGAAAGATGCCAGTTTAACAACGATGATGTTTGTTGCTCGTGGTGATCAGCACAGCATCCAGGAACTAATGCGTGCAATGGATGAACTACGCGATTTAAATATTACGAATGACATGGTTATTATTAATGGTGTCATCGAAAATCCAACGAGTAATCTTGCGCGTCAAAAAGCGAATAGAGAACAAACGGTTCTAAAACAATTTGAAGATTTTTTAACTCAAGTGCCGACCTATTATGTACCTATGAAACAGTTTAATATTTTCGGGATTGAGGCGATGAAACAAATGTTCACTGATGACACTTCAATCAACAATCATGAAAGTGTTGTTTTAGATAAAGGGCATTCAATAGATGAACTCGTTAACAAAATGATCAAGGATAATAAACGTTTCATCTTTACGATGGGTAAAGGTGGTGTAGGTAAGACAACAATTGCTAAAATAATCGCGAAACGCTTAGCTAGGCAGGATAAGTTTGTCTTATTGGCAACTACTGACCCGGCAAATATTTGGTATGATACTGAATCAAACGACCAAATTACAGTGAATTATATTGATGAAGTAGAGGCATTAAGTGACTATGAAGCAGAGGTGTTAGCTGCTGCAGAACATCTTTCTCAAGATCAAATTGATTATATTAAAGAAGACTTACGTAGTCCTTGTACTCAAGAAATAGCGTTTTTCAGAGCTTTTAGTGATTTTATCGCAGACAAATCACATGATATTGTTGTAATTGATACAGCGCCAACTGGACATACATTATTATTGCTAGATGCTTCACAAAGCTATCATAAAGAGATAGAACGAAATACAGATGTATTACCAAGTTCAGTATCATCATTATTGCCGAGTATAACGAACAACGATTTAACTGAAATGGTCATTGTGACACTCGCTGAACCTACGCCTATTAAAGAAGCAGAGCGTTTGAAAGTAGATTTAGAACGCGCCGGTATCAATCAGCGTATGTGGGTCGTAAATAATACAATCGCTACACAAGCAGATACGCACGATATGTTTAATAGTAAAATTCAGGAAGAACGTAAACAAATCAATAAACTAATAGCACATCAGCCGTTTGTAGCGATACAACCTTATGATGTCAATATAGATGAGGTAGCAGCATTATGATAACAGCCATTGCGATTGCAATATTCTTAATAACTTTAACATTGGTCATCTGGCAGCCGAAGAATCTTTCAATTGGATATTCTGCTGTAGGTGGCGCCATACTCGCACTTATTTTTGGTGTTGTGGATTTCAACGATGTCATTGATGTAACGAACATCGTTTGGAATGCGACATTTACATTTATCGCAGTGATATTAATCTCGCTCATACTAGATGAAATAGGTTTCTTTGAATGGGCAGCATTGCATATGACGCATCTAGCAAAAGGGAATACCTTTAAAATGTTTGTTTACGTATGCATATTAGGTGCCATCGTTGCAGCATTTTTCGCAAATGATGGTGCAGCTTTAATTCTTACACCGATCGTGCTGGCGATGGTGCGTAACTTAAACTTCAACGAAAAGATGGTCTTTCCTTTTATTATTGCGTCAGGATTTATCGCTGATACAACAAGTTTACCGTTAGTTGTAAGTAACCTTGTGAACATCGTATCAGCTGATTATTTTGATTTATCATTTATGGAATATGCGAAACATATGTTTCTACCGAACATATTCAGTTTAATTGCAAGTATCACAGTGCTCTGGTTATACTTTAAGCGTAATATACCAGCAACATATGATAAGGATACGTTACGTCAACCGAAGTCAGCGATTAAAGATATGAAATTATTTAAGATGTCGTGGATTGTACTGGCAATCTTATTAATTGGATATTTAGTGAGTGATTTTATTAACTTCCCGGTAAGTATTATTGCATCACTCATTGCATTTATATTTATTATATTCGCAAGACAAAGTCCAGCTGTGAACACAGGCAAAGTAATTAAAGGTGCACCGTGGGCAATCGTCTTCTTCTCAATCGGCATGTATGTTGTCGTATATGGACTAAAGAATGTAGGACTGACAAGTTTACTCGCAGGTGTAATCGATAATATTACACAAACGAATTTATTTGGTTCAATTATAGGTATGGGCTTCTTATCAGCAATACTCTCATCTATTATGAACAATATGCCTACCGTATTGATTGATTCAATTGCAATTAAACAAAGCCAGGCATCAGGGGTGCTTCAAGATGCTTTAGTATACGCTAACGTTATCGGATGTGATTTAGGACCTAAGATTACGCCTATCGGAAGCCTTGCAACGTTACTCTGGTTACACGTATTAAGTGGTAAAGGTGTAAAGATTTCTTGGGCAACGTATTTTAAAACAGGCATCGTCATTACAATTCCCGTATTGTTTGCGACGCTTGTAGGACTTTATATATCAATGAGAATATTTGGATAAAAGGAGAATAATTATGACTAAAACAATCTATTTCTTATGTACAGGAAATTCTTGCCGTTCACAGATGGCAGAAGGCTTCGGAAAAGAATATTTACCAGAATGGAATGTATATTCTGCGGGAATTGAATCACACGGAGTAAACCCAAAAGCGATTGAAGCAATGAAAGAAGTAGGTATTGATATTTCAAACAATACTTCTGATGTAATTGATAAAGACATCTTAAATAATGCAGACTTAGTTGTAACATTATGTGATCATGCAAAAGATGTATGTCCGGTTATACCACCACATGTACGTACTGAGCATTGGGGATTTGAAGATCCTGCTGGACAAGACTGGTCAGTATTTCAGCGAGTACGTGATGAAATTGGAACACGTATCAAACACTTTGCTGAAACAGGTGAATAAAATGGAACTACCAAAGATCAGCAAACCAGCATTGCGTGCACTTGGTAGTATCAATGTGAAGACATTAGAAGACGTTACGAAATATAGTGAAGCAGAGTTATTAGCTTTACATGGATTTGGCCCAAAAGCCATTCGTATCTTAAAAGGAGTAATGGAAGAGCAAGGATTGAAATTTAAAGAAGAATAAATATATAGAAAATGCACCGTTCATTATTTGAACGGTGCAATTTTTTTGCCAATAGATATTTTTGTAAGGAATATCACACATTTTAATTATTTGCTTTCCCTCACGTTGGATAATATTAAAAAAACATTTTGGTATAGACACGAAAATTGAAATATAATTTCAAAAATATTTTTATTAATTTATTATTTATATTGAGAAATAATACAAACCAAAATATAAAAATATATAAAGAATTAATCTATTATTTAAATATAGTGAATGGCTACTTAATAAATGTTCTCTTTTTGATATTTTATTTCGTCACAAAATAGTTACAAAATATTCTGATAAATTAATTGTAAACGTTTACAATTAGGTTTAAAATAAAGTTGTGAAATAAGAAAGAGGTGATAAGGTTGAAATATAATTATGATGTCGCCATCATTGGCGGAGGTCCAGGTGGTTATGTAACGGCGATTAGATTAGCTCAATTTAATAAGAAGGTCATTTTGTTTGAAGGAAAAAATTTAGGAGGAACTTGCTTAAATATGGGATGTATTCCTTCTAAAGCAATGCTGAGGATTTCAGAGGTTATGTCCACAATTAAAGAAGCGGAAAAGTTTGGGATTATAACTAATGAAGTGAAAGTGGATTACTCCAAAGTAAAAAGTTATAAAGAAGATGTAGTGAAACAATTAGTAAATGGTGTTGGATATTTGCTTAAGAAGAATGGTGTTAAAGTGATAAATGAATTCGTAACAGAAATCAAAGATCATGATATTAAATACGCTGAAAATAAAGTTTCGGCAGAAAATATTATTTTGGCAACAGGATCTCAGCCTTTTATCCCTCCAATCGAAGGATTAAATAGTATTCAATATGATACGACAGACACTATTTTTACGTGGAAAACTTTACCTAAGTCACTCGTTATCATTGGTGGAGGTGTAATTGGAGTAGAAATGGCACAAGCGTTCGCACCACTTGGAGCAAAGGTAACACTTGTTGAGGTTGCTGATGATATTTTGATGACGGAAGATCAATCAGCACGTAAATTAGTAGAAAAACATTTAAAACAAGAAGGTATTACCATAATTACTAAAGCAAAAATCTCCAAAATAGAAAAAGACGAAATTACAGTTGGTAATGAAACAATACCGTTTGAAAAAATACTTATAGCCACTGGACGCAAAACAAATTTAGAACTTGCAGAGCAATTGGGTTTAGAGCTTAGTGAAAATAAAAAATTTATTGAAGTAAATGACTATATGCAAACTTCACAAAAACACATTTATGCCATTGGTGACATTATTCCAGGTTATCAACTTGCACATGCTGCAAGTCACGAAGGATTAATTGCCGCTGATTATATAGCTAATAATAACCATCACAAGTTAGACCAGACTAAAGTGCCACGTTGTGTGTATACAACACCTGAAATCGCTTCATTTGGCTTAAGTGAAGAACAGGCAAAAAAAGATTATGATATAAAAGTTTCAACTTATAACCTCGCTGGCAACGGTAAAGCAATTTCATATGGAGATTCTACGGGATTTGTAAAAGTAATCAGTGAAAAGAAATACGGTGAAATTCTCGGTGCAGTTATTTGTGGTGCACATGCAACAGAACTAATAAGTACTATCTTAGCTGTAAAAAATGCCGAAGGTACAATGGACGAATTAGCACATCAAATTTTTGCACATCCAACAGTTTCAGAATCAATAGGAGAAAGTGCTGAAGATTTCTTTGGATTAAGTATTCATCAGCCATAAAAAAGGGAGGAATAAACAATGGAAAAGGAAAAAGCACTATGGATTTATCGAAAAATGAATGAAATTCGTGAGTTTGAGGATGAAGTGCATAGAATATTCTTGACTGGTACGATTCCAGGTTTTGTACATTTATATGCAGGAGAAGAAGCAATAGCAGTAGGAGCTTGTGCAGAACTAAATGATGCTGACTATATCACAAGTACACACCGCGGACATGGACATGCTATTGCTAAAGATTGTGATATTTTAGGTATGATGGCTGAGATTTATGGACGTAAAGATGGATTAAATAAAGGGAAAGGCGGTTCAATGCATATTGCTGAAGTTGAAAAAGGTATACTAGGTGCCAACGGTATCGTTGGTGCCGGATTCCCACTTGCAAATGGTGCGGGTTTATCTATAAAAACATTGAAACAAGATGCAGTGGCAGTATGTTTCTTCGGTGATGGTGCATCAAATGAAGGTACTTTCCACGAAGGATTGAACTTTGCCTCAATTCTAAATTTACCTGTAATCTTTATTTGTGAAAACAATGGATATGGTGAGGCGACACCACATAGCTATGCCTCAGCGTCAGATACTGTTGCAGAACGTGCCTCAGCATATAATATGCCAGGTCACCATGTTGATGGTAAAGATGTTGTTGCAGTCAACGAAGTGATGATTGAAGCAGTGAAACGCGCAAAAGCTGGAGAAGGGCCGACATTAATTGAATGTAAGACTTATCGTAACTATGGTCACTTTGAAGGAGATGCGCAAAGTTATAAATCAGATAAAGATGAACTACGTGATTTAGATCCTATTGTCATCTTTAAAGAGCGTGCATTAAAAGAAGGCTGGATGACAGAAGAAGAAGCGAAAAAAATTGAAGATGATGCTAAAGCATTAGTTGAAGAAGCGGTTAAATTCGCAGAGAATAGTCCACTACCAGATGAATCTTCATTACTTGAAGATGTCTATGCAGATTAAGGAGGAATAATCATGACAAGAGAACTCACATTTATGCAAGCAGTTACTGAAGGAATCGACCAGGCAATGGAGAAAGATGAAACAGTTATTTTAATGGGAGAAGACGTTGCTGGTGGTAATACAATTGAGCATTTAGATGGAGATGAAGCGTGGGGCGGCGTGTTCGGCTTAACGAAAGGTATTGTAGGTAAATATGGTCGTGAACGTGTTATTGATACACCAATCGCCGAACAAAACTATGTTGGTGCGGGTGTAGGTGCCGCGGCAACCGGACTTAGACCGATTGTTGAATTAATGTTCAACGATTTCATTGGATATGCACTAGACGCATTACTTAACCAAGGTTCAAAAATGCGTTACATGTTTGGTGGTAAAGCAAAAATTCCTATGACGATGCGTACCGTGCATGGCGCAGGTGCTTCAGCGGCCGCTCAGCACAGTCAATCATTATATGGTATGTTCGGAGCAATTCCAGGTATAAAAGTAGTTGTACCATCCAACCCATATGATGCAAAAGGATTATTACTTGCCGCAGTTGAAGATGATAACTTAGTTGTATTTTCTGAAGATAAAACATTATATGGTATGAAAGGTGAAGTACCAGAAGAGTATTATACTGTTGAAATAGGCAAAGCAAAAATTGTAAGAGAAGGTACAGACCTTTCAATCGTTGCGATTGGTAAAATGGTACATGTAGCACTTGAAGTAGCGGATGAATTAGAAGGCCAAGATGTTTCAGTTGAGGTTATTGATTTAGTAACAGTAGCACCGTGGGATCAGGAGACAATATTGAATTCTGTAGAGAAAACAAATCGATTAATTGTAATAGACGAAGCAAATCCACAAAGTTCTACAGGTCATTCAATTGCAGCTGTTGTTGGTGACAAAGCATTTGATTATTTAGATGGACCTGTTAAAGTTATTACGGCACCACATACACCTGTTCCTTTTGCTGAGAACCTTGAGAAACTATACATTCCAAATAAAGATAGAGTGCTTAAAGAAGCAGCAGAAATTATTGATGATTTAAAATAATGCGAGGTGAAGTTAAATGAGTAAAAGAGTTGATATGCCGAAGCTAGGAATGACCATGACAGAAGGTACAATAGATGAATGGTACAAATCTGTAGGTGATGCTGTTAAGAAAGGCGAAGCATTATGTATGATTGCTTCTGAGAAATTAACGATGGATGTTGAATCTCCGGATGATGGACAACTACTTGAAATCACTGTTGAAGCAGGAGGTGTTGCGAAAGTTGGTGAGCAAATAGGACTTGTTGGTGCAGAAGGTGAAGAGAGCGATAACAAGCCGTCAGGAGACGATGAAGCACTAAGTGAATCTGGTGAACCCACTGATGAACGTCAAGCAATTAAAGATGCTGCAGAGAAATCAGATAGCTTTGAGCGTACTCACGATAAGGAAATTAATGAAAATGCAATTGAAGAAGAGGGTCATCCAACTGAGCAACCTCAACAATCTGATAAGAGAATATTTATCACACCGCTTGCTAAGAAAATAGCACAAGAAAAAGGTATAGATTATTCACAAATTAAAGGTACGGGTGGTAACGGACGTATCACAAAGCGTGATGTTGAAAATGCACCAGCTAAAGCGCAGACTGAGCAAGCAGCTCCAGCTGAAGTTCATGCCGTTGCCGAGAAATCTATTACACCGAAAAACTTAAGCCCAATGCGTAGTGCGATAGCTGCGAACATGATGAACAGCTTACAAACGACAGCACAATTAACATTACATCAAAAAGCAAATGCAGATAAACTATTTAAATTTAATAAAAAACTTAAAGCTGAAGTTAGTAATAGCGAACTAGATATTAAAGTAACTGTTACGGCATTGATTACTAAAGCTGTTGCATTGGCATTAAAAGAAGATGAAAAAATGAACAGTACTTATGATGAAGGCATTTTAACGAAACATGATGATGTGAATATCGGAATAGCAACTTCGCTTGACGATGGATTGATGGTACCGGTAATTCATGATGCAGGTAGTAAATCTATCGGTGACATTGCAGTGCAAATCTTAGAACTATCTGACGCAGCAAGAAACGGTAGTTTAGAGAATGAGAAGATGAGTGGCGGTACGTTTACGATTACAAATATCGGGACATCTGGTATTGAATATTTCACACCAGTGCTAAATGCACCTGAAGTAGGTATTTTAGGTGTAGGATCAGTGCAAAATGAATTAAAATTAGTTGATGGTGAAGTGAAAGAAACGAAAATCATACCGCTCAGCTTAACAATCGACCATCAAATTATTGATGGTGCAGACGGTGCAAACTTCTTAGCTACTTTAATCAAATATATTGAAAATCCATTTTTATTAGTACTATAAATGATGAGAAGCTTGAGACAGGTGGTCTCAAGCTTTTTTTTATAAAAATATTAAATGTAAGCGTTGACAGAAAGTGATTTTGGGAGTAAGATTAGTTTAAATTAAGCACATAGTTCACGGACATATTTTTTTACACCAAAATGGAACCGGTTCCAAAGGAGGAAATGGAATGGATTACAATCAAGTTTCAAAAGATATTCTAGCTGCTATCGGTGGCAAAGAAAATATCGATGCAATGGCACACTGTTCAACGCGTTTACGTTTAGCTTTAAAAGATGAGAGTATCGTAGACCAGAAAGCATTAGACAATATGGATGCGGTAAAAGGTACTTTCTCAACAGGTGGTCAGTACCAAATTATTATCGGAGCAGGTACAGTCAATACTGTATTTAACGAAATGAGCAAGATGACCGGTATGGATGCTGCAACGAAATCAGAAGTAGCGTCTAAATCTACGAAGAAGATGAACCCATTACAACAATTTGTTAAGATGCTTTCAGATATTTTTGTGCCAATTATTCCAGCAATCGTAGCTGGTGGTTTATTGATGGGGATTAATAACTTATTTACAGGAAAAGGATTATTTATCGAAGGTAAAACATTAATTGAAGCATATCCTAATTTACAAGGATTAGCAGACCTAATTAACTTGCTTGCAAATGCGCCATTCGTATTCTTACCTATCTTAATTGGTTTTAGTGCTGTTAAACGTTTCGGTGGTAATCCATACTTGGGTGCAGCACTTGGTATGATTCTTGTCCACCCTGGGTTATTAAATGCGTATGAATATCCTAAATTTATTGCTGCAGGTAAAGATATACCTTTCTGGGATATCTTTGGATTGCATATTGAAAGTGTTGGTTATCAAGGTCAGGTTTTACCGATTTTAGTGGCGAGTTGGATATTAGCGACAATCGAAAAGAACTTACGTAAAGTAACACCATCTTGGTTAGATAACTTAACAACACCATTAATTTCTTTATTTGTTACTGGATTCTTAACATTTCTATTCGTTGGACCGTTAACACGTACAGCAGGTACTTATTTAACAGATGGTTTAACTTGGTTATATGAAACTGGTGGATTTGTTGGAGCGATGATTTTCGGATTCTTCTATGCACCAATCGTTATTACAGGTATGCACCATTCATTTATCGCAGTTGAAACGCAGTTAATTGCAGATGCTGCGAAAACTGGTGGATCATTTATCTTCCCAATCGCTGCAATGAGTAACATAGCACAAGGTGCAGCAACATTAGCGGTATTATTCATCACGAAAAATGAAAAATTAAAAGGTATCGCATCTGCTGCTGGTATCTCAGCGTTATTAGGCATTACAGAACCTGCGATGTTTGGTGTAAACTTAAAATTAAAATATCCATTTATCGGTGCGATTATTGGTTCAGCAGCTGGTTCAGCATATATTGGTTTAATGCAAGTTAAAGCGACGGCTTTAGGTGCAGCAGGATTACCAGGATTTATTTCTATTAAAACGGGACAATGGACCAGTTATTTTATTGCAATGGCTATCGCTTTTGCAGTGTCAATGATAGTGACATTTGTCTTATCAAAAAGACAAAAATATAAAGAAGTTGAAGAAGCATAATTTATATCATTAATTCAATATAAAATATTAATAAGGCCAGGACGCGTTGTCCTGGCCTTATTTGTGCTGTTTACTCATAATCATAAATAAATCCATGTGCTAATAAATCACGTTCTGCATTATCGAGTATCTTTTCGGATTTAGCTGAGATTACATGTTCATGTATACCGTATGTGAGTTCTGCAAGCATTCTGCCGTTATCTTCGGTCATATCATTTGAGAATTCATAACAATCTTCTACAGAATTGAGCATCAGGTTCGCTGTAATTTTACCGTACACTGGATGATTGACGGATACATTATCAATCATTGCGCCATTTTCAACGATAATCGTTAATTCTTCTAACATTCTGCTATTGTCATGTTTTACGGTAATCGTACGTTTATATTTCTCACCTGTTTGAGGTGTCGCTTCAAAGATATATCCTTTCTTTGTCGCTTTAATGCCGATTTCTTCTTCACGCAATTTTGCAATATCCGAAACAATGATTTGCCTTGAAACATTAAATTGTTTCGCTAATGCAGCGCCTGGTATAGCAGCTGTACTTTCTTTAATCAGTTGTGCAATTTGTCGTCTTCTTTCCTCTGTTTGCATAGACTTTCACCTTTATGTTATTTGATTGATGACTTCTAAAAAAGTATTGATTTCTTCTTCTGTTGTTAATGTACTAAGTGATACCCGAATATATTGATGTACCGAGTAACTTTGCTTTGTAATCAATGTTTCTAAGCCTCTTGAATGCATTGTACCATGCCCACATGCAGTTCCGGTAGAGATTAAGATATTGTGTTGTGACAGTTGCTGCATGATATATTGTCCGTCTGTTTTATTGATAAGGATCGGAATAATATTTTTAAGCTGTGGTTCGAATTTCATCGGTACGTATAATGCTGGATCGAGCGTAGTAATAATTTTGTGATTGAATTGTTGTATCGTGTCTGATTGTTTATAGTCTATCAATGCTTGTGTCATCGCAACAAGTGACGGTACATCCACCGTGCCGTTTCTCATATGATGTTCGTGATGATAGAACGGATTGGTTATGCGCAATGCTTCTTCTCTAATTAGAAGGGCACCAATCCCTTTTGGACCGAAAAATTTATGTCCGCTAATTGAAAGTGACGTTACATATTGCGTTGGAATCCTTAACTTACCAGCTGATTGCACTGCATCAATGTGAAATGGAATATTAAATTGATTTGTTAATTTTCCTATTTGCTCAATTGGAAAGATATAACCTGTTTCAGAACTAACATGAACACAGCTTACACATGCTATTGTTTCATGATATTGCTGTATAAATTGTTCTGTCAGAGTTAGATCAATCATGCCAGTTTCATCTTCTGGGAAGTAGTGTATGTCGTAACGAGCATGTTCGTGTAACGCTGCATAGACAGATGGATGTTCAAATTTAGACGTAAGTATGATTGTCTTATTTGATTCATGATAGAGATAATTGTTTAAAGCCATTTCGTTTGCATGAGAGCCACTGGTCGACGTTACAAGTGTAAAGTTATCTGTAAAGTATCCGTTCAGTGCATTCTCGCAGTTGTGTACGATATCTTTAACCATATCGCCACCACTATGCAAACTCTCAGAATTATAATAAAATTTTTGATTTGTATCAAAGTAACGTTGCATTGCACTCGCTGACATAGGTGATGTTGCAGCATAATCTAAATTTATCATCGAATTACCTCTTGTAATTTTATTGTTTATGTGACAATATAATTGTAAAACTAATGTAAATATATTGTAAAGGTGTTTTTTATGTATGATGTAATTATTGTCGGTGGTGGTATTAGCGCACTCAGCCTGTTAAGATATCTTCCGAAACACTATAAAGTTGCTGTCGTGATGGAGAACAATGCTTCTTCGAGTGTTATGGCACAAGGTGGCATTGCGTCATCTTTATTTGAAAGTTCGATTGAAAGTCATGTGCAGGACACATATACCGCTGGATGCAATTACGGAGATATTGATGTTATTCGTAAGATGATTGAAACGGGAAATCATGTTGTTCGGGATTTAATAAATAGAGGTATCGAGTTCGATCAAAAATCAGGATTGTTTGATTTAGGTATGGAGGGCGCGCATGCTGTACCTCGCATCTTTCATATGAATCATGATCAGACAGGACAATCTCTTTGTGCTTTTATGCGTTTGCAACTTCAACCACAAGTTGAAATGATTTATGGGCGTTTAACGGCATTACATAAAGATGTATATGGAAAGGTTTGCGGTATTTCAGTAGATGATAAAATATTACCGGGGCAATTTGTTGTACTTGCCACCGGTGGATATAGTGGTATGTTTCAACCTGCCTCGAACCCGAGTGTATCTGGTGTGTATGCACAAATGCTCGCACTACTTTCAGGGTGTACATTACGTGACCTTGAAATGATACAGTTTCATCCGACGATGCTTACGATTGATAATAAAGCAATCTGTCTCGTCTCTGAAGCAGTAAGAGGTGCTGGTGGCGTATTGGTGAATGAACATGGTGAAGCAATTATGGCAAAGTATTTGCAGCGTGATCTGTCACCACGGCATATTACGAGTTACGAAATATTCAGTCGCATACAAAATGGAGAACGCATTTATTTAGACATTTCAAACATACGCAATTTTGCACAGCAGTTTCCATTCATTCATGCACAGTGTGAGCAATTTGGTTTATCGGAACGCATTCCTGTTGCACCGGGTGCACATTACACGATGGGTGGTATAGCAGCAGATGTAAATGGTGCGACAGCAGTAGATAACTTATTTGTAATTGGTGAAGCAGCATGTACTGGTTTCCATGGTGCGAATCGACTTGCAAGTAACTCACTGCTGGAAGGGCTTGCGATGGGGAAATTGCTGGGAGACACATTGATAAATAAAACGTTAACCCCACCAGGCAGAATTTTTTCTACTGTAAATATTCAATATAATAGTGATTTTGATCATGAATCATTTATGAAGTATGTAGGTATCGTAAGGGATACTGACAGCTTAAACAAATACTTAAGCACGCTTAATTCAAATGATACTTTAACAGTATTTGCACGCCTTATTGCAGAATGTGCGATAAATCGAACTTCAACACTTGGTGCACATGTGATAAAGGATAAAGATATATCAGACAGCGATAAAACAAATATCGTAAAACATTTAAATGGAGGAACAACTGTTGAATTTAATTCGCTTAGAACAAAAGTTACGTGATTTTATGGATGAAGATTTATCATATGGAGATCTATCATCAGCTATCTTTGATAACAATACAACTGGCACGATGCAACTGATTGCTAAAGAAGATGGCTATTTTTGTGGTGAAGATGTTATCTTACGAGGGTTTAATATTTTAGATAAGTGTGATGTCGTTTGTTTCAAACATGATGGGGATACGTTACATAAGGGTGAGGTTATTGCTAAAATCTCTGGAAAAGTAAAGCATCTATTACAGGCAGAGCGTACTGTATTAAATATGATTCAACGTATGAGCGGGATTACGACAGAAACGAAAAGGTATATGGAGAAAATAGCACATACGTCAGCTCAAGTGACAGATACACGTAAAACAACACCGGGACTTGGCATGTTTGAAAAATATGCAGTACGTATTGCAGGTGCCAGCAATCACCGTAGAAATCTTAATGACGGAATCATGTTAAAGGATAATCACATTGCATTTATGGGGTCGATTGAAGCAGCAATGCAAAGTGCAAATGCATTGCGTGGTCATATGGATAAGATTGAAATTGAGATAGAAGATGAAGAAATGCTTAAAGCAGCAATTAAAGCTCAGGCCGATATCATTATGTTTGATAATTGTACGCCGGAATTTATTAAAGCGCATATTCATCTTGTGCCAGATCATATTATTACAGAAGCATCTGGTGGCATTAATATCGACACGATCAAAGCGTATGCCGAAGCAGGTGTCGATTATATTTCAGTTGGTAAGTTATTTCATGGTGCCAATGCACTCGATATTTCAGGAAAGGTGGATATCAATGATTGATTTATTAAAGTCAGGACAAATCCCTGAACAGTATTTACAAATGTCGAAAGAGGCGCTTGAAGCAAGGGTGAAAGAAGTAAAAAGTTTGCTTGGAGATGATTTATTTATTCCTTGTCATCATTATCAAAAAGATGAAGTCGTACAATTTGCTGATGCAGTAGGTGATTCGTTAGAACTTGCAAATATTTGTAAGACGAATACAGCGAAGTTTATCGCATTTTGTGGTGTACACTTTATGGCAGAAACTGCTGATATGCTGACAAATGATGATCAGATTGTATTGTTACCAGATTTAAGAGCAGGTTGTTCGATGGCAGATATGGCGAATATCCATCAGGTGGAACGTTGTGACGCATATTTAAGAGCTGAATTTAATATCGACTGTCTACCACTGACTTATGTCAATTCTACAGCAGCAATTAAAGCGTTTGTCGGTAGGAAAGATGGAGCATGTTTAACAAGCGGTAACGCACATAAAGTAGTGAGTTGGGCACTTCTGCAGGATGAAATCATACTCTTCTTACCAGACCAGCATTTAGGACGCAACACAGCATATGATTTAGGTGTTCCGTTAGAACAGATGGCAATCTATGATCCGATTCAAAATAAACTTGAATATGATGGTGAAATGAGTGACTTACGTATCATCTTATGGAAAGGGCATTGCTCAGTGCATGAGAAATTTACGGTGCAAAATATTGCCCAAGTAAGAAAGCAGCATCCGGATATGCGCATTATCGTTCATCCTGAATGTACTTTTGAAGTGGTTCAGCAAAGTGATGATGCAGGATCTACACGAAAAATCCTGGAAGAAATTACGAACGCAGCACCTGGCTCTAAGTGGGCAATCGGTACAGAAATGAACTTAGTTAATCGCATTATAAAGCAAAATCCAGATAAAGAAATCATCTCACTTAATCCATTTATGTGTGCATGTCTGACGATGAATCGTATCGACTTACCACATCTTGTATGGTGTCTCGATAAGATAATAGAACATAACTTCGAAAACCAGATTACAGTAGATCATGAAACGACGACCTATGCTTTAAAAGCATTAGATAAAATGTTATCTCTGCAGTAATCGTTATAAATGTAATAAATCTATAAATGCATTATAATAAACATAATGTTGAATGGAGGAATTACAATGAATAAATGGGTAAAAAGAGGTTTAGTAGTCGGCGCATTAACAGTTGGTGCCGTACAAGGCGTTAAATATTTAGAGAAAAACGAGATGGTTAAAAAACGTCTGAATGATTTAAAGAACGTTAAAGAATATAACGACTTACGTAAAGCGATTATGGAAGTTGTTCATGCATTTAACAACAACAACGCACCACGTCTAGAACAACAATTCCAGAACAATGATTTTGTTACTGATCAGACTGAACCGACAAATAATGTGCAGGAAGAAACGATTGGTGAAGCGGTAAAACGCGTGTTAGATACACCAGTTGTAACGAATTTAATCGGCGATAAAGCAGATATCGATATGATGAAAGATTTAATCGATGAAACAGCTGAAGTTGAAAAGCTAATCAGAAGCTGGTTTAACTAAAAAGATTGAGACAAAATTTTGTCTCAATCTTTTTATATTTCCAGTCTATAAATATATTGTTCACCTAAAGCGCCCTCAATGCGACGACCTGTATCTTCGAAGTCAACACGTTCATATAGTTTTTGTGCTGGGATATTGGCATGGTTTACACCAAGAACAATAGATTTGACATGTGTAAAATGTTTCCTAATGTAAAACGGTAATTGCAGCATTGCATGTTTACCATGCCCTTTTCCGCTATATGAATGATCCATAATCAGACTAGTAAGCAGTAAAGATTGTTTTTCATCTGTATACTGAAATCTTCTATCAGTACGATGCAATAAGAAGAAACCAATCGGCTGATTTCGATTAATAATCACGACACCATGTACATTATCGTTTATTTCTTCGATACTATATTCTGGTAATTGTGTATACTTTAAAGCTTCAGCTGGTTGATAGAATTGCCTTAATCTCTCTTTGTACTGCTCATCATATGGAACCAATTGAACCATCTTTGCACCTCGAATGACAATAAATTTTTATTATTACTTTTTTTACTATATTATTAATATAACAGAATTTTTTATGAGGTGAAAAGATGTTTATCAAAAGTATTGCATCAAATTTTAAGCCACATGAAGCAACACCTTACTATATGAAAATCCCTGCGATAAAAAAATTAGAACGTATTGATTTAACCAATCCAGTAACTATCATCGTCGGAGAAAATGGAACAGGGAAATCAACTTTAATAGAAGCGATTGCAGTGAATTATGGGTTAAATCCAGAAGGCGGAGGCAAGAACTTTAACTTTGCAACGAAACATTCACATGCAGGACTATATGAAGAAATAAGACTTGGAAAGATGGGTGTACCGAGCGATACATTCTTTTTACGTGCAGAAGGATTTTATAATGTGGCAACTGAAATTGAGCGGCTTAATGCCATTGACGGTAGACTGCTCAACAGTTATGGTGGTAAAAGTTTGCATGATCAATCCCACGGTGAATCATTTCTAGCGTTACTTAAATATCGATTTCGAGCGAAAGGTTTATATATTTTAGACGAGCCTGAAAGTGCTTTATCACCGATGCGTCAAATGTCGATGATTGTTAGGATCAATGATTTAGTAAAGCGTGGTGCGCAGTTTATTATCGCAACGCATTCTCCAATTATTATGGCGTATCCAGGTGCTGATATTATTCAGTTAAATGATGATGGATATGAACGAATTGATTACAGAGAAACAGAACATTATATCGTTACAAAGGCATTTATCGATAAACCAGAAAAGATGATTGAGACTTTATTAGAATAGTCTCAATCATCTTTTTATAATGTGATGATTTCTTCTTTTAAACTGAGGTCATGACTTGTTAATATTTTCTTACATAGAGAATCTTTACTTACGTTATTAATCCAGAGTAACGCCTTCTTTAAATCATAGTGATTCATCACATGAGCTGGAATAATAATATCTTCATAAGATGCATTGACCAGTGCAGCATCACTCGTGATTAAAATATATTCTCCGGCACTATTCATTACTTTCACCATAAATAAACCAACGCTGTGACCTGGAGCATGGATGAGCTGTACTGTCTTATCTCCGAATAGATCATATGATTGGCCACTTGGGCCAATGCCCGTTTGGTCAAACTCAAAGCATGTTAAATCTATATCATTCCATAACTTTTGAAGATAACGCATTACACGTTTATTGGATTCTAATATTTCTTCACGACTTGCAAATATATATTTGGCATCTTTAACCTGACGAACACCGCTTACGTGATCGCTATGTAAATGTGTAAGTAACACATAATCTAAGTCGCCTGGTAGTATTCCTCTTTTACTGAGTTGCTCGTCTATCGATTGTCCTTCAGGTAATGTAGCGCGATGAATGAGTCGCTGTAATCCCAACTCTTTATGTTCTTCTGTGCGCACGCGTTTATGCCAGCCTGTATCAACAAGTATTAATCCTTTCGGGTGTTCAATCAGGAAACATGCGATAGGATATTGTTTGCGGTTTTTCTTACATGAAATAAATCCAAGCTTTGTAAGTGGATTTAGGGATTTAGTCTGTGTCGTAACGGTGCGATCGACAGTAATAAACCCTGTCTGAATAACATGTATACTAATTTTTGACACGTAAATCCCTCCGTTCCAGTTAATGTTACAACTAGCGTATCATATTATTTATAAAATAGTATTCCTTTATTGTTACAAGTTGTTAAAGATGTATAAAAAAAGATACTCTAAAAAGAGCATCTTATTTTATCGGACCATCGACATCTTTAAAATTATCGATGCCGAATGGAAATACATTATTTTTTATATTTGTTTTAAGTTCCTGCAGTGAAACGAGTGCGAAATTGGTTAACTGCAATGGATAGTTATATCGCTTCGTACTATCTAAGAACATGTCATTATTTCTTAAAAACCATTGTCCTGTATTCGATTTGACATAATCCATATCCAGGTCGATATATGTAATGTTGCCTTCATCATCCATTTGGCAAGGTGTTGAGATATTACAAAAAATCTTAACAGGTTTATATTGTTCATCGATTGAAATTGATACCGTATATCCATGATATTTAGAAAGAAAATGAAGCGTATCGTAATCAAGTAAATATGCTTCGTCTTTAATGAAATGTTTTAATAGAGAATTTTTTTCACATACTACAAAAAAGTAATGTGGTGTTTCAGAAAGTAATTTCCCTTCTACTTCTACGTGAGGTCTATCTGGATATTTATGTGATTTTATCTTTACTGTATTCACTATCTGGACCTCCTAATTTAATGTGTAGGTTTATTATAATATGAAATCGTTTTCCATGCATTGATTTCAACAGTTCTCTTTAATAATGTCATAAATTCGAGAAATTTTAAACCGTAACTCTATATATTCTCTTAAACCTTACATAATCTTTAAAGTGTTGTAACATAACTGTACTGAATATTCGTTATGATAAGTTTAACAAATCAATGGGGTGGGTTATGGGACGTTTATTAGAAATATTTTTAGTAGCACTAAAACTTGGCGTGACGAGTTTTGGAGGACCGGTTGCGCATCTTGGTTATTTCCGAGTTGAATATGTCGAGAAAAGAAAATGGCTAAGTGATAAAGTATATCAGGATCTTGTCAGTCTATGTCAGTTCCTGCCTGGGCCAGCATCGAGTCAGGTCGGTATCGGTATTGGTTTAATGCGTGGAGGGATACTCGGCGCAATATTAGCCTTTTTAGGCTTTACATTACCGTCAGTCTTTGTCCTGATTGCGTCAGTGTACTTTATGAAGGCACTCGATATGGATCTGGATTTTATAAAAGGGTTACTCATCGTTGCAATTGCCGTCGTTTTGCATGCATTAGTTGGTATGGGTAAGACCACTTTAAATAATTTAACAGCAATCATGATCTTTTTACTCAGTTTAGTCACTGCACTTGTATTTCCAACAGCATTTACGCAAATCTTAATTATTATCACTTCAGGATTAATTGGTATGTTATTGTATAAAGTTGAAACGAAAAAAGATGCGCCCATCTCTATTCAAGTTTCGAAATCAATGAGTATTGCAGCATTAATACTACTTGTTATTTTAATGATTGGACTACCGATTATTGCCCAGGTGATTAATAATGAATGGCTACATATGTTTGATAGATTATTTCGCGGAGGATTACTGGTATTTGGTGGAGGTCATGTCGTATTACCACTGTTACAAAGTGCCTTCGTACCGGATATGATGGATATCGATACATTCCTTGCTGGATATGGCTTAACACAGGCGATGCCTGGTCCATTGTTTACCTTTGGTTCATTTGTTGGCGCAAGTTTATTTGGTGTAATAGGTGGACTCGTCGCAATGGTAGCAATCTTCTTACCCGCCTTTTTATTAGTGATCGGAACTTTGCCATTCTGGGCTGTTATTCGTGAGCATCGATTGATGAAACAGGCATTAAAAGGAATTAATGCGGGTGTTATCGGTATTTTAGGAGCTGCATGGATAAATCCTATTATCATGCATACTGTAACACATTGGATGGATGTTGTATTTAGTTTAATACTTTTTGTTTTATTATATTTTGTAAAATTGCCGCCGTGGGTTATCGTAGTGCTCGGTATTATTATTGGATTTGTATTTTATAGATAAGTGCACAATTTATATTGTGTGCTTTTTTTGTGGTAGTAGAGTGGTTGCTTAAATGATACAATAAGTAAGTAATTTACAAAGAAAAAAGGTGATAGCATGAGATTTACCTGGGCAGATAGTCATCCATTGATGGCCGAATATTATGAGAATGAATGGGGTATTGCATCGCATGATGATGCGTATCTCTTTGAAATGCTTGTTCTTGAAGGTATGCAGGCAGGTCTTTCATGGCTGACAATATTGAAACGCAGGGAAGGCATACGTGCTGCACTCGATCAATTTGATTATCATAAAATCGCAAATTATAATGCAGATGATTTTAATCGGCTGATGAAGTCAGATGCGATGATTAAAAATAAATTAAAGATTGGTAGTATCATTAATAATGCGCAGAAATTTATTGAGATTCAGCAGGAGTTTGGTAGTTTTGATCGATACATATGGTCATTTACAGACTTTAAACCAGTGGTTACATATTTTGAAGAAGAAAGTTTAGTGCCTGCAGATAACGCTTTATCTCAACAAATTAGTAAAGATTTGAAGCAACGTGGTTTTAAATTTGTCGGACCGGTAATAATTTATGGATTTTTAGGTGCAATAGGTATCATTCAAGATCGATTACGTTAAAGAGGTGTTATATGGATAGTAATGAACTTTTTAGTGAAAAAGTAGAACAGTATCGGAATTCCAGACCTAAATATGCTTGTGCGTTAATGGATTATATGAAAGAAACTTTTTCAATTGATGAGACGACAACGATTGCTGATATCGGCGCGGGGACTGGTATATTCACTGAACTATTACTGGATTTAGGCGCAAAAGTTATTGCGATTGAACCGAATAGTGCGATGGCAGCACAACTCCGTCTGGCACTAAAGTGTAAAGAACTTGAAATACATGAACGACCAGCAGAAAGTACAGAAATTGAATCTCATACCGTTGATATGATTACTGCAGCACAAAGTTTTCACTGGTTTGATCAAAATGCGTTTAAATCAGAATGCAGAAGAATATTAAAAGGGAATGGCCCGGTTTGTCTTGTCTGGAATACGCGTATAGAAGAAGCACCGATTAATGTAAAGACCGCAGAAATTTATTCAGCGTTCTGTCCAAACTTTAAAGGATTTATCGGTTATGGTGGTGGGGTACAGTATTCTGAAGAAAGTATCTCAGATTTTTTTGAAGGTCAATATGATAAGCAGTCATATCAATTTCCATTAACATATGACAAACAAGGATTTATCGATCGTGCGTTATCCGCATCGTATGCTTTAGTGGAAGGCGATAGACAATATGATACGTTTGTAGAAAAGTTAGCGAACCTGTTCGATGCGTTCGCTGAAGATGGCAAAGTAATCGTGCCAAATGAATCAGTACTTTATTACGGAACAATATAAATTTACATCTAATATTTATAATAAAAAATAAACACACTTTATCAGTTCAATAGATAAAGTGTGTTCTTTTTTAGTTATTTTGTTCTGACTAAAATTAATCTCTCTTTATGGACACAGCTAATCCTAAACAAATAATCGCAAATAAGATTGATAAATAAGGCGCAACAGACAAAGAGAATGTTTCTACAATAATACCACCAATTAACGCACCAAATCCGATACCCGCATTTAATGCTGACATATTCCATGCCATGATAGTACTTGAATCACCTTCTACTTGCTTTATGATACCGATTTGAATGGCTGGGTTTGTTCCCCATTCAAAGATATTCCAGACAAGCATCACGAATAGTAATACGAAGTAAAATGGTAAAGCGATATTAAAGAAAAATAATGATAGCGTAAATACAGATAAGGCGATAATCAACCATTGCTTACTACCAATTTTATCTGCCATCATCCCACCTAAACTTGTTCCCGCAATACTACCTAAACCACAAACAAATAATAGAATAGAGACGTGTTGCAGCGTATACCCATGACTGATCATTAACGGGCTAATATAAGTAAACACGATATAGTTTGAAGCTAATATAAAGAATGTGATACCAATATATTTTGCAGCTTCTTTAGGATACAGTAGTTTTGAATGTTTGTTTTCATCTTCTGCTTGTACATTAATTTTATTTGGTAACTGAAGCATTAAGAGGATGGTTGCAATAATACTTACTATAACAATCATCCAGAATGTCGCACGCCAACCGAACATTTCTCCGATTTTTGTGCCGAGAGGTACGCCAAATACATTAGCGCCACTAAATCCGATGTATACAAGACCTAACATTTTCCCGCGTTCTTCAGGTCTGCTTAATACTACGGTTAAAGCTAATAATTTCACGACAATGATACTCGATGCCGCAGAAGCGATAATCCGTCCGATGACGATGACAGTAAATGTATCCCCAACCGCATTAATCGTATTTCCGATAATAAAGATAATCATGCTGATGAGCAATATCCATTTCGGATTATATCTTTCGGTAAGTTTCACGAGGATTGGACCACAAATAGCAACCGTAAAAGCGTAGATAGTGACTAATTGACCGGTCAGTGATTGATTAATATTTAAATCATCACTGATAAGCGTTAAGATACCTGCAACTACGAGTTCCACCATTCCAACAACAAAGATGCTAAGTATAAAAGTAAATAATTTAAGGCGTGTCATAATAGATCCTTTCAATATAGCGTGCATTAGAAATTATATCAGTAAAAATAAAAAAGTACATCCTTATGTTATCAGATGAATAATTATGATAAACACTATACAATAAAAGAGAGGTGAGCATCATGGGAGCAATACTTTCATTTATTGGTGATATATTTGCAGCAATAGCAACAAGTCTATTACAACAAACAAAACAAAGCGAGGAGCATGACAATGAATTATAATGAACAAATCGATTTAGTATTTGAACAGTTTGAGAATGGGGATATTGAAGAGGCGACAAAATTATTACAGGAAATTGGAAATCATATCAATCCAGGTGATGAAGATTACGCGGACTATCAATTAAATGCGGCATATATTTATGCAGCAGATAATCACTTTGATAAAGCACGCGAATCATTAAATAACTTATTAAATTCTGAAGATGCAGAAGAACAACAAATGGCATATCATCAATTAGGATTAGTAGAAAGAATGGATGCAGAGTTTGATCAGTCGATTGCATACTTTAAGAAAGAAGCTGAATTAATCGATGCTAACTTTAGTGATGATACGATTAAACAATCTGTAAATTTATACGAGTTAGGATATGTACAATTATTAAATAATCAATATGATGAAGGGAAAGCGTCACTTGAAGCATCTTTAAAATTAGCTGAACAGTCAGAAGATGATTTAAGTATTGCGATTTCTAACCGTGCATTAGGTGAATTATATGCTGCACAGGAAGAGATGGATAAAGCTAAATCTTACTTCACAGAAGCGAAACGCTATTTCCGTAAAGATGGCGATGATATGGGTGTTGCTGAAATTGAAGCTTTAGAAGCGGCAATTTTCTAAAAATTCATTGTCAAAAGCGTTATAAAAGGTCATAATGATAATGAAAAGGTTTTCATAATGGTTGACGAGGAGTGATTGGCATGATTCAGGAACTAACAAAAGAACAACTTCAAGATGCTGTGGATCGAATTGCTGAGATTTATTTAACAAATTTCGAAGATGCGAGAAGCCATAAAGAAATGGTTGCAAATATTTTAAAATACAGTGAAACACCAGGATTTAAAGCATTGATTAGTCATCAGTTTGGTAATATCAATGGTTATTTGTATGGCTATCCGAGTGAAAGTAAACAATTTTATCGTGAATTAATCGATCGATATTTAACAGCTGATGAGAAAGAGAAATTAAATGGTGCATTTGAGATTCTTTCAATCGCTGTTGATAAGAGTAGCAAGCATAGCGGTATAGGAACGAAGTTACTTGCAGCACTTCCTGCAGGTAAATATTATTTAACAAGTGATGTACATGATATCGTTGCGAATACATTCTACTATAAGAATGATTGGCAACTGTTAAAAGGTAATATGCATTTACATCCAAGTATCCCTGATAAAAATTTATATTACAAAGAAGTAAAATAAAACTGTATACCCAATCGAAATTATCGATTGGGTATTATTATGGTCTTTATTATTCGAATATTCAAAAAAATGAATGTTTTGAAATGGTATTTACACAGTAATTTTAGTGTGTTAATGTATAAATATTAATTTTTGTGAATAAAAAATGGAGGAACGTAATGGAACAATATGATAAGAAGACCTGGAAGATAGGTCAGCTGAAATTTATTATTTTAAGTATTATCGGTATATTTTTATTTTTAACACCACTACAAGTTGATGGTAAGACGAGTTTGCCTGTGGCTGTACTTGCCAAGTGGTTTTTAAATGTACTGGGTAATACAACACCAACATTGATTTATAGTGTAATTATGATTTCGATATTATTTACATTTTATTTTAGTTTTATTAGTAAACCTAAATCATCTTATATTAATACTTTATTTAATGTGAATTGGATATGGTGCATTGTTAGGTTAATAGGTGCAGTATTTGCAACGATTGTTTATTTTAAAATGAATGTTCCTTTTGTTGATACAGAAGCCACAGGACAATTAATTTATTCTGGGTTATTGCCAACTTTAATTGCAGTCTTTTTCTTTGCAGGTCTGTTTTTACCATTTTTAATGGATTATGGTTTACTTGAATTTTTAGGACCGATGTTCTCAAAAGTAATGCGTCCGTTATTTACATTACCGGGACGTTCTGCAGTAGATAATTTAGCTTCATTTATCGGAGATGGTACAGTAGGTGTAATGATTACGTCGAAACAATATGAAGGGAATTTCTTTACACGTCGAGAGGCGACTGTTATTGCAACATCATTCTCAGTTGTATCGATTACGTTTGCGATAGTAGTGTGTGATCAAGTAGGGTTAATGAATCATTTCTTCGCCTTTTACGGGACAGTTATCGTATCATGCTTAATTGCAGCGATGATTATGCCACGTATCTGGCCATTATCAAAAGTGCCAGATCAATATGCAGATGGCAGTACAGAAATTATTGATGAGACGACACCTGAAGGACATACGATTGTAAGTTATGGTTATCACAATGCGACAGTTAAAGCGATTAAAGCACCAGGATGGAAGCTGTTCTGGTTATCAGGGGTGAAGACTGTTGGGGATATGTGGTTTGCCGTATTACCTGTTGTAATGGCAATCGGAACATTAGCAACGATTGTCGCAGAACATACGAAGTTCTTTACATATATAGGGCTGCCGTTTGTACCTTTACTTAATTTATTGCAAATACCAGACGCAGTTGCTGCATCTGAAACGATATTAATTGGATTTGCAGATATGTTCCTGCCTTCAATTTTAATCTCAGATGTAAAGTCAGATTTAACACGTTTTATCATTGGTGCACTCAGTATTTCTCAATTAATCTACTTATCTGAAGTAGGTGGGGTAATTTTAGGTTCTAAAATACCGGTCAGCTTACCGAAGCTATTTGTTATCTTTTTGATGAGAACGATTATATGTCTTCCAATTATTACGCTTATGGCACATTTAATCTTCTAAGGTATAAAATCAAGCCCGAACTGTTTAAGCAGTTCGGGCTTCTTTTTATAAACATTCATATATTTCTACCGACTCAAGTGTATGTTTAGTATCAACTGCAAACCAAATGGCATTCCAATCCTCTTGACTACGTTCAAACGCTGTGCGTGCTTCGTAATCAGCTATTGAATTGTAGAAAATATCTAGTACGATTGTCGTAGTTGTATCATTTGTTTGTCTATACATTTTAATATCAGTACTCGATGGCGTTGAATTAAATTTAGGATCCGCAGATACTTGAAACTTATGCATCAGTTCAGGTAGATATTCATTTTTAGTTGTGTAGGTGAATACAACTTTAATCATTTACTAACCTCTGTTTCAAGCTTTGCAATTACTATTTCTGAACCTAACATCGGTGAGTCCTGTTTCTCAGATTCTGACTTATTACCGCGTTGTACGTGTGCTTTTTTAAATGCATCACTTGTTTTCCATGCTTCGAAATCTTCTAAAGTTTCCCACCATGTGTTTACATGTAGTTCGTCATATTCATCTAAATTCTGAATTGACCAAGTTTCGATTTTAGTAAATCCTTTTAGCTCTGTAATGTCGCCACCTTTAGTAAACATTGGTGCCATTTTTTCAGCAAAACCTTTTTTCATTTTAATTCTATTTGTTACGATATACATTATTTTACATCCTTATTTTTTAATTGGGTTTGTCGCCCAGATTTGAGTGTGTTTAACAAATGTACGTCGATTTAATTTTAATTGGCTCACAATAACTTCAGCAATATCTTCAGGGTGTGTCATTGATTCAGGTTCAAGTGACGGTTCACCGATTAAGTCTGTTAGCACTGCTGAAGGGTGAATAAGAAATGTACGGATATTATGCGGACGCATTTCTCGCATAAAGCTATCAGACATACCAGAAAGTGCAAATTTTGTAGCTGAGTAAGCACTTGAATTGGCATTAGCATTCACTGCTGACATAGAGCTCATATTAACGATATCGCCTTGACCTTGTTTAATCATGACTGGTGCTACTTCCTGCATAAAGCGGAATGGACCGTATACATTTGTCTGGATGAGCTCATCTAATAATGCTTCTGATGTTTCTAAGAAAGGTGCATTTTTCATTACACCTGCGTTATTTACTAATATATCAATTCGCTCAAATGTTTCAAGAACATGTGCGACACATGATTTTATATCTTCTGCATTTTTATTATCACAAACAATTGCTGTCGTATCGATGTCGTATTGATCGAGTGTTGTGATAGCTGATTCTAACTTATCAAAGTTACGTCCGGTAATTGCGATATTTACGCCTTCCTGTGCTAAAGCTTTCGCAATTTCAAGACCGATACCACTAGAACCACCTGTAATTAAAGCAACTTTTCCTTTTAATTGTTCCATTGTATTGCCTCCTTTATCTTCACGTTTATAGTAACAAAACTTGGTGGAAAGAGGATAGTAATATGAATGATGATGCTTATTAAAGAAGGCGAGTGGTGGAATAGGTGCTAGTGTATGTCATCTTTTCCGGATACTCGTACTATCCGGAAAAGACAGGCGGAAAATAGGTGAGAGATGTGTCATCTTTTCCGGATACGCGTATTATCCGGCAAAGACGGGCAAAAAATATAATACAAATAAACATAAAAAGAGGCCGTATATAAACCCGGCCTCCATCGTATTACAATTACTTATTTAATTCATTGATGATTTTTTTGTCGTTGTGTGTGTAGATGATGTATTTTTTATCTTTAGTGTCTAAAAGGATACGATTAGTTTTACCAAAAGTTGAACCGATACGTACTACTTTCTCATCGTTATTCTCATCTGCACCAGCGTAGATGTTTGTATCTTCTTTTACGCCTAAGATGTCTTCGTTCGGAATTGTGATGTCAGCAACACGCCATTTGATATTTACTTCTTTATCGTTCTTAGTAATTCTCATTGCCATTTTTAATACACATCCTTATTTATTTGATACCATAAATATACTCCTTTTTATGACGACTTACAATTAAACCGATGTTTTTTCCCGAAAAAAAATGAAAATTACGTGATATGATTGAATTAACAAACAATCGTTAAAAATAGAGCGATTAAGGAGGACAAAATTGAATAAAAAAATTCAAATGTTGATATTACTACTCGGTGTTGTTGTCGTTGCTTCGACATTACGAGCACCGCTTACAGCAATTGGCCCGATGATTTCAGAAATAGGTGAAGCATTAGATCTTCCGAAAGCCTTACTTGGAATGCTAACAACGATTCCGCTGATGATGTTTGGCATGGTATCACCGTTTGTGGCGCGTTTCTCTCGTTCAGTAGGGATGAGCGCTGCATTGATGATTGGCATGTTTATTCTACTCTGTGGTCTTATCATTCGTATTATTCCTAACATCCCTATGTTGTTAACGGGTACGGTATTGATTGGTATTGGCATAGCGATAGGAAATGTAATACTTCCGAGCTTTGTAAAATGGCGTTTCCCTCAACAGATGGGATTGATGACGGGCGTGTTTGCTGCAACGATGAATATGACAGCAGGTATCGGTGGTGGTTTAAGTGTGCCATTGAGTATGGTTAATGATGGAGGGTATCAATATTCATTAGGATTCTGGATATTATTTAGTATTGCAGGTATTTTACTATGGATGCCACAACTGAAATATAATCCAAGATTAACTGTAACAGAAAGTAAGCGTCCTATATATAAATCTAAACTTGCGATTGCAATTGCTTTAATGATGGGATTTCAGTCGATGAACTTTTATTCAACTGTTACATGGTTTCCTGATATTTTAATGTCATATGGCGTTAGTCAGGAAGCAGCGGGTTATTATTTAATGCTCAATCAGTTTGCTCAGTTGCCGATGACTTTTCTAATGCCTGTTATTGCAATGAAAATGAAAAATCAACGTCCACTTGTGTATTTATTTACAGCATTATTTCTAATTGGCTTCAGTGCATTGCTAGTTAACAAGACGATATTTATCGTAATTGCCATGATAGCGACTGGTCTGGCAGGTGGTGCGGCATTTAGTTTATGCATGTTGTTCTTCTCACTACGTGCCAGGACTACTGAAGATGCGATTGAATTGTCTGGTTTCAGTCAATCCGTCGGGTATTTTGTAGCTGCTATCGGTCCGATGTTGCTCGGATATTTACATGATGTATTTAATAGTCACACACCGAGTTATATTATGTTCTTTGTGATTACGATTGTGATGTTTATTTTTGCTTTTATCTCAAGTCAGAATAAATATATCTTTGAATAGAAAAACTGCTCAGTGATGTTAACTGAGCAGTTTTTTACGTTTCATTGTCTTAAATTGCATATACTTACTATAACTATAAAGGATAAGACCCGTCCATATACAGAAGAATGTTATAAGGTCGGTCATACTAAATGACTCCCCGAACAAAAAGACACCTTGTAGCAATATTAAAGTTGGTGAAATATATTGTAAGAAGCCGATTAAAGATAATGGGATACGCTTTGCGCCTGCTGTAAACATGATGAGTGGTACTGCAGTAGCGACCCCGGCAAAAAGTATTAGAAAACTCGTGTGATTCATACCGAAGTGCTGTTCACCTTGTCTTGCTAATAGGAAGAGACCAAGCATTGCTACTGGTAATGATATGATTGTTTCAAGTGCGATACTATAGATAGCATCGATATTGACAAACTTCTTCATCAGCCCATATAATGCAAAACTCATAGCAAGAATAATTGATATGAGTGGGAAAGTACCGCTGCTGATTGTCATATAAAATACACCAATTGCTGCAAAGATAATCGCAAACGTCTCTAGTATATTAAAACGTTCTTTCATAAAAATAAATCCAAGTGCGATACTCATCAATGGATTGATGTAATATCCAAGACTAGCCTGCAATACATGATGGTTGTTAATCGCCCAGATAAATATACCCCAGTTCACCATAATTACGATACTAGCGATAATCAGTGCAATCAATTCTTTTTTACGATTGAATAACGCTTTCGTATCTGTTTTAAAGGTGCTCCATTTCTTTAATGCGACAATCAAGATCACCATAAATACAGCTGACCAGATAACGCGATGAAATAATATCTCATAAGGGTTGAAGGTATTGACTGAACGCCAATATGTAGGAAGTAATCCCCATAATAAATATGCACCACCTGCATATAGTACCCCTTTTGTATTTTCCTGCATATATACACCTCCGCCTTTTCTATCATCATCATAGCAAAACTCTATTATGTCGTGCTGAAATGATGCTTAAGTACAGGATAAATAGTGTTTCTACACATTTTTAGTGCATGTGGTATAATACTTACATTGTATGTCGTTAATTTCATACATCTAAGGAGAGAAACAATGAAAAAGTGGATAAGTATTTTGCTCATGTCAGTAGTACTTTGTGCGTGTGGTAAGGCAGAAGATGCACCTAAAAAAGTCGATCATAAGCCTGATATAGAAGTGAAAGTAAAACCACCAGTTGATAAGAAAAAGACTGATGATACTAAAAAAACAGCAAAAAAAGAAAAGAATAGTACGAAAGAAAAGAAAGAAAAAAACAGTACAGCAACTACAACTACAACTAAAACTGTTCAAACATCAAGAGGTTATGATACAGAACGGTATAATCTTGCAAGAACTTGCCTTGTAACTCCGGGCAAAGAAAAAACAGCTGATTGTCAGGATATTAGTCACACTTCTGAATATTCGAAAGCGTGGAACAATCTGACGAGTGAGGGCTATATTTGTAGAAGTGGTCAATGTAATTTGGCAGTTCAAACCGAAACTGAAGAGAAAACGATTGAAAAACAAGAGAAGGTCACAAATGAACAGAAGAGCACTGTCCCGATTACAACTGAAGTCATCCCTGCTAAACCGGATAAGACGACAGAACCGAAAACGACAGAACCGAAAACGACAGAACCGCCTCAAACTTCTGAATCTGATGAAGTAAGAACGACAGAACCGAAAACGACAGAACAAAAAAATACGCTGACAAAAGAGGATACAGCGCAACAATCGAGGTCAGCAGTGCAGGACAATTCAGATGATAACAATCAATGATATTAAAGCAGCATACATTCCTCTAAAAAATAATGATCATCAACATTCGATGGAAAGTTATATGAAAAATAACTTTCCATTTCTCGGTATTAAGAAGAGTGTAACTGCGCCTGTAATGAGAGTATTATTTAAACAGGGATTACCAGCTACTAAAGAAGGTGTGAAAACACTGGTGGACGATTGTTTTCTTGAGAGAGAACGAGAATATCACTATATTGGTATGGTGATTCTTAATAAAAAAGAAAAGTTGTTTAATGTGACTGATCTTGATTATATTGAAGGACTTTTAACGACACATAGCTGGTGGGACTCGGTAGATACAATCGCACCGAATATCGTTGGGTCAATAGTACTAAGAGAACGTAACATAGGAGAACAGAAGATGCGAGAATGGAATCGTTCTGATAACTTCTGGCTACAACGCGCTAGTCTTTTACATCAACTAAAATATAAGGATAAAATGAACGAAATATTGCTCACAGAATTTATTCTAAATACGAAAGATGATAAAGCATTTTTTATTCGTAAAGCGATTGGTTGGGTACTAAGAGAATATTCAAAGACGAATGCTGTATTCGTAAAAGATTTTATCTCTTCCAATAAACTCTCACCATTGTCAGAACGTGAAGCTTTAAAATGGCTGACAAGAACACAAAAAATCGACTCAAACTAAAATGAGTCGATTTTTTGTGTTCAAATGTAGTTATAAACATTTGACTAGAATGAGTTGGGCGAAATAAAGGGGGTTATTTCATTTATTTAATACTCATTGACTTATAATGCTAGTATAATAATATGTGAAATATATTTCAATGGATATGTGATGTGTTTCACAGAAGTGTCAAATATGAAGGAGATGTGTCTAATGACTGGAAAAACACATATAGCACTCGGTGTGCTGATCGGCACATCTTATGGTATGCATGCTGCTTATGATATCAGTTCTTTCGCTGGTATTATCGGTACTACAGCACTGTTTAGTATCGTACCTGATATTTGCCATGCTGGTAGCAAGCTCGGGAAAAAGATATGGCCAATCAGTTCGTTAATTGCACTTATTTTTGGGCATCGTACACTGACGCATTCAATCTTTTTTATGTTACTTACAGGTATATTACTCATTGTACTGAATGTTAATACGATATATGTGATCAGTGCAGTAATCGGTGTAATCAGCCATTTGTTATTAGATATGTTAACACCGCGTGGCGTAACTTTATTCTTCCCGATAAATAAGAAGATTGTTTTCCCTTTTACATTTAAGACTGGAGGGATTTTAGATTTGTCACTTGCAACGACTTTTAGTGTGTTAACGATGTATCTATTTTATACAGAAATGTTTCATAGAACATTAGTATGGCTAAACTAATCATGATAAAATATGAATAAACATAATTTTAAAATAATAAAGTCTAAGGAGAATTTCACGGATGAACAATAAATTAAAACAATACGGTCATACAACTTTAGCAACACAATTAGAGCACTTATCTGATGAAAAAAAGGTTGAGTTACAAAATATGCTGGAACAGCAGGACTTTGATAGCATCCAAAAGTTATATGATGAAGTTTATGTTAATCGAGAGGTAAAGTTACCACAAGGTGAAATTAAAGACGTTGAGACAATCATTAAAGATGAAATGTCAGAAGAAATGCGTATTACATATAAAGAAAAAGGGTTAGAAGCAATTAAACAACTTAAAATAGCACCTGTATTGATGGCAGGTGGTCAAGGTACACGTTTAGAACATCCAGGACCTAAAGGTACATTTGAATTTGATGGGAAAAGTTTGTTTGAATTTCAGGCTGAACAAATTATTACTTACAATGAAGCATATAGTATCAATATACCATGGACAATTATGACAAGTGACATTAATCACGAGGAAACATTAGCTTACTTTGAAGCACATCATTATTTTGGTATGCCAAAAGAAAATATTACTTTCTTTAAGCAACCGAATATCGTGGCATTGAGTGAGTCAGGTGAATTATTGTTAAATAAAGAACAATCACTTCTTACAACGCCGAATGGCAATGGTGGTATTTTTGAAGCATTACATTCAACTGGTGTGAACAACGCTTTAAAGGACAAAGGCGTAGAATATCTTTACATTAATAATATTGATAATGTTCTCGTAAAAGTGTTAGATCCAATTCTTTGTGGATTAGCTGTAGACAGTCAGTCAGATGTTACTACAAAGACAATTGCAGCTAAGGATAATGAAAGTGTAGGACGTGTTATTGAAGTTGAAGGTGTTAAACAAGTTATGGAGTACACTGAATTACCTGAAGGTGAAGAGAATACATATCGCAACGCAAATATTGGTATTCACATCTTTAAATTAGATTATTTAATAGCACATGCTGAAAGCGAACTACCCTATCACTTAGCAATCAAGAACTTAGAACAATTAGACGGTGAATTAAATCCTGTAAAACAATCAACATTAAAGTTTGAAAAGTTTTATTTTGACATCTTCCGTTATGGTCAATCATTTAAGACATTACAAGTGGACCGTGCAAGTGAATTTAGTCCGTTAAAGAATAAAGAAGGAAAAGATAGTGTTGAAACAGCACGTCAGGACTTAATCAATAATAAATTATTGTAGAGGTGAACCATTTGAAATCTAAAACACATATTTATGTCATTATCATGATGTTAGCGCTTGTGGCTATAAATCTCTATTTATCATACTATTACATCATTGGTCCCGGACGAGGAGAAGTCAGCTGGATGGGGTTTGTATCTTTATTTGCTGCTTTAATGCTTATCGGATTAACGTATAAGTATTATCAATCTCAGAAAAAGATTAATATGGATGATTTTAATGCGCATATTAAATCAGATGATGACCGTCTCATTAAATAGCTTTAAGTTTAGAGAAGAGAAATTAAATCTTCTGGATGTGTAGATAAAAGTAATAAACGATGTGTAATGTGTTGTGCATTATAAATTGAAATTTTGGCATAGGGCGTGTGAATGTAATGAAGAATAAATGGTTTTTGCCGGTTGTCTTATCGTTAATTGTACTTGCGTTGGTATTAGCAAGTGTCATATTTTTATACTTAAATGAACAGGATAAGAAGAATACGATTGAAATTGATGAACGTATAAAGACACACGTATTAAATGTCGATGGTAAAGTTAAACAGAACTTATCGAACTATTTTCAGGAAGGTGAACAGAAAGAGCCGGTTCTCATGCATGTGGAACTAGGAGATACCGTCCAAAAAGGTGATCCATTGTTCACATATAATGATGAAGCCCTGTTCTCTAAAGAAAAAGAAGTTGGTCTTTCATTAGATAACAAGATGATTGAGAAAGATCAGATTGAAGGACAAATTCTAGCGATGGAAATGATGGAAAGCGACACTTCTTCTGAAAATAAACTTGATGAAATTGAAGCTCAGTTAAACTGGCTGGATTCTGAACTATCTAAAGCAGAGAACAATATTGATATATTAAAGGAAAAGCAGACACAAATTTCAGGTAAGATAGATGAATTAACAGTTAAAGCAAGTACGGACGGAAAAGTTGTTAAACTGGATAAAGCTCAAATTGAGAAATTCTCAGAAAAAGCACAGAAAAAACCGATTCTGGTTGTGACAGACGAGAAGTACTTTGTAGAAGGAACAGCAAGCAGAAAGCAGATTGACTTCCTTGAAGAAGGATTAAAATTTGATGCTAAACACGTGCAAAACAAAGATAAATCATACAATGGAACTGTGGATACATATGAGCAGTTGGCAGTAAATCCTGAAGCTGATACACAACGCTTTTTATATCAAGGTAGTTTAGATCATCATAAAAATCTATACGTCGGAGATAAGATGAATGTTAAGATTCATCTATCCTATAAAGATCATATTTGGTTACCAGAGCGATACGTGAAGAAAAAGTTAACAACACATAAAAATAAAAAGAAACTTGCACACCCGGTAAAAGAATATTACGTCAATAAAATCTATGGTGATCAGGTAAATGAAGAGAAAGTTAAAGTGAAACGTTTTGTAAATGGTCAGTACCTTGTCGTTGATGGTCTTTCTTCAATCGATGCTATAAAAGCGATTAAATAAATTTTATAACATTTTTATGATTGCGACATAGCAATTTAGGGTAAGTAATATTAACTATTATGTTAGCAATCAACCGAGTAGGGGGAACGTATATGAAATGGCAAGGTCGACAAGGTAGTTCGAACGTTGAGGATGCAAGAGGATCTGGTGGCGGATTCTCAGGCGGCGGAAGTCCGATGGTTATCGGCGGAGGCGGAATGGGATGTTTAGGTGTTATAGCCGTGATTATTTTTATGTTAATGGGGGGGAACCCTGGAGATTTAGGTGGTGTTCTTGGTGGAGATCCTTCACAACAAGAACAAACACAAGATAATGGCGCAACATCAGGTGGCTCTGGTTCTCAAGATAATCCTTTTGAAACAGGTAATGTGAAGAAAGAGGCTGAACAAGTTGATACTAAGACTGAACAGTCATTAGATGAACGTGGTCAGTTTGCGTCAGTTGTTCTTAAAGATACTGAAGATGTATGGCATGAATTATTTAAGAAATATGATCGTACATATACTGAACCTAAACTAGTGCTATATACGGATGGTGTGCGTTCAGGCTGTGGTAATGCAAGCGCACAGATGGGACCTTTCTACTGTCCGACAGATCAAAAAGTTTATATTGATTTATCTTTCATGGATGAATTAGATAAAAAGTTTAATGCACCTGGAGACTTTGCGATGGCTTATGTTATTGCACACGAAGTAGGTCACCACGTCCAAAATGAATTAGGTATCCTACCGAAATTCCACCAATTAAGAAATCAATTATCTGAAACTGAATACAATAAATATTCAGTTGCAGTTGAGTTACAGGCAGACTATTTAGCTGGTGTGTATGCGAAACATGCACAGGAAATGGGGTACACTGATGAAGGTGACCTAGAAGAAGCGATTAAAGCAGCGCATGCTGTAGGTGATGATACGATTCAGGAAAAAGCAATTGGTAGAGCAAATCCAGATACATTTACACATGGATCAAGTGCTGATCGTATGAAATGGTTTAAAAAAGGTTGTGAAGCCGGCGATTTAAGTGAAGGCGATACATTTAAAGCTTTAGGATTAGAATTTTAAATCATCAGATAATAAAGGTATACTAATATTAATTAGTATATCTTTTTTTATTTGGAGGGGTAATCTTGGAACTATATTTTAACGGTCCGATCTATACGATGAAGCGTGAGGATGAAACAGTTCAGGCAGTACTTGTTGAAGGCAATCACATAAAAGCAATTTATCAGGAAGTACCGGATTTAAAAGATGTTAAATACATAGATTTAAATGGAAACGCAATGTTTCCAGGTTTTGTAGACACACATATTCATCTTGTTGGAACAGGAATTGCACTGAGAGGTGTAAATTTTAAAGATGATGATGATATAGAGATTATCATCGAAAAAATTCGTAATGCAACTGAAAATATGGATGATAGCAGCTTTTTAATATGTGAAGGCTATAATGAAAATCAATTAGATGGATATAAAATAACGAAAGATGATATTGATGCAATCACTGACAAGAAGGTGATTATTAAACGTGTTTGCCGACATGCAGCAATTGTTAACTCAAGTGTGTTTGAGTATTTTAATATCAATGACAATGTAGCTGATATGCCAGGTGGGCATTATGAGAAGGTAGATGGCGTGTTAAACGGTTGGGTGCATGACAATGCAATGGAAGCGATGTTAGAAGTTGCATCAATAGAAGATGAAGCATCGCTAACTGGTCACGTTGAATATGCAGTACAGCAATTTACGCAGGCAGGTTTAACAGGTGTTCATACAGAGGATCTTGCTTACTATAATGATTTCAAAGATGTGTTGAATGCATATAAAAATGTTATTAATAAGGATAATCCTTTTAGAATAAATATTTTACGCCATACGGAGGTCATTGAAGATGTCGTCCAATATGCGTTTGAATATAATGATTATTTTAGACCAGATGCGATGAAATTTTATGCAGATGGAGCATTAGGTGGTAGAACTGCTTTGTTTAGCGAACCGTATAGTGATGAAGATACATATGGACTCGCGATTTATACGCCAGATGAACTTGCCGAGCAAGTGAAAAAAGCACGCAATTTAGATGTAAATATTGCTGTACATATGATCGGGGATAAAGCAGTTGAAATGGTGCTTGATGCGATAGAAGCTTATCCACCGCGCAGTGGCAGAGATAGATTGATACATGTGAGTTTCTTAAGAGAAGATTTAATCGAAAGAATGGCGCGACTTAATATAATATGTGACATACAGCCGATGTTTGTTGCTTCTGACTTTCCATGGGCAATCGAAAGAGTCGGTGCATCGCGTATCCGTTACAGCTATCCATGGAAATCATTACTTGATAAAGGCATTATTTGCGGAGGAGGTTCTGACAGCCCGATAGAAGATTTCAGACCACTATCAGGTATTGCTGCTGCAGTAAATCGTAAAGCAGCAGATGATAAAAGTGATGGCTATAATATGACAGAAGCACTCAGTGTCTTTGAAGCGATATCACTTTATACGACTGAAGCAGCTAAAGTTGCAGATAATGTACCAGCATATGGAACGATTGAGGAAGGTAAGATTGCTGATTTTACGATTCTTAAAGAGGACCCTTTTAAAGTGGAGCGATATCAGTTACAGGGTATCGAAGTAGCTGCAACCGTAATTGATGGAAAAATAGTATACCAAGCTGAAAACTTAAAATAACTAATAAAGAGCCACACATTTTATTGTGTGACTCTTTTTATATGCATCTATAATTTCTTTCGCCAGTTATAATCAGAAAGAATCATATCGCCTAATGTATATTCTGGTGACCAGTTAAGCGTAGCACGTGCTTTCGTAGCATTCGCTAGCACAAAATCCGGGTCTCCACCACGACGTTCTGATATCTTTTTGTTAAGTGTCAGGCCGGTTACTTTTTGCGCTGCATCTACAACTTGTTTTACTGAATAACCTTGTTCTGTACCCAGGTTAAATACAGTTGATGTACCATCGTTAAATAAATAATCCATTCCAAGTTGATGTGCTTTTGCAAGATCGAAGACATGGATAAAGTCTCGAATACATGTACCATCTTCTGTGTTGTAATCATCGCCAAAGATTTCGAACACTTCTCTTTTCCCGAGCAATGTGCTGTTAATAGAAGGGATTAAGTGAGTTGGATTTTTTGTGCGCAGTCCATTAGACCCATCCAGCATTGCACCAGCCACATTAAAATATCTAAAGATAACGTAATTGATACCATATCTTTCGCTTACCCAGTGAATCATTTGTTCACCGATATGTTTTGATTCAGCGTAAGGATTAGTTGGAGCAATAGGTGTAGATTCCACTGCTTTAATATTAAATGAATTATTGCCATAGATTGAAGCCGTTGATGAGAACATAAATTTGTTTACACCTTTGTCTGCAATAACACGTAATACACTATTTAATCCACATACGTTATGTTCAAAATAATTTAATGGATCTTTTACAGACTCACTAACGACAATCTTCCCGGCACAATGTAGGACTGCATCAATCTGTTCAAGATCAAATATTTTTGAGAACTGTTTCTCATCGCTTACATCACATTGATAAAACTTTGCACGGCTATCAACTGCATCTTTGTGCCCTGTTGATAGGTCATCAGCCACAATTACGTTATAATTAGAATTAAGCAACTTTGTAACTGTATGTGATCCGATATAACCAGCACCACCAGTAACCAATATAGTGTTCATGTGTAAATCTCCTTTAACGATTAAGTTATTCCTTTATTATACAATAAAATTCAATAGAACAAATATTAAAAGTATAAATTTTACTGAAACGTAAAATAAAAACCTTGTTTATTTTATTTTACACAAAAACAAAATACTTTGTTAATCTATATTTAGATTATTTAGCACAAAAAAAAGGGAATGGAAAAATAATGAGGGGGGCAGTTGATGAAACAATTTAAATTTCCTAAAGGTTCTATATTCACGATTTTATTTGTTTTATCAGTTGTATTAATCTCCGGTGCCTCATTTATTTTGATGATTACGTTTGGAATGTATGGTTTAAGTCGTATTCTTATATATTTCAGGCTGGCTGAATTTACGTATAATGAGAATGTGATGGATAATAGTTTCTATTATGGATCATATATTGCGATAGGTTATTTCCTGCTTGTCGTCATAGAATATATATTAGATGACGTAAAAAGCATGCAACCAGATAATAAATATTTTCAAGGATGGTACTTCCATTTATTGACGATTGGTATATCAACAATCGTGTTTTATTTTGGTGTTCATATTAATTACCAGCATATCAAGATAAATTTCTTTGTTATACTGGCAGTCATAAGCTTACTTTATTACTTAACTGAAATATTCTATCCTGATAGTGAAGATTTGAATAAAGAAGATGACTAGTACTTCAGTGCTAGTCTATTGACATTTATCAGTTTAATATTAAACTGATAAAAGAGGTGAGAAGATGGAAACCAATAGAAGTTATCTTGTGTGGCTTAATATCGCACGCATTTATAACGATATTCTGAAAGAAATTAATGAACAATTAAAAGAGACAGGGTATTCATCTAGTCACTTCGACTGTTTGAATCAAATAGATACACATCCTGGATGTACACAAAATGAATTATCAGAATTAATGTTTGTCACGAAAGGGAATATTACGCATTTGCTTAAGAAATTAGAAGCCGATGGGTTAATAGAACGTTCGCAGGAATGGAAAGTGAAACATATACGATTGACCCACAAAGGGAAACACGTTATTGAAACACTGAGACCTAAACACACTGCATTGCAGGAAGAACTTTTTGGTGGACTTAATCAGGAGGAACAAAAAGAATTATTACAGTTGCTTCGAAAGATAAAACATAAATAATCGTGAAACGGGAATAAATTTTCGGAATAAATTTAATATAAAACTTTAAAATAAACTTTAAAATTAAAAGAGGTAGATAAACATGAGAAAAATATTAGGACAACATCATGCTTCAGGTATTACAAAAGATGCTGCAAAAAATTTAGTATTTTACACTGAAATATTAGGGATGCGTTTAGTGAAGAAGACAGTGAACCAGGATGATCCGTCGATGTATCATCTATTCTATGCAGATGGCGTGGCAAATCCGGGTACGGACATTACATTCTTTGAAATACCAAACGTCGGCAGCACATATCGCGGGACAAATAGTATTTCGCAAATAGCATTGCGCGTAAAAAGCGATGAAGCGATACATTATTTTAAAGAACGCTTTGAGCAATATAATGTGTATCATGATACACCGATTGAGATTAACGGTAGACTAACATTAGAGTTTGAAGATTTTGAAGGTCAACGTCTCGCGTTAGTTTCAGACCGTACAAATTCGGGTGTAGCTGCAGGTACACCATGGGAGAAAAGTATTGTACCCGTTGAATTTGGTATTACAGGTCTTGGGCCGTTTAAGATGGATGTTCAAGATGCAGAAGGATTTAGTAGTGTATTAACAGAAATATTCGGCTATAGAAGTACTGGATCGTTTGTGCATCCAGTCACACAACAGCAAATACTAACGTTTAGTTCAGACCTTGGTGGCACTGGCGATGAATTGCAAGTAGTGCATAATACTGAAGCGAAAGAACGTCCAGGTAAAGGTAGCATGCATCATATTGCTCTGCGTGTTAAAGATGAAGATGCATTACAAGAGTGGATAGATTTTATTAAAGAAAATAATATACCATCTAGTGGGTTCGTAGATCGTCATTTCTTTAAATCGCTTTATATTAGAACGCGACAAGGCATATTGATAGAACTTGCAACGGATGGTCCAGGATTTGATGTGAATGAGCCGCTTGAATCATTAGGCGAAAGTTTATCTTTACCACCATTTCTTGAAGCAAAACGCAAATGGATTGAATCACAAGTGAAACCATTACCTGAAGTGAAACATTTATAATATTTAAAAAAGATGGCTGATCAGATTAATTGATCAGTCATCTTTTTAATTATGCTTCTTTTTCACAATATACAGACACACTGCCTGGATTTACTTTGAAGACACCATTACCTTCTTCATCGATAACCACGCCTTCTTCAATGGTGTCGGTATAGTCATACCACGTTTGTCCGGCACGATCTGCGCCAACAAACATTTGTTTTTCAGCAGGTTGTTCGCTGTTATTAATGATGACAGCACATCCTGATTTATCTTCAGCATATCCACGTCTAACCCAACCGACAACATTTGGATGATCGAAGTAATCATCTTGCTGGCCATAGGCTTTTAATTTACGGACATAGAGTAAAGGATCAATCGCCATCTGTTTACTATCAATTGGATGTTCTCCGCCAATACCATAATAATCGCCATAGAATACACATGGGAAACCATCTTCACGAAGTAAGATAAGGGCGTATGCAGATTGTTTAAACCAATCTTTAACAAATGATTCTAAAGCTTCTCCTGGTTGCGAATCATGATTGTCTACAAAAGTTACTGCTTGCTCAGGATTCTCTTTCACTAAAGTGCCATCAAATATTTGACGTAGATCATAAGCAGCGCCACCTTCTGAAGCAGCTTTAAAGTTAAAGTGTAGTCTTACATCGAATAAATCTAAGCTGTATTCTGCTTCATCTAAAAAGTTCTCATTCACTTCAAGATCTGGATTCCAGAATTCACCGACAAAATAGAAATCTTGACCGCGATGTTCGCGCATTGCATGTACAAAGTCACGTATAAAATAACTTTCAATATGTTTTACTGCATCAAGACGCATACCATCAATATTTAATGTATCGATAAACCATTTACCCCAATTAATTGTCTCTTCGCGTACGTCGGGATGTTGATAATCAACATTTGTAAACATCAGATAATCGAAGTTGCCTTTTTCCTGATCGACATTTTCATTCCAGTCTTTATTTTCACCTAAAATTTTAAATATACCCGTTCGTCCAGTACGATGGTCATAATCAGTACCATTGAAATGTGTATAGTTCCATTCGAACGCACTGTATTTTTTATTACGCCCTGGGAAATAGAATTTTGTAAACGCATCGATATCAAATGGTTCAGAAATTTCATAATTTCTGTCATTCGGATCAACTTCTACAACGCGTACTGTTTCAGCTTCATCGGCACCTGCTTTATGATTTAGAACGACATCCGCATAAACTTTAATGTCTTGTTCATGAAGTGCTTCGATTGCTGCGATTAATTCTTCTTTCGTGCCGTATTTTGTTCGAACCTGTCCTTTTTGATCGAATTCACCTAAGTCATATAAATCATATACGCTATAGCCGGTATTCATGACGTGATCAGCTTTAGTCGCCGGTGGTAACCAGATTGCATCAAAGCCTTTTTCTTTAAGTGATTCAGCTTCATCCTTTAATCTGTTCCAGTGATTACCATCATCATTTGAATGCCATTCAAAGTATTGCATAATAGTGTAGTTTTTAGTCATAGTGGTCTCCTTTAAATGTGTACAATATGTATATCTTCGTTATTTTCAATTTAATCCGTAATCTATTATAGCCCTTTTAATAGAATATAACCTAGAATAAGAAATTAATTTATACAAAGTGACAATCTTTTGTTAAACTATAGCTATTAGAAATGAGAAGGAGCGTTTATTGTGCTGACAAAAGAACAAGTTATTGAATTAATCGAAAAGTTAAATGATCCGGTTGTGAATCTTCCGTTAAAAGAAACTGGTGGGGTAAAGGAAGTTTCAGTTAAAGAAGAGAAAAATCATGTTTCATTAAAGATCGGTATCGCGAAACTTGGTGGACAAGAACAGCTAGATCTACAGATGAAGATCGTTGAAGTATTAAAAGAGAATGGAGCAAACACTGTTGGACTTCGTTTTGAACAATTAGATGACGAAGCTTTAGAACAATTCCGTGGCCAGTCATCTTCTGAAATTGAACGATTGATTTCACCAGATGATAAAGTGAATTTTATTGCGATTGCTTCTGGTAAAGGCGGCGTAGGTAAATCTACAGTTTCTGTTAACTTAGCAGTTGCATTAGCACGCTTAGGAAAGCGTGTTGGGTTAGTTGATGCGGATATTTACGGATTTAGTGTACCTGATATGATGGGGATTTCAGAAAAACCTGAAATTGAAGGAAATAGAATTAAACCAGTTGAGCGTTTCGGGGTAAAAGTTATTTCAATGGCATTTTTCGTAGAAGAGAATACACCAGTTATCTGGCGTGGTCCAATGTTAGGTAAAATGATCAATAACTTCTTCCAGGAAGTAAATTGGGGAGAATTAGACTATATCCTTTTAGATTTACCACCAGGTACAGGGGACGTGGCGCTTGATGTTCATACAATGTTACCGAAGAGTAAAGAAATTATTGTAACAACGCCTCATCCGACAGCAGCATTTGTTGCAGCACGTGCGGGTGCTATGGCAATTCACACAGATCATGAAATATTAGGTGTAGTGGAGAACATGTCATACTTTGAAAGCAAAGTGACAGGAGAGAAAGAATATGTGTTTGGTAAAGGTGGCGGAGAGAAGTTAGCATCTGAGTTAAATACAGAATTAATCGGACAATTACCACTTGCACAACCTGACTGGACTGAAGAAGCTTTTGCACCGTCAGTTTATGCTGAAGATCATCAACTAGGCCAAATTTATTTAAATATGGCAGAGCGCATTATTAATAAAACAGAAGAAAAGTAATGAGGTATTAAAGTGACTTTAAAGAATTTAGGTAAATTTTACGGTATTACTTTATTAATCGGCCTTGTTTGTACAGTGCTTGTCAGTTTAGTTTTCGGATATGACAAACTGACCGTTTACTTGGTGAAAGGTGAAATAGGTGAATTTTTAGCCGCATTAGTTTGGTTTATGGGTTATGGGTTGCTGATTGCATCAATTTCCCAGCTGGCATTTTTTGCATATCTCTTTATTCATCAAATGGGTCAAGGCATATTCAAGAACGGATGGAATGCTATTCAGGCTGTAATTATTTTGTTTGCGATAATTGATTTAGTGTATTTCAGATATTTACGTTTCGGTAAACAGGACGGAGATATCTTGAAATTTATCTGGATTCCATTGCTTATCGTTATTTTTGGAGTTGCAGTTGCAATTTATAAGAATAAACTTACAGGAAAGAATGTATTTATTCCGGCAATGTTCTTTATGGTTGTGATGACAACTGTTGAATTGATTCCATTTTTAAAAGTAAAAGATATGATGTGGCTATATTGCACGATATTTAGTTTGCTGTTATGTAATGCATTTCAGTTATTATCATTGCCGAAGTACAATCGTTTATCATTTGAAGAACGTAAAGCACGTAAAATAGCGCGAGGTACATGGGTAGAACCTGTTATTGAAACAGTACAGAATACAAAACAGTCAAAATCAACACAGGTTGTATCGCATAAGAAAAAGAAATCGAATAGAAAGAAAAGATAAATCAGATTAGACGCAAGTTTAATCTGATTTTTCCTATGGAGGGATAAGATGAAAAGAGGATTAATTAGTGCATTAGTGATTATTATGTTTATGAGTGCGATTGAAACATCAATAATTTCACTTGCGACGCCCGCGATAGGGAAAGATTTAAATGCAACAAAGTCACTTGCATTGATTTTTACTACTTATATGATAGCAATTGTAATTGTAACACCTATTGTTGGAGAATTGATGAAGCGGCTAGGTGCTAAACGGTTAATGCTACTCGGTATTATTGTTTTTATAATCGGTAGTATGTTATCTGGACTATCGTTTACATTTGAAATGTTGCTTGCATCAAGATTAGTGCAAGGGTTAGGTGCAGGAATTATGATGACGATGGGGAATATCATACAGAAGATAGCGTTTGAAATTCCTTACCGCTATAAAGTGATGGGAATCGTTGGATCGGTATGGGGTATTTCGAGTATCGTCGGTCCGATACTCGGAGGACTTATTTTGACGTATCTTAATTGGAGTTATTTATTCTACGTCAATGTGCCTTTAGCGTTTTTAGCAATTTTTCTTGTCATTAAATATTTTAAGTTTGAAGAAATGAAACAAGAAAGTAAATTTGATTTTAAAGGATTGATATACTTTTATATCTTTCTTGGAAGCTTGCTTTGTGCATTATTGATAGAAACACATTGGTTTATTCATGCTGCTTTATTTATATTAGCGATGATGATATTAATCATATTCATAAAATATGAAAGCAGAATTGACGAACCGTTTATCCCAGTGAAAGCATTTAATAAGAGGATAGGCATCGTGATGGGTACGGATATGCTATATGCGATTATCATGATGGGAACAAATATCTTTCTGCCAATTTACCTTCAGACAGAAAAGGGATTGAGTCCTTTGCTTGCAGGACTGACTACATTTACGATTTCGATATTCTGGTTGCTTTCAACATTTGTATTGAAGACGCTCGAAACAAAACTTACGATACAACGTGTCTATCAATTAAGTTTCTTATATATGATTATCGGAAGTTTGATCATATTCATTTTTGATCATGCGATAGCGGTAACGATCGCATCAGCATTTTTAGGCCTATCTTTTGGTACAGTTTTTACAAAGAATATTGTAACGATACAGGAAAGCGCAGCGCCTCATCAATTAGGTAGTATGATGAGCACTTATAGTTTGCTTAAATTTATTGGATCAACGACAGGATCGATTATTATGTCTTTCTTCTATTACAGTAACGTATTTACTACGATAGATAATAATATGGCTTTTGGCATTTTAGTGGCCTCATTCTTAATCATCATCTATCAATTCGTCTTTAAAAATAAGGTAGTTCATTAATCATTACAGCGATTGAATGCTCGTTCAATCGCTGTTTTATTTTGCTTAACAGTAAGCATTCCGTAATTAATTTTAAAATAAACAAAAAAGTTTTAAAAAAGTATTGACGAAAGTAATCCATCTTGATAAGATATAAAAGTCGCTGAAAACAAGCGATGCACAGTTTTAAGACATCGAAAATAACAAAGTGAAAAA